>JABZKC010000029.1 GCA_015257485.1 Nanosynbacter sp. | reverse complement strand
CTAATAGAAAAGTAAAGTTCCTTCGAAAATGTATCCACAAAAAATTATGAGAGAAATTGATTTTTGGCATGTCTCTATTTTACCATAAACAAAATCAAATATCAATAAATAGCTACTCTAACCCTTCAAATGCAACACTTAAGATGTTAATTCAGATTCCAAGTCCTAAAAAATCATCTAAAAAGAGTATAATTGTATTATGGTAAACTTCTTCTATCTTATGAGTGAGTTCTTGCGTAGTAATCCAGAATCGTTTGAAAATGAGCAAGAATCTGATCCAGATATTGCAGAATTGGCCGTCAATGGCTTATCTCGCGTTACTGGCGAACAAGAGGACGATACTAACGACGATGATTATTACGGAGAGGAAAATTATGACGACGATCAGTACGACGAGGAGGATGGCTATGATGATGATTATGGCGAGGAACGTGCCGACTTCGATGAAGAGAAATTAACACTCGAAGAGATTCCTTTACCGGCGGAAATATTAGATCGTTATTCTTTCCTCAGCGAATTGCCGCATGGCGTTGCCGTTATGGGCGGTGTGGCTCGTAGTATAGCAAGAGAAATTATAACTGGTGAGCGTGAACCTATCCGCGATATTGATCTTATAAATATTACTGATGAAGAGGGTAATAGCGAGGTTGATTATGATAGTCTAGACGAGCTCTCGCGTAAGTTTATGCCAGATGACTATACTTTTGATCATGGTATCGGAAATGATACTCTAGGCCACTATTTTAGAACTCGTGATTTTACAGTCAATCAAAGCTTGATTAAAGATGGCAAACTCATTGTCAGTAATTTTGCTTATAATGATTTCCAAGAGAACATTATTCGCCCTACCTATTTTGAGCATCCTTATGACGGTGACAGCATAAGTAGTCGGCTGTTTCTGAAAGCTTTAATGATGAGGAGTGTATTGTCGCAAATCTCAGATTCCATTCCTCTCATTGAAGATATGGAACGACCAGAACATATCGGCTCTTTTGATACTGCGCTATTCTTAAATAAGGCTATGAGTCGTGGCGCTAGGACGGCTCGCGTATTTACGGAAGATCTTGCGGATTGGGATATAATTTCTGAAGAGTATGCCGGTCGTCCAGTTGCTCTTGCTAAGGCATTGCTAGAAGATGTCCATGCGTTTGAATTTCGACCGTCTACCGACGAGCGATTTAAAGATATTCAAGAATGCGAAGATATGGACGGATTCTTTATTCCGCCAGCCATGACACACTATCACGCCTCGAACCCAGTAATTCGTCGCGCAATTGCCGAATATGAGAATGGTTTAGATGAGCCTATCGATAGTGGAAAAGAACGGGTTTCTGGCTACTATACCCAAGCTGAATATGATGAAATTAACCGTTCTTCTGCCTATGACGATAATACGATGATTATAGTTAGACATTAGATTGATGTCTCTTTTTGTTGCTTAGTGTTGCACTTGAGATGTTAACTCAGGTTTTTTCTTTACAGACTCTATTTTCGATGTTATAATATAACACATGAAAAAGCTTCCAATTGTCGCTCTCATCGGCCAAACCAATGCTGGTAAATCCAGCCTATTAAATCGCATGGCACACAAAAATATTGCCATTGTTGCACGTGAGGCCGGCACTACCCGTGATAGCGTGGTAGCAACGATTGATCAAGCTTTCACCCTTATCGACACTGCTGGTTTGAAAAATCCTGAAGATGATTTCGAAGCTTCCATCCAGGATCAAATCGAAGATGCTATTGACTCGGCAGACTTAATTTTACTTACCGTCGACTCTACCAAATACCCCGATTTTCGTGACAAAGATATTGCTCGCATGGCACTTAAATCCCGCAAGCCAGTTCTTCTCGTCTTAAATAAGTCCGACTTAAAAGAATCCTTACCTTTTGCTGAATATATCAAATTTGGCATAAAAGCAGACGAAACTTATCAAACTTCCGCTACTACCGGACAGGGAATTAAAGACCTCAAATCTCGCATTTATCGCGAATTAAATTCTTATCCAAACACCAACGAAGCCGATCCTGAAACTAAAACTGAAACTACCATTAAAGTCGCCCTAATTGGCCGTCCTAACGTTGGTAAATCCAGTCTCTTCAATCGTCTTGGCCAAAAACAACAGGCCATCACCAGCTCTAAACAGGGAACCACACGCGACATTAATCGTCTCGAACTTAAATTCAAAGGTCAGACCATTGAATTCCTCGACACCGCCGGTCTTCGCAAACCAGGCAAGCGCGAAGTTGGTATTGAAAAATTTTCTGCCATTCGCACTCTTTCCGCCATCGAAGAATCCGACATCTGTTTACTACTTGTCGATTCTACCGAACCACATTCTAAGCTCGATCAATCTCTTGCTGGTCAAATCATCGAAGCCGACAAAAGTGTAATTTTGGTCATCACTAAATCTGACCTCCTCGACAATTCCACCCCTGTAGTTTCTACTATTTCTGATAAATCTAAGCCAACGGAACTTTCTCAAATCGACAATATTCTTGATAACTTAGAACACGATTTTAATTTCTTGTCTTTTGCTCCAGTGATTATTACCAGTTCTGAAACTGGCAAAAATGTTACTAAATTATTTGAGCTAATTACTGAAGTTGATCTGGCTCGCCATACCGAACTTAAGACTTCTGAACTCAATAAAGTTCTGAACGAAGCGGTAATTTCTCATCCACCAGCTGGTTTGAAAAATACTCATCCAAAACTCCAATACATCACCCAGACCGATACTTGCCCACCATGGTTCGTGATTCATGGTCGCGAAATGGAGCTCCTTCACTGGTCTTACAAACGTTATCTCGAACGTTGTATTCGTGAAAAATTCCCATTCCTCGGTACCCCACTTAAATTCTCTTTCCATAACGATCGCAAGAATGGTCCACGCAAATCTATCAATCGTACCAAAGATTTACTTTAAATTAAATATCTCATATATGAGATAAATTATCACAAAAACATGTCAAACCATCACTCTCAAAACCTCGAAAATCTCAAAAATTCCGAACCCACCAAATCGGAGCCTACCCAATTGGATCCCATTCAACCCGAACCCACCAAATCGGAGCCTACCCAATTGGATCCCATTCAACCCGAACCTACCAAATCACTTCGTATCGCGACTTTTACCGATGTTTTTCTTGGCATTCCTGGCGGTATTCCATCCTCCATTCGTGCCCAAAAAGCCAGCCTAGAAGCACTCGGCCACCAAGTCACCATTTTTTGCCCTGGCACTCGGCAAGATTTCGAAAATCCCTTGTCCAAATTTGGCGCTAATCATGACCCAAATATTGTTCTTGTCCCGACCGCCAAGTTTCTAATCAATGGCGCCCCTTTTTCCAAATGGACCAAAGAGGTCGTACGTTTTATCGAGAAAAAATACCCCAACCTCACCGAATCCTTTGATCTTTTTCACATTCATTACGAAGCTACCACCAGTATGGCTGGTCTGATTTTGGCTAAAAAATATCACATTAAAACTATCCAAACCATGCATGGTCGCGAAGATATGGCCATCGCCATTAATGTGCCGCATCCTTTTAAGACCCTAGCTGCTACTGGAATTAATCTAATTCATCGCACCACTCTAAAATCAATCTTGAAAAAATCCCCTAGACCAGATTATCAAAATCCAGCGCTTAAAAATCTCGCCCCCACCATCGCGCGTCGTCAAATGTGGCAAATGATGACTCGCCAAGCCAATCTGGCCGACCAGGTAATTACCCCCTCCGCACATTTCGCCAAAAAACTTCAACTTTTCGGCGTCACTCGTCCAATTTCCGTCATTTCAAACGGTATCGCCGATCAAGAAATGACAAATTTCACCCCTAAGATCCGCACCTACCAGAATCACGAACCGCTTCGCGTTCTCTGGTTTTCTCGCCTTTCGAAAGAAAAGCGTATTTTACCATTTCTAGAATCCCTCCGAATCGCCCAGGAACTTGAACCAAATTTCCGTTTTATTTTTACCATTATCGGTGATGGTAACCAGATGTCAAAAGTACGAAAATTCTGCAAAAAACACTTCGATGAAGCATCCATTAAGATTCTCGGCACTATCCCACACCAAAAAATCCTCCAAAAATATACCAAAAACCAACATCTTTCCATTATTAATTCCTACCAGTTCGACACCCAAGGTCTCACCATTTTAGAAGCCGCCGCCTGCAACCTGCCGGTTATTTATGCCGACCCCGATATGACCGAAATTGTACCAAATCATGGCGGCCTCTGCGCCAAATCTCCAGCACCTCGCGCTATGGCGGAACTTTTACTTAAAATCCACCACCAACCAGAACTTATTCAAAAACTCAGCCAAAATCTTGCGGCCAGCGAAAAGACCTATCTTCAATCTCATCAAATCGAAAAACTCCTCAAACTCTACCGTCAATTATCTTAATACCCCATTTTAATCCATCCGCCAAAATACACATCCAAATTTATTACTACCCCTATTTTTTCCTTAGAGGGTTCAGCACCTTTGCAACATTTGAATAGGAGTCATTCTTAAGG
>JABZKC010000009.1 GCA_015257485.1 Nanosynbacter sp. | reverse complement strand
AATGAAGATAACTACTTAAAAACAGCTTGTTCCGAATTGTTTAACTAAACCAGAATTCATCTCTGGTTTTATTTTTTGCCCCGAACTGTGGTATATTTAAGATATGGACAATGCAGCAAATCTTAAATCCCGTCCGAAGAGTCTCAAGGTTAGACTTCTCGCGCACTATTATGAAAAAATTTTGAAGGACCTTAAAATCATTTGTGTCACTGGCACCACCGGTAAAACTGTGACCGCTTATTATGTTTACTATATGTTGAAGCAGGCTGGTTTCCGCCCAGCAATCCTAGCTTCTGATGAGGAAATTAAGGTCGGTAATCTTTATAAATTCATCAAGGATGCTTGGAAAGCTGATGTCGATTATTTAGTTTTGACCGCGCCAGCTCATTCTTTGCGCAAGGATGTTTTCTATAAGATGCCGATTCAGGTCGCTGCTTTGACGGATTTTGTCCCAGCCAGTCTCTCTGATCTCACTGCTGAGGAATATCTCGAAGCCGAAAATACTTTATTCTCCATGAATCCAGATTCCGTCGTGCTTAATCGTGACGACCGCCACTATCTTGACTTTGCCGTTTTTAAGGGTGTGACTAATACCTTGACCTACGGTACGGATTATAATTCAGATTTGCGTATTGAAAATAGTAAGCTTTATAAGAAAGGCTCCGAGGCTGAATTAAACTATCACGGTTATCGTTTCAATGTTGCTTCCTTCCTTACTGGGGAGCCAAATATCTCTTACATGGCCTGTGCCGCTACGATTGGCCAAGCTCTCAATCTTTCGAAAGAACACATCATCAACGGTATTGCTGACTTCGAAGTTAATCAGGAAGAAACTGAATAATCAAAAAGACACCTTCACGGTGTCTTTTTTTATTTTTACTACTTGCTACTTCTTCATTTCTTTTAGTAGTTCACTTGTCACTTTAATATCTTCGAAAGGCACCGCCTTGTCGCCTCTCAAGATGGTTTTTTCGTGACCCTTACCCAGCACTAATACGATGTCATTCTTTTTGGCTAAGCTCAAAGCTTTACGAATAGCTTCTTTTCTATCTTGAATCAGGAAGAGATTCTTTTCGCGAACGTACCCCTGCTTTTCGGCGCCCTTAGCAAATTCTTCCATAATCATCTGCGGATCTTCATCGCGCGAATCATCTTCGGTTACCACGATATAGTCACTATTTTTTGCGCCAATCTCTCCGCGCTCTTCACGTGTCGATTCATCGCGTCGTCCCGCTCCACCAAACAGGGAAATCACCTTGGTTTTCTCCGTGCGAGCAGATTTAATTGCTTCAAATACTTTCAAAAACGCATCCGGCGTATGTGCATAGTCCACAATTGCAGTAAAATCTTGCCCCTCATCGATGCGATTCATGCGTCCTTCGACTGACTCTAAGCTGTATATGCCGTCATGAATTTGCTCTTCCGAAAGTCCGAGAATCAATCCCACTGCCGTAGCGGCCAGGGAATTATAAACCGTAAAAGTCCCCGGAATTTGCGTTTCGATTTTGAAGCGAGGTAACTTCGTAGTGTTTTTCCATTGATGATTGATGCCACGCGTGTTTGGGTTCACGATATATTTCACGCCGCTCGCTGATTCTTTCACTTCCTCTGCCTGCAACATTCCGTGCTTTATACCATATGTGATATAATTTGAAACTTTGGTGGCGAAGTATAGCCAAGATCCATCATCCTCATTAATCACTCCGGCCTTTGCCATTTTGAATAATTTAGCCTTGGTGGCACGATAATTTTCGAATGTCTTATGATAATCAAGGTGTTCGTGGGTGACATTGGTTTCTACGGCAACTTCAATTGGCACTCCGAAAATTCGATGTTGCGCTAATGCGTGTGAAGTAACTTCTAGAACCAAAAATTCTGCCCCCTGTTTCTCAATCTCATTCATGCGATAATTTAGCGTTTCCGCATCCACGGTGGTCATATGTTCAATCTGTTCTTCCAGTTTATCCACCCCCCAAGCCACTGTCGTCATCAAACCGGTTTTATAACCCGCATGATTTAACATCTTCCAAATCAAAAAACAGGTAGAAGTCTTACCATTCGTTCCTGTTACCGCGATCACACGCATTTTTTTGCCCGGAAAATGATATTTTTCTGCCGCTAGTACTGCTTTCCCCAAATGATATGGAATTACTAGGCGATTATAATCCGGTAAATTATCCATCAAAAATGTTTTAATTTTCATAATACCTCTTTACTAAATTATACCACACCAGATTTTTGCAATAATTAGCACTCAAAGCTTGACAGTGCTAATTTTTTGACTACAATAGATATATAACCATCAAACAGGAGGAATATGATACTACATCCATTAAGTGACCGTGTCGTTGCAAAAAAAGCAGAGCCTGCTGAAAAAACTGCATCTGGAATTCTTCTCGCTGGCCATCAAAATGAAAAACCAGCCTATGCCGTCGTTGAATCCGTTGGCCCAGATGTAAAATCTGTCAAAGCCGGTGACAAAATTATTTTCAAAGAATACTCTACTACCGATGTGAAATTTCAATCTGAAGAATATCTCATCGTTCGTGAAGAAGATATTTTAGCAATTATTAAATAAGGAGCATTATGGCAAAGAAAATTTTTTATGCACAAGAATCTCGGGAAAAAATCTTGAGTGGGGCCAAGCAACTTTATGACGCCGTGAAAGTGACTTTTGGTCCTAAAGGTCAAAACGTGGTGATCGAGAAATCATACGGCAATCCAACCATTACCCACGACGGTGTGACCGTCGCTGAGGCCGTCGATCTTGGCAGTACCGAAGCTAATCTTGGCGAGCAGGTCGGCGCTAAGCTAATCAAGTCCGCGGCTCAGAAGCTTAATAAGGTGGCTGGTGATGGTACTACTACTGTTACAGTCTTAACTTACAATATTTTAAGTGAAGCTAATAAATTGATTACCGCTGGTGTTAATCCAATGGAACTGCGTGCAGGTATCGAAAAAGCTGGCGCAGAAATCGTCGAGAAGATTAATCAAGCTGCTGAAAAGATTACTGGTGATAGCAAGAAAATCACCGAAGTTGCCACTATTTCAGCTGGGGATGCCGCCATTGGTGAATTGATTGCTGGTGTAATTTCCAAAATCGGTAAAGACGGCGTGGTGACCGTCGAACCAGGTCAAGGTCTCGAAATGGAGCAGGAAATCGTTGAAGGTTTCAGCTATGATAAGGGTTACAGCTCTCCATTCTTCGTCACTGATGTTAATCGTCAAGAAGCGATTTTTGATAAGCCGCTCATCCTTCTCACCGATAAGAAAATTTCTTCTAATAACGAAATCTTACCAATTCTCGAAAAAGTCATGCAATCTGGCCGCAAGGATCTCGTGATTATCGCCGAAGAAGTTAGCGGGGAAGCTCTCTCACTCCTCGTCTTGAACAAACTTAAGGGTGTCTTTAATACTCTCGTTTTGAAAGCTCCTGCCTTCGGTGACCGCCGTAAGGAAATCTTAGAAGATATCGCTGTTCTCACGGGTGCCACTGTTATCTCCGAGGAACGTGGCATGAAGCTCGAAGACGCCGATCTTGATCTCTTAGGTTCTGCGAAGAAAATTATCGCTACTAAGGATGAATCGACCATTATCAGTGGTAATGGCGATAGCAAAGAAGTTAAGGCTCATATTGAATTGATTAAATCTCAAGCCAATCTTGCCACCTCCGATTATGACCGTGAACAATTCAACAAGCGTGCCGCCGCTCTCCTTGGCAAGGTTGCGGTGATTAAAGTTGGTGGTGCTACCGAAACTGAAATCGACGAGAAGAAGTATCGTGTCGATGATGCCGTGGCTGCCACCAAGGCTGCCCTTGATGAGGGGATTGTGGCTGGTGGTGGTGTCACCCTAGTTAATCTTGCAAATACCTTAGATGATTCTGATCTCGGTGCGAAGATTGTGAAAAATGCCCTCAAGGCTCCATTCATTCACATCACTGAAAATGCTGGTTTGAATTCTCAAGCTCTGCTTTCTGAAGTTGAAAAAGCGAAACCAGGCTTTGGTATCAATGTTATGCAACCAGAAAAAGGTTTGCAAGATTTGAAGAAAGCCGGTGTAATTGACCCAGCTCGTGTTACTCGTGAAGCTGTCCAGAACGCCATTAGTATTTCGGCTACTGCCATCACTATGGGTGCTCTCATTGTCGATATTCCAGAAAAATCCGAACCAGAAGCCATGGGCGGAGGCATGTATTAAATAAAAAAATGGAGGCGTTAGCCTCCTTTTTTATTATTCATTAGATAGAAAAGACCCACTTGCTATTTTTAAAACTATAAGCTTGGCCAAGCGGCCTAGAGCGTGTTTTAAAAAAGTAAGTGGGTTTTTCTATTAATTGTCAGCTTTTTCGATGAGATAGAGTAATGCTTCGGCGCGCTCGGTTTCGTCAGTTAGACTTTTAGCGGTATCGTAAGCGGCAGTAATCATTTCTTTGTCACCAGTCGACTCGATCATTTGTTTGTAGACTTTGAATTTTTGGTCAGGATTAATTTTGATTTTATCCATCAATGGATAAAGATCTTGCAGCATTTGCTTCTTTACGTCTTCTAGCTTGCTATCTTCGATTGCAGCTTCAGGAGTTACTGGAGCGGTAGTCTCGAGATTGATTGCTGGTGCTGCAGCTTCGGTATTTACTTCAGTAGCTACTTCTGCTGGTTTATCTGCTGTGGTTTCGACACCTAGATTGCTTAAATCCATAGCTGGGGCGGCAAAAGTATTTTCCGCATTAGTATTTTCGGTTGGCTCCAAAATTGGGGCTGGACCTTGATTAGTTAAATCTTGCATGACTTGTGAAGCTCCATTATTTTCGAAAGTTGGGGTAGAATTTGTATTATTACCGGTAATAGTTTCTGTCGGTACACCAAAAGTTGCGCCAGAATCAAAAGCTGGCATTGCGCTACCGGTTGGTGGCATCGGAGGGATGCCGAATTGATTTTGTATTTGATTTAGGTCGGCGTTATTGCCATTATCTGTCCCTGATGCCAGATCCATACCCACCTCTCTTTTAATATTTTACTATTTAATTAACTACCAAGATTTTACCATAAACATTATGAAAAAACAATTTTAAAATTAGCTTTTTAAGGTATTTAAATAAGTTCTTAGTAAAATAATCTCATTATTATTTAATTCAACTTCAATTATTGAAGCGTTATTTATTTGGGATTTTCTAATTTTTTCTGGCAAAGCTCTTCAATTTTTTTACTCACAATTGATAGTAGACGACCATGTGAAAGAATTATGATTTCGTCATTTTGATGTATCTTATAGGTAGTTACTAGAAAGTCTAAAAACCTCTCCAGAATTTCACGTATATTTTCTCCATCGCCAAAGCTAATTTCTTGGTCACCGGCAATTTGTCTCTTGGCGATATTTTGCATTTCAGGATTATCTCGATCGTCAGTAAAAATTCCGTAGTCAATCTCTTTTAGGCGACCATCAATTATAATTTTTGGTTTACTAACTAGGCCAGATTGTAATATTTCTGCACTTTTGACAGCTCGTTTCATCGGTGAAGAAAAAATCCGCACAATATTACAATTCTGGAAGGCCGGTATAATTGCCTGTATTTGATTTTCACCTTTTTTGGATAAAGTATTCTGATTGTCCATAGAAAAATCCGCTGATACTAAACCTAGATTAGCTAAACTTTCTCCATGACGAATTAAATAGATTTTCATAAAATTATTAAAATTATCATAACGCTTTTGTTTGGTAAATGTCTACCCCTGTCTTATGATAAAAAAGACTTGTTAGCACATTACTAGTTTTTGTCCTATGAAACCAGTGGACCCTAGTGTCATTAAAATCATTGAATCACTCGCCTATCTCTCATAAAACATCGCTCCGGCGGTGTTTTTTTCTGTTATAATCGAAAAAAGGAGGTTATATGTGTGGAATTGTCGGATATGTTGGAAAAAATAACGCTCAAGAATTCTTACTTTCAGGCCTTAAGCGCCTAGAGTATCGTGGTTATGATTCAGCCGGTGTGGCAACTCTTGATCAAAACCAAAAACCTACGTTACTACGTGCGGTTGGCAAGATCGTCAATCTAGAAGCTAAAATTAAAGATCATTATACGTCTGATCATATTGGTATCGGTCATACTCGTTGGGCTACCCATGGTAATCCATCTGAGACCAATGCTCACCCGCATCACGTCGGCAGTATTTTCTTGGTTCACAATGGTATTATCGAAAATTATAAAGCCTTGAAAAAAGAGCTCTCTGAGAAATATCAATTTAAGTCCGAGACTGATACAGAGGTACTTGCGGCTCTCATTGATAGTTTTTATCAGGAATCGCATGATTTGCTCGACTCTGTGACTCAGGCGCTCAAACTCGTCTCTGGTACTTATGGTATCGCTGTAATGTCTGCGGATGATACTGAACATCTCGTGGTCGCTCGCTCTGGTTCGCCACTGGTTATCGGCGTGGGTGAACATGAAACTCTCATCGCTTCAGATGCTTCGGCTCTTATCGGTAATACTAAAAATGCGATTTACCTTAATGACGGGGAAGTCGCCCTCATTTCTAAAGATCATGTAGAAGTTAAAACCCTCGATCTTCAGCCAGTTTCTGTGAAAGTTGAAAAAATTCTCACCGATCTTTCCGCTATTCAAAAAGGTGGCTACGATCATTTCTTACTTAAAGAAATTATGGAACAACCAGATAGTTTGAAGGAAACTTTGCGTGGACGCATCAATGCGAAAGAACATACCGTTCATCTTGGTGGCCCAAATCTTTCCGTCAAGGAACTAAAAGAAATTAAGCATATCATTCTGGTTGGTTGTGGTACTGCTTATTATGCTGCTAATACTGCCGCTTATCTCATCGAGCAAGTTTTGCCTGGTGTCACTATTGAGCCAGTCATTGCTTCTGAATATCGTTACCGCCATGCTTATATTCCAGATCACTCGGTGGCGCTTATCATTTCTCAGTCTGGTGAAACCGCGGATACTTTGGCCTGTCTTCGTGAAATTAAATCTCAGGGCACCAAAACTATCGGCATCGTCAATGCTATTGGCTCGACTATTGCGCGTGAAGTCGACGGTGGTACTTATGTCCATGCCGGACCGGAAATTTCTGTCGCCAGTACCAAGGCCTACACTTCTCAGGTCATCGCCATTTTAATGTTTGGTCTCACCATTGCTGAAGCTAAGGGTCTGAACGCTCGTCAAGTTGCCGCCTTGGTTGACGAAATTAGTCTTCTGCCAGAGGAAATCAAGCGTATCTTGCATGAAAAACAGGATGAAATTTCCAAACTCGCCAAGAACTATACAAATTACGAACATGCGATTTATCTCGGTCGCGATGTGAATTATCCTATCGCCCTCGAAGGTGCTTTGAAGCTCAAGGAAATTTCTTACATCGATGCTAACGGCTATCCGACTGGGGAATTAAAACACGGTCCCATCGCTTTGATCGATGATCGTTTCTTCGAAGTCGTGATGTTGCAATCTGGCTTCTTGTTCGAAAAATCCGTTTCTGGTATTCAAGAAGTCTTGGCACGCGGTGGACACGTCATTGTCTTTTCTGATACTGAGGTTGATTTACCAGTGGAGGGTGTTGTGAAAATTGACACTAAGCTTCAATTGCTCACGCCACTTCTCTTTAATCTCTTGAGTCAAATGTTTGCTTACTACTTAGCGGTTTATCGTGGCAATAATGTCGACCAGCCACGCAATCTTGCCAAGTCGGTTACTGTCGAATAAATAATTTAAGACCCACCTCACTCGAAAACAAAACTATGCAGCTAATCTGCATAGTTTTTTCTCTCTCTTCAAAAAAGTTTTCTCTTGGGTTAAAATAAGACTAATGAAGAAAAATTCCGATTTTATTTTTCGTTTATTTCTCATCTTAGGCGACATTATTGCGATTATCGCTTCTTTTGCTTTTGCCTATATGATTCGCACTAAGCTCGACACTCGCCCATATTATTTTGAAATCACTTCTATGGAATTTATTTTGCCGCTCATTTTCCTGGTGCCGCTTTGGATTATCATGCTTTTTGTGATGGGGCTTTATCGTAAGGATGTAATTTTTGCCAAATCCAGATGGAGTGAACTTTACCGTCTCTTTGTTGCCTCAGTGGTGGGTATCATGGGCATTATTACCTTAGATTTTTTTATTCAAGAAAATCTCTTTCCCGTCCGCTTAATTGCTGTTTACGCAGTTTTTACTTGCTTTATTTCACTCTTAGTCATGCGAATAATTTTGAAATTCTTCCGCAAACGTTTTATGTTGCAAAAAATCGGTACTAAACGGGCTATTATTGTCGGCAACTCAAAAAATACTACCTATCTGATTAATCAAATCTTGGCTTATCCTGAAGATGGTTATCGCCTAGTTGGAGTGGTGGCTGGTAATAAATTTATTCCGAAAGAACTTCGCCATTTTCAGTATTCTTCCTTGAAGGATGCTTTGAAGGATCAGACGGTTGATGTGATTTTTCAAACCGACGAACGCCAGACTGAATATGTTTATCGTCAATCAATTAATCATCATCTCCTCTATTATTTCATTCCATCTGAAGCCGCACTCTCTCAGCACATGGGCCAGCTTGAGCTTATCGGTAGTACACCGGCTATTTTGGTTAAGGTTACGCCACTCGTGGGGAACGCTCGCATCATTAAGCGCTTCATGGATATTATTTTCAGCCTTATCGGTATTATTTTAACCTTCATTCCGATGTTAGTTATTTGGCTCTGTATTAAAATCTCCGATCCAAAATCGAAAACTATCTACAGTGAATATCGCCTCACGCAATACAATCGTAAATTCAAGATTCTTAAATTCCGCAGTATGAAAACCGCCTACTCTGGCATGACTCCAGAAGAAGCCTTCGCCAAAATGGAAAAAGAAGGGAAGATTGCTTCTGCCGCTGAGTTCTCTCATCAGTATCGCAAAAATGGTGATTTCTTAGCTCGCGATCCTCGCATCACGCGCATCGGTAAATTCTTACGTGCCACTTCGCTCGATGAATTACCTCAGTTATTTAATGTTTTAAGCGGCGATATCTCTCTTGTTGGTCCACGTGCGCTTGTGCCAGGGGAATTACGTAATTACGGTGACCGCTCACTTCTTCTTACGGTTAAGTCTGGCCTCACTGGCCTAGCCCAAGTTTCTGGTCGTCGTGATATTAGTTTTGATGAGCGTCGCTCTCTTGATCTCTATTACATCCAAAACTGGTCGGTACTCTTCGATTTACAAATTATGCTTCAAACCATTCGCGCCGTAATCTTCCAAAAAGGTGCTAAATAAATGGCTGAATCAAAAACCATCAAGTCGAAAATGGTTGAGTCTAAAACCACCAATACAAAATCCGCCCAATCGAAAATTGGCGAGCCAAAAATCGCCCTGGTTTGTGATTGGCTCACCGTGGTCGGTGGTGCCGAGCAAGTCCTGAGGGAATTACACCGCATTTATCCAGAAGCACCTATCTATACCTCTCAATATCGCCCGAAACAGATTAACTGGTTTCTTGATGCCGAAGTTAAAACCGGTTGGTTAAATCTCCTTCCGGCCTTTTTACGTAAATTTATCGCCCCTCTGCGTCAGAATTATTTCAAGCATCTCGACCTCACCGCCTATGATTTGGTGATCTCGGTTTCTGGTTGTGATGCCAAATTTGTTAAAACCAAACCCGGTGCTCATATCTGTTATTGTCATGTCCCGACCCAATATTATTGGGGGAAATACAGGGAATACCTCGAGGACCCAGGTTTCGGAAAATTAAATTTTTTGGTTCGTCCAGTTTTTCGCCTGATGGTAAAAAATCTACGACGCAAGGACCTTGAAGCTGCCGCGCGCCCAGACTATTATTTAACCATCTCAGATTTTGCTCGGCAGGAAATCAAACAATTTTACGAAAGGGAAAGCACGATTATTTATCCACCTGTAGCTGTGGAAAACTTCCAAGCCGTCGCTCCATATCGTGAAATAATTCAGTCAAATTGTCAAATATTATCACAACATAATTCAAATAAAAAGCAAACAAAGATAAAACTAGAAAACAACATCAAACATAATAAAAGTCAAATTATCTCTGAAAAACCCGCTAGAGAACTTCCGGAAATTCTCCAAAAAGCCCCAGAAATCCTCCAAAAACTTCCAGAAAGTTTTCTCACCGAAGGCTTTTATTTGAATTTTTCTCGTCAAGTTAACTGGAAACGTCTAGATTTAATTATTGCCGCTTGTAAGAAGCTTAAACTTAATTTAGTTCTCATCGGTAATGGTGCGGCTCACGAATCACTCATTAATCAAGCCGCCGGCTCGAAGCATGTGGTTTTCTTCGATGTCTTGCCACAGTCCAATCTTAAGGAATTTGTTAAATATGCCAAGGCCTTCGTTTTTCCATCTAATGAACCTTTCGGCATTGCTCCAGTCGAGGCATTAGCTTCTGGCTGTCCAGTCATCGCTTTGAAGCAAGGTGGAGCACTCGATTACATTCATGATGGTAAAAACGGTCTCTTCTTCGAGGAGCAATCCGTCGATTCCCTTGCTCAAACTTTGAAAAATTTTGAAGCAAAATCCGTAAATTCTTTTCTTTCGCCTCAGGAAATTTCTGCCACCGCTACTAAATTTAGTACGGAAAACTTCCATCGAAAAATTCGTCAATTTGTCGAAAAAGTCCAAAAAACGCCAAAAGAACCAAAATAAAACCTTAACGTACAGGGAAAACTCATGTTAGATAATCTCCAAAACAAACTTGAAAACTTAAATCAAAAACTTCTCCCTCTTCACCGTCGTTTCTTTTGGATTTTACCCATCATTCTCTTTTTTTCTTATTATCCAGTCATTCCACTTTTCTCTACTGAGTCATCTAATTACGAGTTTTCCCTACCTCTGTTGTGGCTACTTTTGATGGGTATTTTATCGTTGCCAATTTTTCTCGCTGACCTCTGTAATCTCATTACGAAAAAAACTCCACTCACTAAAGTCTCCGTGCAGATTCCCCTGATTTTGAGCAGTATTCCACTCTATTTTTCGCTCACTCTTCTCTGGAGTCCTAATAAACTCCGCGGTTTCATGACGGCTGGTATCATCTGGTGTCTTTATCTTTCCCTCTTGACTTTTTATAAAAATATTATATTAAAAAGGACTCCTCTCTTACTCGAAAACCCCTTTCTTTTGGGTGCAACCTTGTCCGCTAGCTTCTGTTGGCTACAAGCCATTTTAAATACTTTTAATATTCCTGGTGATAAAATCTTCCTCTGTCTTGGCTGCACTAACCTCTCCTTTGGTTTTCCTCACCCCAATGGTTTTGCTATTGAACCACAGTTTATGGGTAACCTCTTACTTGCCCCGGCCATCTTCCTGATTTTTCGAGTAATTCATCCGAAAAATAATCAAACCCGCAAAGCTAAAATCCGCTACCTCGCACTAGCTAGTTATATTATTTCAACACTTTTTCTAATTTTTTCAAGGGGAGCAACCTACTCCTTCTTCCTGGCCATCGCGGTAATTTTTCTCTATGAAATATTTTACGCCAAAAAGAAACTCCTTGTCGCCTCGAAGATCGTCTCGTTAATCTTATTCCCTCTAATTTTTGTTACGCTTACTCAAGGTTTAATGTCGGAACTCGGTCCTACCTCTGATACGTTTATGGGTGGAGTTAGTCGTTCAATTAGTCAGATGACGCTCGGTCGTATCAAGATCCCTCTTCCCAAAGCTAAAAGCCCTTCAGCCACCTCTAATGAATCGTCTAGTCTCGCACCTAACGATAATGTTAGTACTAATTCTAGTACCAATTCTAGTACTAATTCCACCTCGACTACGCCGCTTTTTGACGGTTATATTACAGAATCAACCGACATTCGTGTCAAGCTCTCGAAGATGGGTCTAAAGCTTGCCCTTAGCCGCCCAGGACAATTCTTCTTCGGCTCTGGCCTTGGGTCCTCTGGTGTTGCCCTCTATCAGGCCTTTCCAGAGCTTGGTTCCACTAAGGAAATTACCCAAAATGAATACATCGCTATTCTAGTCGAGACCGGTTTTATCGGCATCTTGATTATTTTCTGTAGCGGTACTTGCGTATTTTATCTCTGTTATTCTCATAAAAAGCCTGTAAAGCTATCCTTTAAACAATCCTCCAAGCAATCTATGAAAAAATCTAACTTCTCTAGCTTAATCTCTAGTATTACCCCAGCCAAACTCTATTTTGCCTCCCTGATTTTAGCTTATGCCGCCTCGGTTTGTTTCTTCTCTGGTCTCCCCAATGCCTTGCATATTTACTTAGTTCCAATCCTCTATCCGACACTTTTTGCCAAAAATTTTGAATTTTTATAAAAATATGATATAATACCTGTGTTACTCTAGTGACAAATTGGCTACAGCTAGTTCTTTGACAAGGAGTTTTATATGCTTATTCGTTAGTTATTGACCTGCAAAAAAGGAGGTGGAGTCATGAAATCTCTAGCGGAAGAGAAAATCGAGCTTGATGCTCTGCTTCAGGAAATCAAATCTGCGAAAAGATTGATGGACGAAGCCGAGAAGAAGTGTAAGGAAACCAACGCAGAAATTGAAGACCTGAAGAAAATGATGAGCTTTTTTGGCGGCGATGAAGCTATTAAGCTTTATCATGAAACCGGTCAAATTATTGCCCAAATTCAGCGTAATTTCGAGTGTCAACAACAGCAACCCACTAATCAAAATCTGAAGAGGGAATATCTTGATTTAATCAAGAAAAAAGATCAGATGATTAGTGAGAAGAATACTTACTACAATCCCAAGCTTCACCCTGAACTCTGCAAGATTAGGGAGAAGCTTGAAGAAACTAAGCAGCAGAAGGCGACTTGGGAAAAAATCTTTTCCCAACGAAAGGAGGAATATAACGAGAAAGATGCTATCTATCAGAAGAAGAAAAGCTTCATTGAAAGTCTAACTTCTCCTGAAGATACCAAAATTAAGTTTTATCTAAATAAGTTACTCCGCCTGATTGGGATACCCACCAATAGTGACTTCAAGCTAGTTTCCAGGCAAGGTCGAATTGACCTCTATTACGGTGGTCAATGGCATCCAGACGGAGTAAATCACGGTCATATCACCGCCGTTAAAAATGAGGATGATTATGATGTGTCCTACCGCCGCAATCCCAACTGTAATGTCAGCTAAAATGACTAAATTAAGCATTACGTAACTTCTGAAAGAGGCTAAGTTTTAGCCTCTTTTTCAGTTCTTCGCTATAATTAAAGCATGAAAACACGCATCGTCTTCCCCGAATTAGAAAATCCCATTATTAAATCTGCTATCGAAAGAGCTCGCGAAAAATTTCCCGATTTTGAACTAGTCGGTGCCGATTCTCTCGAACATGCCTGTCTTGCGGTAAAAAACCAGCTCGCCGATTCTCTGATTGCAGGTATCGATTATTCTTCACGTGACGTAATTTTGGCTTGTCGTGATCTTATCGGGGTGAAGAATCCGCGAAATCTCTTGAAGCCGACTTTTTCTGCTAGTTTTATCTTGGAGCGCGAAAACGAAACCTATATCTTAGCTGATGCGGCTGCTTGTAAACATCCTACCCCTGATCAACTTTATGATATTTCCGTGCAAACTGTTGAAACCGCGAGTAAAATTTTCCCGACTCCGAAGGTTGCCTTCCTTAGTTTTTCCACCAAGGGGTCCGGTGGTCGCGATGAGACTATTGATTTAATTCAAGAAACTATTACCAAACTTAAAACCTCTCACCCTGAACTCTTAGTCGATGGCGAATTGCAACTCGATGCCGCCATTAATCCGCGCATCGGTCAGAAAAAAGCCCCAGATTCTCCAGTTGCTGGCTTCGCTAACACCTTAATTGTCCCCGATCTTAATACTGGCAATATCCTCTATAAAGCCATGGAACAATTCGGTGGCTTTACGGCTGCCGGCCCAATTCTTCAGGGCTTTAACGCGCCAATTTCCGATCTCTCTCGTGGTAGTACCGAAGAAGATGTCTTGAAAGTTATCGAATATATGTTGTTGCTTGCTAAACACTAATCTTTGCGCCGCTTACCTCCAAGATGTATAATAGAAACTAGTTGAAAATGGAGTGTTATGAAAGGTAAAATCAAATATTTCGGTACTGACGGTATTAGACAAAAGGCAGAAGCTTTTACCCCTGGCTTTATTCAAGCTGTTACTCTCGGTATTGTCCGTTATTTAGGCAATGCAAAAGAGGATGAAAGTGGACTCGAACGTCCGGCTCGAGTTTTAATCGGTGGTGATACGCGTGAATCTACCGAATGGATGATTCGTTATTTTGAGGAAGCTCTGGAAACTGTCGGCATTGATCATGGTACCGTGGGTGTTTTGCCGACCCCGGCGATCAATTATGTTTTTTATGAAATGGGCTATGATCTGGCCATTGATATTACCGCTTCTCATAATCCCTACACCGATAATGGTATTAAAATTTTCGAGCGCGGTGATACGATTGGTGGACTTGAGGCTACCATGCCAGGCGGCGTAGCTTTTTCTGGTACTGGCACTGATGATTCTGGTGAAAATCTTTCTCACATGGTGAAAAAATACCCTTACGGTATTAAACTTTCGCAGTCCGGTGTCAATGCTATCGAAAATGCGCTTGAAAATGAATCTGGTTTTGATACGCATAGTCCAGAATTTCGCGAAGATCTTCATGAAGACGCCCTTTCGCGCTATCTCGATCATCTCCGTACTTATCTAGCTCAATTTGGTCCAGCTACCACCTCAGTGCGTCAGAAACCAGATTTTTCTGGTCTTCGCATTGGCTTAGATCTTGCCTGTGGTGCCACCTCTGTTACTGCCAAGCAAATTTTCGAAGAACTCGGTGCTGAAGTTATTGCTATTCATGAGGACGCTAACTTTGGTGAAAAAATTAATGCCGGCTGCGGTAGTACTCATCTTGAATCGCTCATTCAATTAGTGGAGGAAAAACAACTCGATTTTGGTGCGGCCTTTGACGGTGACGGTGACCGCTGCTTAATGATTGATCACGACGGTCAGATTATTGATGGCGATGATATGATTGTGATTTTAGCTAATTATTTGGGTATTCCTGAGGTCTGCGTTACGATTATGGCTAATAAAGGTCTTCTACGTTGGGCGGAAAAAACTGGTATCAAAATTGCCATGACCGATGTTGGCGACCAAAATGTTTCTGCCAAGATGCGTGAAGATGGTATTTTACTCGGCGGCGAACAAAGTGGACATATTATTCTGCCAGGTGAACCAATGGGCGACGGCGTGCTTACTGCGCTCGTCATCACTAAGATTCTCTCCGAAGCTCGTGAAAAATTCCAGAACGAAGATACCTTACTTACGGATTATCAAACTATCCAAGATGAAAAAACTGGCCAAACCTCTGAAAACCTTGAACGCACCCTGCCGACCTTAGCTACTCTTTGTCAAAATTTCCAAAAACTTCCACAGACTATCAAGAATCAACCAGTCGATAGTCAGGCTAAGCAAGCTTTTCGTAATCTCTCGGAAACCGCCCAGCAGTTTATTGCCACCGAAACCGAAAATCTCCCTGCCGGCTGGTCAATCAATATTCGCGCCTCTGGTACCGAAGATTTGGTGCGCATTACTATCTGGGGTGACGACGCTGAGGCGATTCAAAAAACTGCCGACATCATTGCTGAGCGCCTCACTGAAACCGTATTTGAATAAAGAAAGGGAATTATGGTTAAAATTGAACGTCTATCTGCATATCAACCAGAAATCGCCACGCGTGTGCGTGAGCTTCTGATTCAGCTTTCCCGCAGTGGCAAGGATAAGGGTGAAATCAGCCCAGATTGGTTCACGGAAATCGCTCAGTCTCCTTATCACGATTTAATTTTTGCCGTGGAAGACGATCAAATTCTCGGTATGGCTTCCGTCTCTGTGACTTTTGGTGCGGGAATTTACAAGAATGCTTACCTCGAAGATTTTGTCGTGGGCAGTAGAGCTCGTGGTAAAGGTGTGGGCGATCTAATTTTCCAGGCCTACGAAGATTGGGCTAGGGAAAAAGGTTGTAAAAATCTCGAATTTACTTGCGGTCATGGCCGTGAAGTAGCCCAGAATTTTTACAAAGCCCACGGCGCCGAAATTTACGATACTAACTTCTTTAGGAAAAAATTATGAACATCTTTATCTCTGGTATTTCCGGTACTGGCATGGGCCCGCTCGCCCTTTTTGCCCACGATGCTGGACATCAAATCTTTGGCTCTGATCTTCATGAGGGTCCCATTACTAAGGAATTAAAAGCTAAAAATCTCACCTTCGCCATCGGTCCACAGACCGGTGATTATTTGGCGGAAATTCATCAGAAGACTCCTATCGATTGGTATGTCCATACTTCAGCCATTACCGAATCACATCCTGAATATCAACGCGCCAAGGCTCTTGGTCTCAAAATTAGTAAGCGCGATGAATTGATTGAAACCCTTGTTGAGAAACATCATCTGAAGATGGTGGCAGTCGCTGGTACTCACGGCAAAACCACTACTACTTCTATGCTAATCTGGCTCAGTCAAAAGCTCGGTTTGAAAGCTTCCTATATGGTCGGCTCGACCCTTAATTTTGCGCCTTCTGCTAAGTATGATCAGGACGATCAATTTTTGCTCTATGAAGCTGATGAATATGACCGCAACTTCCTCGCTTTTCATCCTTGGCTCTCGCTTATTACTTTTGTTTCCTATGACCATTCCGATATTTTTGCCACGGAGGCCGAATATCAAGAAGCCTTTTTGAAATTCGAATCCCAGAGTGAACACCTCATTTTTGGCCCACATGCTAATCTTCACCACGCCGAACTTCTGGCTGACAAACATCCAGATGTAGTTTTAATGTCAGCCAAGGAATTAATGTTGCCAGGTGAAGCGCGCCGTCTCGACGCCACGCTCGCGATTAAAGCGGTACAGCGAATTCTCGAATCGCTCGGTCGCGAGGTTAATCATGAAGAAATTATCGAGGCGATTAATCAATTCCCAGGTGTCGGACGTCGCTTTGAGTGCCTAGTTGATGGTCTTTACTCCGATTACGCCCATCATCCTGAAGAAATTCGCGCTACCATTAATGTTGCCCTCGAGGAAGCCAAGCGTACGCAGAAAAAAGGCGTGGTGATTCTTTATCAGCCACATCAAAATATTCGTCAGCATGAATTCTTTGATGAATATCGGGATATTTTTCATGGTATAAAAAAGCTTTATTGGTTACCGACCTATCTTTCGCGCGAAGATCCTAAACTAAAAATTCTCACTCCTAGTGACTTTCTTAGTTCGTTAGATAATCCTGAAATTGGCACCGCAGATAAGCTAGACGATGCACTTTTTGCCAAGCTTCGCCAAGATCTTACCGATAATTATCTGGTTATCTTGATGTCCGCCGGCGATGCCGACCCATGGCTCCGCCAAAAGTTCTTATGATATAATTAAATTCAGTATGGGTGGTGTTTTGAAACAGGAGCGTCAGGAAGACAAGAGGAAGCGCTTTTTGACTTTCTTAAAACAGATCAAGACCTGGCAATTATTTTTGAGCCTATTGCCACTACTTTTTCTTTCCGCCACTTTTTTGCGCTTTGATCATCTGAAAATGATGGACTTAAAAACTAAGGTCGAAAAAGCCGACGAGGGTAAGGCTGCCGACGGTACCGATTTGCCACAAGCTGAAATTGATCAAAACATCCGCACCGCCCTGAAAAACCTGCGAGATTTTAGCTCCTCCCACACCATCGTGAATTTCGTTGAAAAAAACGGTCACACCACTCTGACCTTCGGTACTGGTCCAATTTATCTGGAGCATCAATATAATCGCCAGGCCACCGTTGCCTTACGTGAAGCCGAGTCCAAGCTCAGCCAAAATCCCGACGGTAATCCCAACGGCAATATTTTCGCTAAAGCTATGGAAACCTGTAAACCGCAGGCTATCCGTAACGGTTGGGGTTGGAATAGTCCCGGCTATCTCAATTGTATGACCGGCGTGATTAATAGTTATCCAGCCACCGACAAGCTAACCACCAGCCTTACTGCCGATTTACCACCGACCGCGCTTTATCGCTACGATTTTGTTTCGCCGATTTGGACCCCAAGTCTCTCTGGAATTACGGTTCTACTTTGTGTCGTTATCATCATTACTATCGTGATTCGTCTAATTATTTTTGCCTTCCTTCGTCTCGCGTTACTCTTTTTGAAATAATTCCTTAAAATAATCCCACTAACTTTCCAGATTGCCACCCCTGTTAAAAGCATAAAAGTTTTTCCACCTCTATTTCACCCCCATAAAATCTCTTGACACTTATCTTTATCTAATCTAATATAAAACTATACTTATTTAAAGGAGGACAAATGGCCTATAGTCATAAAAACAGCAAGGGAATTACCTACTACCTACACAAGTCAGAAGTAATCCTTCGCGGTGGCAAGCCACAAACGATCTATTTCTTCACCAAGACTGAGAACAACCCTAAGGGTACCCCAGTTGATCTTCCAGAAGATCGCGTTGTCAATGAAAACCCACGCAACGGTTTCTTGACTCTTTCCAAGAAGAAATAATCTTCGACCGATTACAAAATCCCCTAAACCAAATTAGGGGATTTTTTCGTAATAAATTAAAACTTAAAATAAAAGCTAAATCCTAAACAAGAACCTCATCCATTGACGAAAATTTGAGTTGTCTTGTTCCTGTTTGTTTGAACTGAATTTCTGGTTGGCGTGTTTTTGTTTCGCGATCTCACTATTAATCGGCAACATCACCATAGTTTCACCGTTAGCCTTTTTATCCTGGAGTTTACGTGCCATCAGTTCCTGATACTCCTCGGAAGCATAGTATTGATTTTCTAGCTTCATGTTTGAAACCTTGAGCTCCATCAATTGCTTCTCC
The DNA here is from genome assembly GCA_015257485.1 of Nanosynbacter sp. Classification (GTDB taxonomy): domain Bacteria; phylum Patescibacteriota; class Saccharimonadia; order Saccharimonadales; family Saccharimonadaceae; genus Nanosyncoccus. Next base: position 5,658 of record JABZKC010000009.1, on the reverse strand, counting down.
TGCAATTTAGTATTTAAAGTCTGTTGTAGGTTCCAATTTTTTGTAATCGATTGCACCGAAAAATAAAGCAAAAACACAAACATCGTTGGCAGCAACAAAAACATAATTCGCTCCTTACTAAACAAAGAGTGTTTCACCCAGTAACGCAACTGATTAAGTTTCAGATGTAATTGAATTTTGTTATTTGTTTTCATAATTAGAATTCTCAAGAATATCTGGTGCCACCCTAATCCTTTCCCCTATTATAGCATTTTATGATAAAATAAAACTACCTTGGGGGCGTAGCTCAGGGGTTAGAGCAGGCGGCTCATAACCGCTTGGTCGTTGGTTCGAGCCCAACCGCCCCCACCATTAACCACAAAAGAATATTTTTATTAACCTCACGAGTATTATTTGACAAAATTATACAAGGCTGTAATTCATATTGACAAATTTGCATAAACATGATAGAATGAATGCACTAATTCAATAGTGGATTAGGTAGACCAACCCATTTTACGAATGTATCTGGGTAGTATATTAAAAAAGGAGGTTATTCGTATGAATAACAAGAGTGTAGCTTATGCCATCATTAATGGACCGAGCAAGAGTGCTTTGTTTGACTCGTGCAAGTACGCTTTTAGCAGGGATGTGAAAGTTCATGTGAATTTCACTATCTCACAGGGTTATTCAAACCACAGTAATGATGCCACTAAGCTGTATCTACCGATGCAAATTACCGATATTGTGATAACCGGAATTCATCATGAAGATGGTTCTGGGGAGAGCTTTAACCTAGAAGGTTGCTGCAAAGTGGATATAGATTATCACATTCGGAACGATGGTGTTTGCCGTTATCGATATCGCCGATTTTCGGCGTATTATAACGCCAAGAGCCGTAAAGGAAGTTTCACTCTTACCACTGATTAAACCTCCTTTATTAAACCTATGTACCCGGGCGTTTAGCCCGGGTATCTTTTTGGCGTAAAAATCCCTAATATAGTATTTTTCTTTTATATATTATAACCTCTTATGCTATAATTTAGTTATGAAAAAGAAAACTTGGTGGAGGTCAGGCTTTACGATTATCGAGGTGACGCTTGTGTTGGTGATTACTGGTCTGCTCGTTGTTTCCGTCATGGGTTTTCTTTCTGGCAATATTAATAATCGCCGTTACATCGATTCTTATAACGAACTTTCTGCTACCCTGAAATCAGTTTATTCCTCAGTAGTCAATGTTAAGAACCCTCGCGAGGCTGATGAAGGAAGCAGTATTTATTGCACGCTTAATACTATGTGGAATGAAAATGGTGGGTTAGTTTCTAATTCTACCTCAGATAATTTTCCAGGACGTACTCGCTGTGCCATCTATGGTAAGCTTGTCACTTTCGGTGAGACTAATCCCGATACAAACCAACCAGATCATAATGTGCGAATTTATGATGTGATCGGTCGTATTTATACCCAAAATCTCGACATTGAAAATGCCTCTGGTGACAACGCTCTGGTTTCATTAAGGAGTATTGGTGCTAATGTTATTACTATGAAGAGTGAAGCTAATACTTGTCGGATGACTACTGCTGGTAATTACGATGTTTATGAACCACTTTGGCAGGCCCGTATTGAGAACCCCGAAAATCACGATTCTTTTATCGGGGCTTTTCTTGTTACCCGTTCACCAATTTCTGGTACCGTCCACACCTACATTTATGATGAAAAAGGCAAAACCTTTAATATTAATCAATTCATGCAAAAAGTAAATAATGAATATGTTGGTAACGGTAGCTGTGAGTATGGCGGTATTGGTTCTGTCGCTAGCGTGGCGGCTGATGCTGGTCTTTATCCTGCATTCGGCACTCTAAATCACTCCGAGTCCAAGGGCTTTTATCTTGAAAATGTTAAACTTCAGAATAAAAAAGATCTCGATATCTGCGTTGGTTCGGAAAATCATTCATTTAATAGTATCGCTCGTCGCGCTATTCGTATTCATGCTGATGGCAGTAATTCCACGGCTGTTGAATTGATTGATATTGATAGTGAGGAAAATCCATGTCGAAGTTAAAGCCTTTCATTAGCCGTCGTGGTGACACTATTATCGAAGTAACTTTTTGTTTTGTGGTTTTTATTTTAGTCTCCGCCATTTCAGTTTCTATGATGAATCGTAGTTACGCTAAGATTCAAAATTCTTTGCAAATCACCACAGTCCGTAATGAGATTGATGCTCAGGCTGAAGCTCTGCGTTTTATTCACGATGCTTATATTTCTGAACGTGCATTAGTTAAATCTAGTGGACAGGATGATTCTGGTAAATGGCAGGAATACCGTGCGATTTGGGAACGTCTAACTAGTTTTAATAATGGTATGTCCAATAGCCCGACTGAAATTTCTAAATTTGAAGCAAATAGGTGCTCTGAATATTACGATAAAAATAACATTGTAGGTGATAACCACAATATCTTTGCCGATAAGGCCTTTATTCTAAATACACGTAGGCTTAAGGCTTCAGATCCAGTAAACACCATTCTTTCTGCCACTGATTTTCCAGGAATTTTTCAAGAATCGCCACTGGCTCCCCGCCTAGTTTTCTCTTCGACTTCTACGGCTGGGACTTCGAATGGGGAAGATACTGATACCACTAATCTTAATGAAATTAATGACGACACTAATTATCGAACTACTCCAGTTTTTAATAATCTTTATCGTGCCGAAGGAATTTGGATTATAGCTGTCCGTGACTTTACTAATGTTCCATCCAGCGCCCATTTTGACGCTAAATATCGCGAAGATATGGATAAGAATTATCCTCCAGAATTTTATGATTTTCATATTCGCACTTGCTGGTATAGTCCAGGTGAAATTACCCCAACTACCATCGGTACCATCATTCGCTTATATAATCCAGACTACATGAAGAGAGGTTAAGCTAGGTTAAATTATGCATCGCAAAACTCCACAATCTAAAACCAATATTCAGCAAATTTCTGGTTTCACCATCATTGAAGTGACTATTTCCTTGATATTTATTTCAATTCTTCTGCTTTCGGTAATTTTTGTCGCAGTACATCTCTCATCAATTTATCAAAAGGGAAATATCATGAATGCAATCAATTCCACTTCGCGTTTACTAGTGGATGATTTTCAACGCGGCATTGCCACCTCGCCGGCTCGCTCTTTGTCTGATATTTGTCGTGTCGAATATGCCTCAAATTCCAATGAACTAAATAAATGCTTACAAGATCAAGCAAGGCTTTATGTTTACCAGCAAAACTACGGCACCATCAAGGCCAAGCAAACTGGCAAGATTCTCGAAAGTGTGCCACTTTCTGGTGTTTTCTGTTCTGGGCGTTATACCTATCTCTGGAATACTGGCTATGTCTTAAATTCCATTGATTATGAAATTGTGAGTGGTAGTCGCGCGACTTTTAGCGATGGCGACACGGAAATTGACGATTATCGTCTGATTAAGATTGAAGATTCCGATCGCACAATTTGTCGTTCCCATATGGAAGTCGTGGCAAACAATAATCGCATATACAAGGTGGCGGATATTGCTCCGACTTATAAATTGACAGGTAATGAATATAAAGAAGTCATAAAAAAGAACAACGAAGACATCGCACTTTATGATTTTACGGTTTTTGCGCCAACCGAGCATGCTCTCACTATGCAGCATTTTTATAGCGGTACCTTTATCTTGGCTACTTTAAGGGGTAATGTCGATATTACTGGCACCGGTGAATTCTGCAAAACACCACCAGATATAGGTTTATCTTCCGGTTTTAATTACTGCGCCATTAATAAATTTAATTTTTCCGCTAGGACTTCGGGCCAAAATAGAAAAGGAGAGGAATAATGAAAAAACTACTAACTACTAAGCGCGGTGCCACCTCCATTGTTGTGACGATTTTTGCCATACTTTTATTTAGCATTATCGTGATTGGCTTTGTACGCCTCACTCTTTCTGAGGCTGGCCAAACTAGTAATTCTGATCTCTCGAAATCCGCCTACGATTCTGCTCTTGCTGGTGTGGAAGACGCTAAGGTTGCTCTTCTCAAATATCATGAATGCTTGGACCGTTATCAAGAGGGTGGCTCCGATATTAATTGTAAGGAAATCATTGAAGCTATGCAGAATGGTATTAAAAATCAGGACTGCAATACCGTGGCTAATGTCCTCAGTCGTACCACTGATGAGCAAAAAGGTGTCACTATTCAAGAAGTAAAAAATAAAAATCTTGATCAAGGCCGTGGTGCTGATATGGTGCAAGCTTACACCTGTGTAACTCTTAGGGAAGATCTTAGCGATTATCGTTCATCTTTGAGTGGCGAAAATCGTCTCCGTATTGTGCCAATTCGTAGTGATAAAATCAAAGAATTGAAATATATCAATATCAAGTGGTTTTCCGATACTAATTACGCTAAACTCTTAAGTATTGGTCACCAATTATCCTGGAGCGAAAATGCCTCACTGCCATCCGGTCAATATTCCTTGGTACCACCATTGATTAATGCTTCCTTCTATCAAGCCGACCGTAATTTTAGGATGAGCGATCTTATCACGGCTAGTGGTGACAATTCTACCGACCAGGGAACGATGCATCTAAGACCAAGCAAGAATGGTACTAACGAAATTGGAGCTAGTGAAGTTTCTCGTACCTTTGATAAGCACAAGAATGAACTTATCTATGTTAAGTGTCAGGGGGGCAGCTTCTTCTGTTCACTCACTTTTGAAGTGCCGAACACCTTTCATAATTCCAATGACCGTAACATTGGTGCTACTTTCTTAGTTTTATCACTGCCTTATGGCGCTCCAGATACTGACTTTGCTGTTTCACTTTATGATAGCAACCGTAACCCGATTGACCTTACTGGCGTGCAGGCTAAGGTTGATTCCACTGGTCGCGCCAATACCTTATATCGTCGCATCGAGGCTCGCGTCGAATTGGTCGATAACTACTTCCCATATCCAGAATTTGCAGTACAACTAAACGATGATAAAAACAATGTCACCCGTAAAACTTTCTATACCACCAAAAACTGTTGGTATATGGAAGACGGCGATAAGGATACCTGTCCTAACTATCTGGAAAATGACGACTACGCCAATCCAGAGCAATAATCCTGGATATGAATGAACAGAAGATAATCAAACAAGCAGAAGATAGAATTACTGCTAACGCGTACAGTCACTACGCTAGTGATTTGATTTATAAAAAAACCGCTGAGCTTGGATTGTTTGAAGGTATAGATTTTGAGTACTACGCAGATAATTATGAAAATATCTCTGTATTCAGATTTAAACCTAAGCATGAAAGGTCAGTTTTTGATATGCGAAAATTTTTAGATGATTCGACGGTGAGTGATGAATCTATCAATCGAGCCATCAAGCGAATTTTTCTTAAATTTAAAGTAAACAATGAGAAAGTAGACAGTCTAAAAACAAAACTCTATTCATATATAAACACCTCATATTTTCAAAAGGGGCAAATTTCGGATGAAGTTAATTATTTTTCTGTCAAAAGACGAAAGAACCCGAATAGTTTGAAAGTTATTTTATATTTTCATAATATCGCTAAGGAATTAGCTCCACTGGCTACCTGCCTTCTGCATTATTTGTCTTTGATTCTAGATCAAATTTTATACACGGATAATTCGAACATATTCTTGCTCGGTAATGATA
>JABZKC010000028.1 GCA_015257485.1 Nanosynbacter sp. | reverse complement strand
GATAACTACTTAAAAACAGCTTGTTCCGAATTGTTTAACTAAACCAGCTATTACGAATATATGCAAAAATATTATGCTTATGATAAAATAGAATTAGGAATAGTATGCACTCTCGAAACCTTGCCAATCAATGCTATTTATATTATAATATAAGAATAGAGGTATAGAAATATGAGCAGGATTAAAGCATCTGATAAAAAATATGTGAACGCTGTTCTTTTTCTATGTGAAAAATTAGGTGGTAGCGTCTTGGGCAAGAAGAAGCTATATAAGCTTTTATATTATATTGATTTTGATAATTATGAATATAAAGAATCTATGAAATCAATTACCGGAAACAAATATATAGCATGGAAAATGGGCCCGGTGCCAATCGATAAGGGGAGTGTGCTTGAGTCCATGATAGAACATGACTTACTCGAAGATACTGAAGTATATATTTCTGACGACATCAATAATGCTATAAAATACACCGCAAAAAAGGATCCAGATATGAGCCTGTTTAATAAAGATGAAATATTCATCATGGAACGCGTTGCCGAAAAATATGGACAACTTACTGGTAAACAACTAGAAATATTGACACACGCCGAAGCTCCATATATCGCAACCGAACAAAACGAAGTTATTGACTATGGCCTAGCGTTCTACAGGGAGACAGTCTTCGATGATAACCTGGTTGCAGCATGACGCTTATTTGAAGGAGCTTAAGGCTCTTCATAAAACAACTCGTTCAATAGAAAAAGACATCGAAAAAGTTAAAAGACTTCTTGTTGCGCATTTTTATATCGAGCAGACAAAAGGTGGCGTAATTAGTCCGGGTAAAATTCATAGGATAACAGTAGATAATGACGTTACTGGCCGAGAACTTTGGAAAGTCGAAGTGATAGTGCCAGGCTTAAAACCGAATCTTTGGCCGAGGCTGTGGTTTATGGTTGACGGAGAGACCGTTACTTTTTTGGCGATAGCATCCCATAAAACTAACTATGACAACAATGAGATTGATAGAATAGTCATAGAACGATATAAGGATATACTGGATTTATAATTACTTTTCTTGCGCTAGCCCACTTTTATAGATGGTTTTTGTCGAAAAACACCTGGAGTAACTAGGTGGAATTTGCATCTCATGGTATCATATGAAGTATTCAAACTTTTTTAATATTAATAACGCAATTCCAGAGAAGGTTGGTATTTTATATCGACTTATAGGTGATGTCAAAGATTCGGAAGTTCGCTTCAGGTTCCAGAAGGGACTTTTTCGGTCGTGTTGATATATGCCAGCAAAAATTTTTGGAACCACTCAAATGTCACTTATTTCCAGATTAAAAAAAGAACACCCTTATAGGCATTCTGACTCATGAGCTAAATTTGGTGGTTCCGACTGGACTTGAACCAGTGACACAAGGCTCTTCAGGCCTCTGCTCTACCAACTGAGCTACAGAACCACTTCTCTAGATTATAGCATAGTGCGTGGTATAATTAAAGTATGAAAAAGATAAATACTGCCCCAATTTCTGGCATGCAAGAGCTTTTACCTCGTGAGCAGGCCATTTTTGATCAAATAAAATCGCAAATTATGCAGGTTTATCATCTCCACGGCTTCAATCACATCGAAACCCCGATGATTGACCGTACGGAAATTCTCCTCGCTAAGGCGGGCGGTGACACTGAAAAACAAATTTATAAGGTGGTAAAAACTGCCGAAACTTCCGGTGATGCTGATCAGGCCTTACGTTTCGATCACACGGTGCCACTCGCTCGTTACGTGGTTGAGCACCAAAATGATTTAGCTTTTCCATTCCGCGTCTCACAATTCGGTCGCAATTTTCGGGGTGAGCGTGCGCAAAAAGGTCGCTTCCGTGAATTTTATCAAATGGATGCTGATATCATTGGTCGCAATACTTTGCCAATCGGCTACGATGCTGAGGTTGTCGCTACAGCCTTCCATGCGCTTTCGCAGTTCGTGAAGACGCCGATTTTGGTCCGTCTTTCGAATCGTAAAATTCTAGCCGGTCTCCTCGAAGCTCTAATTCTCACGGAAAAAAGTTCTGAAATTTACGGTATTATCGATCACGCTGAAAAAGTTCCGGTTGAAGTTACTGAGGTAAAGTTACGTGAACAAGTTGCTGACGAATCAAAAGTCCAAACGTTGCTGCAGTTCGTTCAAATTCGTGGTTCGCGTGCTGAAGTGGCCGAAAAATTAGTCGCGCTCGGCATTGAAAATGAGACCTTTATGACCGGTGTAAGTGAGCTTCTCTTAGTGCTCGATCTTCTCGAAGCTCAGGGAATTGGTCAGTCGGTAATTGCGGATATGCTAATCATTCGTGGCCTCGATTATTATACTAGTACGGTCTTTGAAACATTGCTTCCAGAATATAAGAATCTTGGCTCCATCTGTTCTGGTGGCCGCTATGACAATCTCGCCTCGAATTATACCGAGGAAAAGTTCCCAGGTGTCGGCATCTCTATTGGCTTGACGCGTTTATTCTACTGTCTCTCGGCCAATAATCTTTTGGAAAATTATCAGTCCGCTCCAGTCGAATACTGCGTGGTTCCCATTTCGGATGCGGAAATTGCCTACGCCTACCAGGTGGTCGCACATTTGATTAATCAAGGCGCCAGTGTAGATCTCTGTTTACTTGATAAAAAACTTGGTGACAAAATTAAATACGCTTCCAAGGTTGCTGAAAATGTCATTATTATCGGTGAAAATGAAGCTAAAAGTCGGACCTATCAAGTTAAAAATCTCACTACTGGTGAACAAAAAGCCTACGACTTAAATTAAAAAAACTGAATTAAAAAATCTTCAAAAAAATAGTCGCTCCGGCGGCTATTTTTACATCCTTAAATAAGGAAAATATTAAATATTAAAAACCAAGGCAAAAATAAAAAACTGTAAAATCTCAAATCGTAAAACTAAAAGCCGCGATTTCTAACAGGGTAAAAACCGAACAAAATTTCAAAACCGAACAGGAATATAAAAAACCGAACACCAAAACCCCGCAAGTTAGAATAAATTAAAATACAAAACTTCATTTTTGCAATTAGAAAATGTCAATACTAAAAACATTAAAAATCTCAAAAGTCAATGTTGACGGCAAGCAAAAGCATGATATCATAGAGATAAGAATTCGGGCGAAGTTGAGAGACGTCTGAATTCGAAGACAAAGCACCTCGGAGGTTGAGTGTGAAGTTAATGTCTATATTGTAAATAAAATACACCTCGGGAGTTTGGTGTATTTTTTATTAGTCTATGCTAAAATATCTCTATGGCACTGTGGCGGAGTGGTTACGCAGCGGTCTGCAAAACCGTGTACACCGGTTCAATTCCGGTCGGTGCCTCCAATTTATCGAAGTAGATGCGGTAATTTTTTAGAAAAAGCCACTGCTTTGGTAGTATAATATCTCTAAGCCCGAATGGCGGAATTGGTATACGCGTTCGACTTAAAATCGAATGGAGAAATCCATATGGGTTCAAGTCCCATTTCGGGCACCAACAAGATGACCTCAAAAAACGTGGTCATTTTTTATTTAAAAGCAAGCTAGATATTATGATTATTGCGATTGACGACTCAGGTGACCCGGGATTAAAAATGGATAAAGGTTCCAGTAGTTATTTTGTAATCGTTGCTGCGGTATTTTTAACCGATCATGATGCGGAAGCTACCGCTTTAAAGATAGAAAGATTTAGGCAAACATTAAAGTGGAGAGAACATCACGAATTCAAATTTAGAAAGACATCGCCAGAGATTAGGAAGGCCTTTCTTTCAGAAATCAATAGCTGTAATTTTGTATTATCGGTCGCTGTCGTGGATAAAACAAATACTAATGTGGATATCCCATCTAATAGGGATGCTAGTAGTTTATACAATACAGTGATACTAAGGGCTATATCTCAAGTCTTAGATGAATCGACCAATGCACGGGTTTTAATTGACGGTGAAGGCGGATCGTCTTATAAGCGTAATGTAAAAACATTTTTCAGGCAGAATCTTCCCAAAAATGCAATTAAACAGATAAGATACCGTGATTCAAAGAATGATGTTTTAATTCAACTTGCTGATATGGTTGCAGGCTCAGTTAATAGGTCTTTGACTGGAGATAAAGAGTATTTGAGTATTATTAAAAGACATATTAACTTTTTAACAAAAACCTAAAACAATCAAAAAAGCGCCTAAGCGCTATTTTTTCGAAACGTCTTCTATCCAGCAGATTACTCATCTGGAAAGTATCGCCATAACGACGCCAATTCGATAGACGAATCATTTATACCGTTATTATATTACTTTGAGAAAAAAATGCAAGCAAAAGTTCCTGTGAAAGAAATGGACTTGCATAAAAATCCAGTGTGGCTATAAAAACTCAATAAAAAATAACCTTAAAATTACGGTCATTTTTTATTGAGGAATAAATCTAGAAATGCGAGTAATCAAAAATATCTAATGATAAGATATTTTTTTGAATTTTAAAATGTGGCAAAAATAAGCAAGACATATTATATGTAAGCAATAATATAGAATAACCATAAAATGAGACTAATAATCAATAATGCTTTATATACTGTATGTCTATCTTGGCTTGCTTTAGTCGGCTTATCATTTAATACGCTAGTCATATCTTGCTTCCATTGCGAACAACAAATTAATGCCCCAATGATACCAAAACCGGTGGAACTATAGAAACCTTTTTGGAAATTTAAGCTACGTGCTTCAGTTCTTAGCAAATAATCTCTGTCACTAATATTACTAGAGAATATAAAGGCAAAAACAGCTGCAATAAAAGGTCCTATAATGGTAAGATAATTTATAAATCCGAGAAATACACCGAGCCCAGCACCACTACCGCTCATGATATACTGAATTTTTTCATTAATCATTTCTTCATCGGTGTCAGGCTCTTTATTGGAAGCAGAATTCTTTTTCGCACTCTCCGTAGCACTATAAACACTAATTAAATTAAGATAGGCCTCGGGCACATTCTTTGTAATTACTTCTCCTGTATCTGAGTTGACTCGTACGACCTTGTCATTATTAAAAATATATACTGTATAGTCGGAGTTATTTCCACTAATATTTCTTACTCCGTCAATTTTGAGAATTCTATTCATCTTCACTCCCATGATAATGTATAACGACATTATATAATAAACAGGTTTTTTAATCTATGAATCTGACAAAAATGGTTTAGTTAAACAATTCGGAACAAGCTGTTTTTAAGTAGTTATCTTCAT
>JABZKC010000008.1 GCA_015257485.1 Nanosynbacter sp. | reverse complement strand
AAACAAGCATTAAAAGATTTAGGAGCTATCTAATGTCAGAAAATTCAGCTTACGAAATTACTATCGGTATCGAATGTCATGTCCAGCTCGCGACCAAGACCAAGCTTTTCTCTGAAGTCGATAATGATGCTCGCGGCAAGGAGCCGAACTCCTGTGTTTCGCCAGTCGAATATGCTCTACCGGGTATGTTGCCACGCTTGAATGAGGAGGCCGTACGTCTCGCTACTCGCGCCGGTTTAGCTCTTAATTCCAATATCAATCTAATTTCACGCTTTGATCGCAAACATTATTTCTATCCAGATTCCCCGAAGGGTTATCAAATCACCCAGATGTATCAGCCGATTATTGGCCCAGGTTTCGTAGAACTACCTAACGGTACTAAAATTCGTATCGAACATGCCCACCTCGAGGGGGACGCTGGCAAGCTCACACATTTTGATACTTACAGTCTTGTCGACCTTAACCGTGCCGACACTCCACTGATTGAAATTGTCTCTATGCCAGACATTCATTCGAAGGAGGATGCTCGCGATTATTGTAAGGAACTTTGGCGTATTCTCACCTTTGCCGGCGTTACTTACGGTGACCTCTATAATGGCAATATGCGTTTTGATGTGAATATTTCGCTCGCCAAAAAAGGTAGCACTGAACTTGGTACTCGTGCTGAGATTAAAAACCTCAACTCTTTCCGCTCCGTCGAAATGGCTGTCGAATACGAATATCACAGGCAGAAAAAGTTGCTGGATAATGGCGAAAAAGTGGTTCAGGAAACCCGTGGCTGGAATGATAATACCGGAAAAACCACTTCTCAGCGTAGCAAGGAAGAGGCTAACGATTATCGTTACATGCCAGAGCCAGATATCCCGCCAATTCATTTGACTGAGGAATATGTCGAAGCCGAACGCACTAAATTAGTACGCTTGCCAGCTGATTATCGTGCCATGCTGCGGGTGGTAATTCCAGAGGAACAACTTGAGATTCTTCTCGACCACCAAAATCTTGTCGAAAGTCTAGCCGAACTAAAGTCTGCTTATGACGCCGATGGCATTGAAAAGGAAATTACCAAGAATGCCATCCAGAAGATTTCTAATCTTTATACTTCGGTGCTGCTTGCAGAGGAAAATAGTAGTCTTTTGAATGACGAACTTCCGACCACTATGCAGCTTCGCGAACTTGCTGAGATGATTAATAAGAACGAACTTTCTTCCACTAGTGTCAAGGAGGTTTTCTTGCGTTTCTTCGATCCAAATATGCATCATAAGTCGGTTCGCGAAATCGCCAAGGAGCTCAATCTGCTCCAGGAAAACGACCTCGGTGCGCTCTCCGAGATTGTCGATCAAGTTCTAGCTGATCCAGCTTGCGCCCAGGCCGTCGCCGATTTTAAGGCTGGCAGTGAAAAAGTTATCGGCTTCCTCGTCGGACAAGTTATGAAGGCCTCAAAAGGTAAGGCCAACCCAGCCATCGCTCAGAAACTTTTGCGCAAAAAATTGCAATAGTTTTTTAAGTTTGTGACCAAATAGAGCAACACCTGCCAAATAGAGCAACACCTGTAATGAGCCATCAAAAAAGAGAGCCCCCGCGCTCTTTTTTTCTTCTTGAAATTATGGTAAAATATCCTGAAAGTCTAAAAAACTATTAATTAATAAGGAAATTCATGGCAGAAGCTACACATGATTTATCAAAATTGCGCAATATTGGTATTATTGCACATATTGATGCAGGCAAGACCACGACTTCAGAGGCTATCCTCTACCGTACTGGCTTGAAGCACAAAATCGACCTCGTCAAGGGTGACACCGGTGGTGCTACTACTGACTGGATGGAACAGGAAAAGGAACGTGGTATTACCATTACTTCCGCAGCTGTTACCGCCACCTGGAAGGGTCACAAAATTAACATTATCGATACCCCGGGCCACATCGACTTTACCGCCGAAGTAGAACGTTCTCTTCGCGTGCTCGATGGTGCTGTCACCGTTTTCGACGGCAAGATGGGTGTCGAAGCTCAATCAGAAACTGTTTGGCGCCAAGCTACCAAATACGGTGTCCCACGCCTCTGTTTCATTAACAAAATTAACCAAATCGGTGGTGACTTCTACAAGTCTCTCGACTCTATTCACAAGCGTCTCTCGAAGAATGCTTTCGCCATTCACCTTCCAATTGGTTTCGAAAAAGATATCTGTGGTGTAGTCGACCTTATCGATATGAAGGCCTACACCTACAAGGAATATGCTGACCACTCTTTGACTGTTGGTGAAATTCCTGCCGACATGCTTGATAAGGCTAAGAAAGCTCGTGCTCTTCTCGTGGAAGAAGCTGTAGCTGCTGATGAAGATTTGATGAATAAGTACTTCGCCGAAGGTGAAGAAGCTATTACTGAAGCTGAACTCAAGGCTGCTCTTCGTAAGCGTGTACTTGACGGCGACTTCTTCCTCGTGACTGGTGGTGATGGTCGTGGTGTGATTGTCGAAAAAGTTCTCGACCTCTGTGTTGACTACCTCCCTTCACCTCTTGACCGTGATCTTGGTCAAACTGTTGGTACCGATCCAAAGACTGGCGATAAGGTCATCCGCAAGGCTTCTGTCACTGAACCTCTCACCGCTCTTGCTTTCAAGATTGCTTCTGACCCATTCGTCGGTAAGCTCGTCTTCGTCCGTGTTTACTCCGGCGTTTTGAAGTCCGGCTCTTACATCTTAAACGCTACTACCGGTAATAAGGAACGCGTCGGTCGTCTCGTCCGTATGTTCGCCGATAAGCGTGAAGAAATTTCTGAGGTTGCCGCTGGTGATATTGCCGCTATCGTCGGTCTCAAGGAAACCACCACTGGTACCACTCTTTGTGATCCAGCCCACCCAATTCACCTTGAGTCTATTGAATTCCCAGAACCACCTGTTTCTATCGCGGTTGAGCCTAAGACCAAGGCCGACCAAGAAAAAATGGGTCTCGGTCTTGCTAAGCTCGCCGAAGAAGATCCAACCTTCCGTGTTCACACCGATGAAGAAACCGGCCAAACCATTATTTCTGGTATGGGTGAGCTTCACCTTGAAATCATTATCGACCGCTTGAAGCGTGAACATAACGTGGAAGCTAATACTGGTGCTCCTCAGGTTGCCTACCGTGAAACTATTCGTGGTACTGCCGAAGCTCAAGGTAAGCATATTAAGCAATCCGGTGGTCGTGGTCAATATGGTGACGTTTGGATTAAGTTTGAGCCAAATGAACCAGGTAAGGGCTTCGAATTCATCGATATGATTAAGGGTGGTGTGGTGCCTCAAGAATACCGCAAGCCAGTCCAACAGGGTGTGGAAGAAACTCTTAATGGTGGTGTGATTGCTGGCTACCCAGTCGTCGATATTAAGGCTACCCTCTACGATGGTTCTTACCACGATGTCGACTCTTCTGAACTCGCATTCAAACTCGCTGGTAGCTTGGCTACCCGTGAAGGTATCAAGAAAGCCAAACCAGTGCTTCTTGAGCCATTTATGAAACTTGAAGTTACTACCCCAGAAGAATTCATGGGTGATGTGATCGGTGATATTAACTCTCGCCGTGGCCGTATCGACGCTATGGAGGACATTCAAGGTGGCGCCAAGCTTATCACTGCTTTCGCTCCACTGGCTAACCTCTTCGGTTACACTTCCGATCTCCGCTCGATGAGTCAAGGTCGTGCCGCTTCTTCTATGGAGCTCGCACAATACGAGGAAGTACCACCTAACGTTGCTCAAGAAATCATTGAGAAGCGCAATACTTCTAAGTAAGAGTAATCAATCTCTTAAAAATAACCTCTCCGGAGGTTATTTTTTATATGAAGTTTTATTTGCGGTATCCGAAAACTTGAAAAATTAGTGAAATTTTAGCATCAAAAAGCCCCGCATTTTCTGCGAGGCTCTTTTTTGGAGATTAATTTCGTTCTACAACTACATTTGCATCAATATCTGCAAATAAGTCATCACGATTTAAGTTGGACTCATGGCCAACCAGTGCATTAGTCCGATCTACTACCCGTTTAATCAAATCCACCGAATCCTCACGCACATAATACAATGCACGATATTGATCATTAGACGGATCGTAGTCGGGGCTACTCTCGACAAAATACTTTAGCTGCATCTCGGCGTAGAAAGTGGAAAGTTCTGGTGAAAGCAGCAAGACATTACTATCCTTGGAGATGTCAAGTCCATCCAGAGAATCAATGTCCACCAGTTTCATCTTATGCATTACGTGGTAGAAATCTTCCGGTCTTGCATCGGCCCTGCCATAGCCAGAATTCGGGAAAAGGCGGTCATCCTTCACGTAATACACTTCAATACCACTAAGGCCAGTACCGAAGAATTCTCCACTAATATGTCGACGAGAATCGATCTGGTAGGGCACTAGGCGTTTTTCAAGATCTGCCATATTACCAAGGCTTTCCACCTGCTGACTCTTAACTGCATAATTAGCGTCAAATCTAATTATTAACTTCGGATTCGCTTCGCAAATAAAGGTATAGATGTCCAGTGCAGGGAAGTTATCTGCCAATCTGAGATTAAAGCCATTATCTCTCATATAGCCAACTAGATCGAATTCGCCAAATCTCGTGTAGGTCTTCGGGTCATTCTTCTGGTGGGTTGGGAGTGGTTCAGAGGCTTCTTGTTTGATACGCCTCAGCATATACTCCGCCGTAACAGAAATACTCTTAGGATCATCTGGTTCAATCGGCTCCATTGGATCGTACTTAGTAGTATGAAATTCATCCACTAGATTCTGCACCAGGAACTGAGTGTAGTTAATTCCGTCAGCTCCGGTGAAGTTTGGTATGCGTCCGTTCAGATATGGATTCAAGAATCCCGCATCGGTACCGTCCTTAATATAAGTCGGTATGTTCCGATAGTGGTAATAGTTATTCTCTCCGGCATCCGTATTTACCTCGAGTACAGAATTTCCGCTGATACTCTGAGTTAAATGTTTCGGGAAAAGAATTACGTTACTTGGCACCATTAAATCTGGCATATATCCTCCAGACTGGGCTTCGAGGTGGTCTCTCAGATTCTCTACGTCTTCGATATTGAATTCGGAAACCATCTGAAATACGCCAGGATGCGATTTGCTTGGGTCCGGGTCTTTTAATGGCGCCAAGCTATAATTATTTCTAGTGGCGCGCCTGGCTTCCAGTACGTTAGAAGTAGCGTCCTTAATAGGGCCAGCTACCTCACTATTCTCAAGCTCAGGGTCAGCCACTGCCGTCGTAGGTTGCGCATCCATTTCATGCGGACTATCGGGTTCTTCTTCATGGTTCACCTCTGCTTTGGCAGTGGTTTCAATTTTGGAAGCTTCCGGTAATGCGGTTTTACTCTGGGCGCTACAAGCAACTAAACCAAGAACGAGTGGCAAAAACAGGAATTGTTTTCTCATCATGCACCTCCATTTTAATGTGCGTAGGGTTTAAGTGTCCTAAAAGCTAACTATATTGTACAATTTTTTGTTAAAATGTCAATTTTTGCGCAATGGCAATATGTACCTTAGAGGCGTCAATTTGACGCCTTTTTTCCTGAATTTTCTCTTTACTTATTCTTTAAAATCTATTAATATATAGATATATCTAGCTTCTTGGCTGGTTAATATTAGTGCCAAGGAGAATAATATTAAAGGAGAATAATAAAGAATGGCAAATTTCGACCGTTCCAAGCCACACATTAACGTTGGTACTATGGGTCACGTTGACCACGGTAAGACTACTCTTACTGCTGCTATTACCACCGTACTTGCGAAGCGTCTCCCATCTGATGTTAACAAATCAGTTGCTTACGATCAGATCGACAACGCTCCAGAAGAAAAAGCTCGTGGTATTACCATTGCTACCTCTCACCAAGAGTATGAATCAGAAAAGCGTCACTACGCTCACGTAGATATGCCAGGCCACGCCGACTACATCAAGAACATGATTACCGGTGCTGCTCAAATCGATGGTGCTATCCTCGTAGTTGCTGCTAACGATGGTCCACTTCCACAAACTCGTGAGCACGTACTTCTCGCTCACCAGGTGAACGTACCAAAAATCATCGTCTTCCTCAACAAGATGGATCTTGCTGATCCAGAACTCGTTGAGCTCGTTGAAATGGATGTCCGTGAACTTTTGAACAAGTACGGCTTCGACGGTGATAACGCCCCAATCATCAAGGGTTCTGCTCTTAAGGCTCTTGAAGGCGACGCCGAAATGGAAGACCGCATCATGGATCTCGTCCACGCTATGGATGAATACTTTGACATTCCTGAACACGATCTTGACAAACCATTCTTGATGCCAATCGAAGATGTCTTCTCCATCAAGGGTCGTGGTACCGTTGCTACTGGTCGTATCGAACAGGGTGTTGTCAAATTGAACGACGAAGTTGAAATCGTTGGTTTGAAGCCAACCCAAAAGTCTGTCGTTACTGGTATCGAAGCCTTCCACAAGACTCTTGACGAAGGCGAAGCTGGTGACAACGCTGGTCTCTTGCTCCGTGGTATCGAACGCGAACAAATCGAACGCGGTCAGGTTATTGCTAAGCCAGGTTCTATCACCCCACACACTGAATTCGAAGCTCAGGTTTACATCTTGAAGAAAGAAGAAGGCGGCCGCCACACCCCATTCTCAAAGGGGTACAAGCCACAATTCTACTTCCGTACTACCGATGTTACCGGTGAAGTCGAACTTCCAGCTGACAAAGAAATCGTCATGCCAGGTGACACCGTTACCTTCCAGGTCAAGCTTCTTTCAGCTATCGCTATGAACAACAACGACCGTTTCGCTATCCGCGAAGGTGGCCGTACTGTCGGTTCTGGTGTTGTTACCAAGATTATCAAATAATCTATAACAGCCTAAATACCTCTCCCTCGGGGGAGGTATTTTTTTGTCTTGACGAACCTCTGTTTTTATCGTAAAATAAATCTACTATTATTAATTGAATTCTAAAAACTCATTGACGCATCGAGCATCTGAAGTTATAGAATTAGAAGGAAAACAATGGCAGACGCAAAAAACGAAGGCTTGAAGATCCGTATTCGCCTCAAGGCCTACGACCATCGTGTAATCGACCAAAGCGCCAAGCAAATCGTCGATACCGCTATCCGTACTGGTGCCGCCGTTTCTGGCCCAGTCCCACTACCAACTAAGCGCAGTACTTTTACTGTGGTGAAATCACCTCACGTTTACAAGACCGGTGGTGAAGCTTTCGAAATGAAGATTCACAAGCGTCTTATCGACATTACCAATGCTACTCCAAAGACCATTGATGCACTTCAAAACTTGTCTTTGCCAGCTGGTGTCGATGCCGAAATCAAAATGTAATTAAAGCATAAAA
This sequence comes from Nanosynbacter sp., assembly GCA_015257485.1. Lineage (GTDB taxonomy): Bacteria > Patescibacteriota > Saccharimonadia > Saccharimonadales > Saccharimonadaceae > Nanosyncoccus. The sequence continues at coordinate 22,976 of JABZKC010000008.1, read as the reverse complement.
ATACCTAACTGCCGTTAGGTATTTTTTTAATGTGCGCTTATTCCTTTTATGTTAAAATTATATAAGTGAGTGCTAATGAAGGAAGTAAAGTAATTCTGATTGGTTTTAAGAAAATTAGTGGAGCCTTGATTACCATGTCGGCTGCTTTTTTCTGCAACTTACTCTTTTTTACTCCAACCAATGCTCTCTTTACTCCAAGTCTCTCTACTGCAGTTGAAAACAACTCCGCAGTTGATGGAAAGCTCCCGATACATTCCGCCAACCACCTCAATGAATATAGTAGTACTTTAAAAGTGGAAGCAAACTTAAAAGCTGGATACTCAGTCTCAATGAGTACTGAGACTAATGATACTGCCCTATCTAATCCATCCGGCGTCAAAATTAACTCCATATCGTCCGAGACTGCGCCGACAGGTATTTTATCTAATTCCTGGGGTTACAAATTATCCAGTGATAGTAATTATCGTCCTATTCCCGCACTGTCTCACCCAGAAACCATTATTAACACTTCAGGGCGAATTCACGGAGAACAGAATTATGAAATCAATCTCGGTGTTTTTGCAGATAGTGCTCTAGTATCTGGCGATTATACGAATAAAATTATTTTTTCAGTAGTGGCGAGCCTTTATGATAAAAGTGCAGTCATGATGTCTGGACCGGATTTTTATAACCTGTTTGACCAGCATGAAGAGCTTGGCTATAGGGGTTATCAACATTTTAAAGAAGCTAGCTCACTGCCAGATCCATCGGTAAAAACTTTTGATATCGATGAGGCCGATTCTGATTATGCAATCAAAATGTGGTATGACGAAAATGATGATATGACTTTGTATTTTTATACTACCGCAGATAAAATTTATTTGAATCCTGACAGTAGCCAACTTTTTAAGGATGCTAATAGTGCTGACGATCTAGATTTAAGTAAATTTGACACGAGTCTAGTTACAGATATGACTGAAATGTTTAATAATGTGTATACCCTTAGTTCCTTGGATCTGTCACATTTTGATACCAGGAATGTTACTAGTATGAAGGATATTTTTAATAATGATAATGCGCTAACTGATCTAAATATTTCATCCTTTAATACTAGTAAAGTTAAAGATATGTCGGGTATGTTTAACTATTGTTATGGCCTCACTTCAATTGATGTTTCAAACTTCGACACCTCTAAAGTAGAGTCGATGCAATCGATGTTTAGTGGGTTGAGTGAATTAACTGAACTAAATATCACCAATTTCGACACTTCATCGGTCACCAATATGCATGAGATGTTTGGTGGCCTCGCTCAACTTACTGAACTAGATGTATCGCATCTGGATACTAGTAATGTCACTGATATGAGTGGTATGTTCACGGATGTTGGTCAAATTACTGAACTTAATCTTTCCAATTTCAATACTAGCAAAGTAGAGAATATGTCGGGAATGTTCTCCGGCATGGCGGCTGTGACGGAACTTAATCTTTCACATTTTGATACTTCCGCGGTCACTGATATGTCTTCAATGTTTCTCGGTATGTCAAGTTTAACTAATCTAAATATCCATGGATTTGATACACATAATGTCACTGATATGGGTGGCCTATTTTCACAGGTTTCTGCGTTAGATACTATTGATATTTCACATTTTGATACTTCGAATGTAGAAGATATGAGCAACATGTTTAGTGGTGCCTCTAGTTTGACGCAGATTAATTTGGGAAATAATTTCAATACAGAAAAAGTAAAAAATATGAGCGGGATGTTTAAAAATGCGACTAGTCTCGGACAGATAGATTTAACTCATTTTAACACTCAAAACGTCACCGATATGAGCTCGATGTTTAATAATGCTACTGCTCTCACAGAGTTAAATTTAACATTGTTCGATACGAGAAATGTTGAAAATATGGAAAAAATGTTTGCTGGGCTTCAGCTTACCGACTTAAATCTAGCCGCGATAAATACAGCAAAAGTTACCAATATGAAGGAAATGTTCAGTGGTATGAATCAGCTTGCGCATCTAGACCTTTCCTCTTTTGAGACTAATAACCTCAAGGAGATGTCGGCTATGTTTCAGGGTATGACGGCGCTCGAGGAGTTAGATATTTTGCATTTTAATACCAGCCAGGTCGATAACATGAAGAATCTTTTTAAAGATGTTTCGAAGGTTACCAAACTCGACCTCACTAACTTTAATAGTCGAAAGGCCACCGATATGACAGGTATGTTTGATGGTATGGAGGCACTTTCTGATCTTAAATTGGGCCCAGATTTCAGCTTTGAGATGGCTAATAATTTAGACTATATGTTCCACAATACCTATAGCCTAAAGAGTATTGATCTTGGCGAAGTGGATATTCAAAAAACCTTCAGTCTGGCTGGAATGTTTGCCATCGATGACCCGTCTCGTGATCAGCTGGAGAAAATCTATACTACTAATGAATTTAAGCTCACCGAATATTCGTATTGGCAAGATCATTTCAAAACCCAGGACGATGGTACTCCTGGTGATGGTATTAAAGATGTATTCAAAAATCGCGTGAAGCTCCGTGGTGGTCAAGGTTCTCATCTAGAAAATCCATCTATGGCCACTAAAGATTGGTTCCGCTTTGATAATCCACCTGCACAGGGTTATTTTACACAAAAACCATAACCATTTAAAACTACCGAAAATGACAATTTTAAACGTTTTTGAGGCTACCAATCTCGCGAAAGCCATGGAGATGCTCCTGGATAATCCGGGAACCGAAATTTCTGTTTCGCTGATTCTTAAGCTTCATAGTATTTTGATGCAGAATATTCGTGATGATGCTGCCGGCCGATTTCGCACTAATAAGGAGTGGGTGCGCGTAGGGAATCATATCGGCGCGAATCCACAATTCGTCCACGGTTTTATGTCAGATTTAGTTGAAAAATATAACGAATTAGACGACCAATATTTTCTCGACAAAATCGTCTATTTTCATGCCGAATTTGAAAATATTCATCCGTTTATCGACGGTAACGGTCGAATCGGACGACTACTCATTAATGAACAATTGGACCTGCTTAATCTGCCGCCTATCTTGATTCCTAATAAATCGAAAAATGAGGAATACTATCCAGCCCTAGAGAAATATTCAAAACTCAACAAACTTGATCAATTATCAGAATTTTTTGCTAAGCTTCTCATCGAGGCTCTTTACCGTCGGATAACGCGTCTAACCACGCTGAAAATTGTCTCCGTCTCCGACTGGGCGAAGCAAAACCAAATGAGCGTTCAATCAGCTATCAATAAAGCTATTCGTGGTACTATTCCAGCCTTTCGTCTCCGTGGTCATTGGATGATTGATGCTGATTTTAAAGCTGAAAAATATGAAGACAATTACTTAAAGACGTCTTGTTCCGAATTATTTAGTTAAACCATAAGTAATTTTAATGCTGATTTTTGATTTTGTTTATGCTAAAATAAAATTATATGCAAGGCCAAAAATCACATACAAAACCTCATGGGGGGGGGGTGGTTTAATAGAGAATTAAAGATTTTAGTATTATTTCTGACTCTAATATCTTTTTCTAATTTAATTTTCGGCAATAATACTTTTGCCTTATTCATGCCGACACTTTCAGCTTCCGTGGACCAAGCGAATCTACAGGTGAACGGCAACCAAGTAATTAACTCTACGGACAAAACCACAGAAATCCCACTAAATCTTACAGTAAACACAAATAACAAGACTGGCTATACAGCAACCTTAAATTCAGAGACCGATGAAACCGCGCTAGTGAATAACGATTCTACGACTAATGCGAAAATTAATTCAATTTCTTCTGCTGGACCACTGGGAGATTTTTCTAATAATACTTGGGGCTATAAGTTTGGGGCGTCCACGAGCTATGCTCCGATCCCAGCATTGTCTACTCCTGCGCAAATCTTACAGACTGCAGGAAAAACTAACGGCAATGAATCGAACCAGTTAAGTATCGGCATGAAATTAAGTGATAATCTTGAAAGTGGTAGATATACAAATAAGTTGGTATTTTCTATCATAACTAATAATTATAATCGTATCGCCATCATGACCGAAGGCCCAGATTTTAATACAAAACTAAAATCCCTAGGAGCCTTCGAGCACTTTAAGAAAAGCTCTACGCCACCGGCAACTACAGCAAATGCCAAAAATATTGAGGATGAAGATTCGGACTATGAAATAAAGCTCTGGCTAGACCCTACCGATAAGACCGCTTATTATTATGCCGAACCAGAAAAGGTTTATTTAAATACGGATAGTAGTAAGATGTTTTATGACATGCGTAACTTTACCATACTCAATCTCCCCAACTTCGATACCTCCAAGGTGACAAATATGCAATATATGTTTTCTGATATGACTAAACTCACCACGCTAGATCTTTCTAACTTTGACACTTCTAAGGTGACAGATATGAAGTATATGTTTAATGAAATGTATAGTCTCACTTCGCTTAATCTTTCTAGCTTCAACACTTCCAATGTGACGGATATGAGCTGTATGTTTGCTCACATGTTTAGGCTCACTTCGCTTAATCTTTCCAATTTCAACACTTCCAATGTGACGAATATGGGCTGGGTGTTTGCATTCAATGGGTCAGAAAAAATATATGTGAATAATGATTTTAATACATCTAAACTTACAAATTTTTCCAATATGTTCAAAGAGAGTAAAAAGCTCCGCGGTGGTAACGGCTCATACCTGGCTGATCCATCTACGGCGGATAAAACCTGGCTCCGCGTGGATCGACCGGGTGTGCATGGTTACTTCACGCGTAAGCCCTAGGAGGTGAATAAATTATTTTGTACAGATACTTGGTTTTAACTTTAAAAAACGGTATCTGTATATTTTTTATAAAGCAAAAAGACATAAATGCCATTCTGCTTCTATACCTTACAATTCTTAATCTAATTCTTTTATCATTATTACTAATAGCTCCAATTATTTTATAGGATTGTTCCTTTTTGTTTTAGGTGTCTTTCTTAATTGTTTAACTGAACCGATTTTTATTACATTCTTGAATAATTATCCTAAACGCCTTATACTTAAACTATGCATAAGCCGAAACGAAATCCTGTCCGAATTATTAAAAATTTGATTATTCTGGCGGGGTGTGTTGCGGCTTTTTTCTGGATGTTTTTCGATATTTTGAAGCGTGAAACCGTGATTTCTCATGACGCCTCGGTCTTAGTCATGGGTACGAACGCCACGTTTAAGCCCTTTGAATATAAAGAAGGTGGGCAGGTGGTCGGTTTTGATGTGGATCTCGCGCGCGAAATCGCGAAAGAACTCGGCGCCGAACTTAAAATTGAAGACATGTCTTTTGACGGCTTGCTTCCGGCTCTCGAAGGTGGTCGGATTGACATTGCCGTGGCTGGTATGTCGGTCACCGAAGAGCGTGCCAAGAATGCTCTATTCTCCGAGCCCTATTATCAGGCCACCCAGCGCATTATTGTGCCAGAAAATAGTAAAATTTTTAATAAATCTGGTCTCATTGGCAAAAAAATCGGCGTTCAACTCGGTACTACCGGTGATATCTTGGCTTCCGAAATTAAGGGTGCCAAAGTGATTCAGTTCCCAGCCGCGCCAAATGTCTTACAGGAACTCGCCTCGGGTCGAGTTGATGCTGTAATTTTGGATGATGCTCCGGCTGATCAATACATTGTGGCATTCCCGGGACTCAAAATTCTTGGCTCCGCGATTGGTAATGAATCTTATGCTATTGCCATGAAAAAATCTAACCTCACTCTCAAAGAAAAAGTCGATCAGACGATTAACCGGATGAAAGAGGATGGGCGTATGGATGCTTTACTTAAGAAATATTTTGGAGAAACACGATGAAATTTTTGGAAGTAATATTCGGCAACGGGCGTTGGATCTATTTTTGGCACGGCTTCGAAGTTACCATCGTTTTGACTATCTTATCCCTCTTTTTTGGTTTTCTTCTCGGCGTTTTGATATCAATGCTTCGCACTTCCAGTAATAAAATTTGTCAAAAAATGGCTAATCTTTATGTCACAATTATTCGCGGCACGCCACTCCTGGTGCAGCTCTTGATTATGTACTATGTGATTTTTGCCGAGTATCGCGACATGCCGAAAATTATTGTCGCAGCTGTAGCTTTTTCGCTCAATAGTGGCGCTTATATTTCGGAAATTATTCGCGGCGGGATTGAAAGTGTTTCTAGTGGCCAAAAGGAAGCCGCGAGGTCTCTCGGTCTTTCAGAATTTCGTACCCAACTTTATGTCGTGATGCCACAGGCGCTCAAGAATTCCTTACCGAGCCTCATCGGCGAGGGGATTTCGCTCTTTAAGGAAACTTCCATTGTTGGTTGGATTGGTCTCGGCGATATTATGCGTGGGGCTGATGATATCCGTTCGTTAACTGCTACCGCCTTCGAATCTCTAGTCGCCGCCGCAATTATCTATCTGGCTATCACCCTCATCTTTACTAAAATTATGTCAAAAGTGGAAAAGAGGCTAGCTTAAATGTCGATAATTGTGAAGAAACTGGAAAAAAGTTTCGAAAATCAAAAAGTTTTACGGGGCATCGATCTCGAGATTCAAGATGGTGAGACCGTAGTTCTCATCGGTTCATCTGGCTCTGGTAAATCCACTTTTCTGCGTTGCCTGAATTTGCTGAATACCCCAGATAAAGGTCAAATTTTTATCGATGGCCAGGAAATTACAGATCCAAAAACCAATCTCAATAAGCTTCGTGCTAAAGTTGGTATGGTTTTTCAAAGTTTTAATCTTTTTGAAAATCTTAATATCATAGAAAACATCAAGCTCGCTCCCAGAAAAGTCCTACATCTATCGAATAAACAGGCAGAAAAAGAAGCTATGGAATTATTGAGACGGGTTGGCCTCGCAAATAAGGCTTATGATTATCCAAAAAATCTTTCGGGTGGTCAGAAGCAGCGTGTGGCTATCGCAAGGGCTCTCGCTATGCATCCCGAGGTAATTTTGTTTGATGAGCCGACCTCTGCACTCGACCCTGAAATGGTAGGCGAAGTGCTCGAGGTTATTAAGGACCTTGCCAAAGATCATAGTCGCACTATGGTGATTGTCACTCATGAAATGAGTTTTGCCAGAGAGGTTGGCACCCGCCTTATCTTTCTTGATAAGGGGAAAATTATTGAAGACGGCGAGCCGCATCAAGTTATGGACCATCCGACTACCGAACGTGCCGCTCGCTTCTTCCAAAATATAAAAAATTAACAGTATATGCTAAAATAAATATATGACGCTCGTAATGAGACTTAAAAAGAAATTTTATTTTTTGGCTGCGAATTATTTTCGTTTTTTTGCCAATATTTCACTCAAACGCTGGAAACCTCGGGTGATTGCCATTACCGGTTCAGTTGGCAAGACTACCATGTTGAATTTGGTCGAATCTACTCTGAAAACTAAGGCGCACTATTCCTTTAATGCTAATTCTGCCTTTGGTGTGGCCTTTGATATTGTTGATATGGACGGCGTACGTGGTAGTAAGTGGCGCTGGCTTAGCTTAATCATTGGTGTGCCACTCAAATCGCTTTTTTACACCCATCGTGAAAAGTTTTATATTGTCGAAATCGATGGAGAACGCCCACACGAAGCCGAATTCCTCGCCAAATGGCTAAAACCAGAAGTCACTATTTGGGTTTCCTTGGGTCTTTCACATGCCGTACAATTTGAAAAACAGGTAGAAGCCGGTCTCTTTCCGAATCTCGAAAAAGCCATCACTCATGAATTCGCTACCTTGCCCGAAAATACACAAAAATTAATCCTCATCGACAAGGATGTCGCTCTTATGAATCGTGCGATTGATAAAATTGTCGCCAAAGGCAAAACTAAGGCTGAAGTCATTAAATGTAGTAAGAGCGAATTGCTAAAATATACCGTTTATCCAAATAAGACTGAGTTCATTATGAATTTCTCCAGCCAACCGAAACTAAACGAATTCACTATTACATTTAAAAATCCTATGCAACGCGATTTGGCAATTCAATTATCTATGTTGTCTAAGCTTTGTGAATATCTCCATATTCAGATACCAAGTGATTTTTCCGATATGCGTGAAGCTCCGGGTCGAAATACTTTTTTGAAAGGAATTAATAACCTAAAAATTATCGATAGTAGCTATAATGCCCATCTGATTTCTATGGAGTCGATCCTTAAAATGTATCGCGTAATGCATACCAAGCATAAATGGCTAGTGATTGGCGACATGGTAGAACAGGGTAGTATCGAACGGCATGAACATGAAAAACTTGCTGATGCGATTATGTCTGCTCAGCCAGAACAAGTAATTTTAATCGGTCGGCGTACCCGCGAATATACCTATCCAATCCTCAAGAAGCAGGGAATCAAGGTCGATGCCTTTGATGATCCCAAAAAGGCTCTCGAATTCATTCAGCAAAATGCCGTAAATGGCGAAACGATTCTCTTTAAGGGCAGCCAATATCTCGAATGGATTATCGAAAAATTATTATTAAATCCGGCCGATGCTGAACGTCTGCCACGCCGTGAAAAGGCCGCAGAAAAGCGCCGTGAAAAAAGGGGACTTAACTAATGAAAACTTTATACATTATTCATGGCTGGACCTACACCGTTGAACCTTGGGCCAAAACCATTGAAATTTTACGTGATAAATACAAAATCGAAGTTAAAATGTTGCATGTCCCGGGCCTGACGGAGCAAAGCCAAAAAGTTTGGACCATTAATGATTATGTACGCTGGGCCAAGCGTGAGCTTCCAGATGAAGCTGTGGTACTCGGACATAGTAATGGCGGCCGTATTCTAATGAATCTCACTATCAAGCATCCGAAAAAACTTTCACATTTAATTCTTCTCGATAGTGCGGGTATTTATGAAAAATCCTTGAAACGTGATCTTTTACGCGGATTCAGCAAGACTTTCGGTATTTTTAAGCGAGTGCCGATCCTGCGTAAAGTTTTTCATAAGTTAGTTGGGGCCTCTGATTATGCTCATGCACCAGAAAATATGAAAAAAACTTTAGCCAACATGCATGAATCTGATAAGAATCTCGATCCGTCACGCATTAAGGTAAAAACTTCGATTCTTTGGGGCGAAAATGATCAAATTACGCCGCTTCGCCAAGGTAAAAAGCTTCATGAACTGATTTCCGGCAGTACTTTCTATTCTTCCGAAAAATGGCGTCACGCTCCATATATCGACGATCCAAAAGGCCTGGCCAAGGCTATCAGTGAGGTATTTGCTTAATGAAGTTTATCGCTCACGCTAGCCAATTTGGTTTAAAGAAAACCTTCAGACAATTATTTACCTTTGGTTTCAAAAAAGATTCTGAAAAATTAAAAACCTATGTCGCTAAACGCTATCAAGTCGAAGCAGAAAATGTTGCGCTTTATGGTTCAGGGCGTACTGCACTTTCTGAGGCTATTAAATATTTCACTAAGCCTGGGGATAAGGTGGCGATTACAGCTTTGACTTGCTTCGCAGTGGTGGAAGCGGTGCGCAGTGCTGGTTGTGAGCCGATTTATCTTGATGTGAATCTCGAAAATCTTCACTTTGACGCGAAAGCCCTCGAAAAAGCTTGCGCGAAAAATCCAGAAATTAAAGCGGTGATCGTACAGAATAATTTGGCTTACCCCTGTGATATAGCCAATATCGAATCTGTCGCTAGAAAATACAATCTTGCTCTAATCGAAGATCTTGCGCACTGTATCGGTATGGATTACGCCGATGGCCGTGAAGCTGGCATGGTCGGTGATGCCGTGATTATGAGCTTTGGTAAGGGAAAATCCCTAGATTTAATTTCTGGTGGCTTGCTATTTCTTCGTAAGACCGATAAGCGCAAAAAATCTTTCACCATTCCAGTCAATCTACCAAGCTTCGCCGACCGTTTTCGCACTCGTTTATATCCGCTTTTTGGCACCATTACCCGTGCATTATTCCGTTTGCAGCTTGGTCACCTTAATTTTGGTCGCTTCTATACCGCGTTTTTATTGAAGACTCATCAAATCCAGAAATCCGCTGATGCTAAATTAGATAATTCTATTCGCCTCACGCATTGGCAGGCTAAACTGGCTCTGAGAGATCTAAAGAAAATTAAACACCGCACACCACTTCGTCGATTCTATTTTGTCGAAAATCGTGCAGAGTTATTAGAAAAACTCACGGCCGCGGGCTTTATTATGGATGACATTTGGTATAGCTCACCAGTTTCGCCGGAAAGATATTATAATCAAGCTAATTTTAATGAAAAAGCTTGCCCAAATGCGGTTTTTGCCGCCAATCATCTAATCAATCTGCCAAACTGGCTCAATATTTTTGAGCTCGCTGAGGCTAGACATCTGATTAATCAATACGAAGTTAATTTAGAAGGTGAAAAAATCGCTCCCTTCACCACCAAAAAATCTCTTACCGAAACTGAAATCACACGAATCGACACTCTTCGTCACGCTGCGCCGCACACTAATTTCTTGCAATCTAGGCAGTGGTATGAAGTCAATAAATCTATCGGTCATAAGCCTATCTTCCTGATGTTTAGTGAAAAATCTTATTGTCTGGCCATTATTAAAAATGCTAAGCGCGGCCGATTTTTAGAAATCCCGTGCGGACCGATTCTCGATTACCAGAGTCGTGACGAACTAGAGTTAGCCATGGCCGAAATTTACCGCTACGCTAAGCAAAATAATTGTGTCTTCGTGCGTTTTCGTCCAAATCTCGCGGAAACTCCGGAAAATCGAACGCTTATCGAGTCACTTCCGTCACTCTCTGCCTCCTATTTTCTTCACGCCGAAAATACAATTTTCGTTGATCTCACTCAGTCCGAAGAGGATCTCCTGAAAAACATGCGTCGTCAAACTCGCTACGAAGTGCGTCGTTCGGAGAAATTGAATTTTAAGGTGAAAAAATCTAATAGTCCAGAAATTCTCCGTGAATTTCATCAGATTCAGGCTGAAACCGCTAAGCGTCAGGGTTTTATTCCGCCACGTCGTAAGGATCTCAATGCCTACGCCAAGGCTTTCGGCTCTGATCTTCAGATTTACCGCGCCACCCTAGATGGCAAGCCAGTTGCCTATGGTTTAGTAATAACCGATGTGCTAGAAGGAGATTATTTTGAAGCTGCTTCGACCGAATTAAATTACAAATTCCCAGGTGCTTACGCTCTCCAGTGGCACGTGATGAAAGATCTCAAAAAGCAAGGCAAGCTCCGCTATAATCTTTGGGGTATTGCCCCAGCCGGTCAGAAGAATCATAAATTTGCTGGTGTTACCACCTTCAAATCTGGCTTTGGTGGTGAAAAATTTGATTATTTGCATGCCCATGACCTTCCAGTTAAAAAACTTCACTACGGTCTGATTCGTCTAGTCGAAGACGCTCGTCGCAAAAAACGTCATCTATAAATTAAAAAGGAAACTATGAAATATACCGTCAAAACCGTCGAAAATCAAACTGAGTGGGATAAATTCGTCACCGCACATCAGGATGCTAACTTTTTACAATCCTGGGATTTTTATGAATTCTATCGTTCGCGTGGTTTTGATATTGTGCGTCGTGGTGTCTATGACGAAAATGATCAGCTCGTCGGAGTTTATGCCGGCGAAGTCGAACCAGCCAAGCGTGGGCGTCATCTTGCCATAGCTGGTGGACCGATTTTTGATTGGACCAACCAAGAAGTTAAAAAACTGATTTTCGACGACATGAAATTACAAGCGAAAAAATTAAAATGTACTTTCGTCCGTGTACGCCCTCAGCTTCAGAATACCCCAGAGAACGCCAAGATTTTTCAGCAACTTGGTTTCCGCAAGGCCCCGATGTATCTTTCGGTGGAGTTTGCCGGTGTCCTTAATCTAGAAAATTCCGAAGAAGAAATTCTTAAAAACATGCGTCAGCGCCTGCGCCGCGCTCTGCGTAAAGCCGAGAAAAATCAAATCACCATCGAAAAAACTTCCGATCCGAAAGCGATTCATGATTTTTATCAAATTGAATTACAAACTGCTAAGCGCCACGACTTTTATGCCTTCTCTGAGGACTTCCTCACCAAGCAATTTGCCGCTTTTGCTAAAAATGATGAGGCGGTACTCTATATCGCAAAGCTTGATGGTGAGATCCTCGCCGAAAACTTCATGATTTTCTACGGCAATGAAGCATCTTATCATTATGGCGTTTCCTCCGAACTTGGTACTAAGTATTCCGGTGCCCCACTTCTTCATATGGAGGCTATGCGTGATGCCAGAAAGCGTGGCATCAAGCGCTATAATTTCTGGGGTATTGTTGACGAAAACGATACTAAGCACCGCTTTTATGGTGTCTCAGTCTTTAAGCGTGGATTTGGCGTGGAAGAGTTAAAATATCTCGAAGCTAGAGATTTCGTCTTGGATAAAATTTCTTACTACACTAAAACTCTACCAATTGAAACCCTGCGTCGCAAAGTGCGTCACGTCTAAATTTTTAAGGTTGACTAAAAAGCCTCGAATATATGAAATGAATTCGAGGTTTTTTGTGATATTCCAGTAAGCTCTGCATTATTTTTCTTTTTTATGCTAAAATAAACATAAGAATTAATAAAGGAAAATTATATGTCAATCAAGCGAAAATATATTGATAGCCACTGGCTAGTATTCGCATTGCAGGGTGTGTTGGCGCTTCTTTTTGGCTGGTACGCACTTTTTACAAATCTAAATAGCTTCGAAGCGATCATCGTTATCGCAGGTACGGTTTTGCTCGGTCTCGGTATTATCGAGATGTTAAACCTCCTTACTCGCACGCATTTGAAAGAAACTTGGGGTCTGTCACTACTCATGGCAATTCTCGAAATTGCCGCCGCTTTTGCCCTGCTTTTTGCCAAGGATCAAAATGCTATCTGGCACCTCGCCATTATCGGTCTATATACTATTACCCGCGGTATTCTCGAAATCTTCATTGGTCTGGGTTCCGTGGATGATCTGACAGACCGTTTTATTTGGGTTCTCACCGGTGTTTCGGGCTGTATTATCGGTATCGTCGTCGTGAACGCTGGCCATCTCGGTAATCTGCCATTTATTAAATATTTTGGCTCCTATATGATGATTTTTGGTGTTTCGAATCTAATTTATGCCATCCATAATAAAGAACAAAAACATGATTATGAAACTGATCTTCGTGAAAAACGTATCGAAAGTCGTGAGAGACGCGCAAAGAATGCTAAGAAAATCGCTGCCATTAAAGAACTTTCTGTAAAACCAGATCGTGTTTATAAGTCGAAAAATCTTGGTGAGAAAACTACGCATAAGTCGGTTAAAAAAGCCGCTACTAAGAAAACCAAAAAGCCAACTGCGAAGAAAATTTCTAAAAAATAAAGCCAATTTGAAAATAGGGCCAAGTGCCCTATTTTTTTATTTAGCAAGTTTATTCACCCCTGTAATCTTTGACTATTACGCTTCAATCTTGTATAATTAAAACTCAAGGAGAAATTATGAAATATAAGTTACCTACCAAGGCTGTTATTACTGACGCTGGCTTTGCTAGCCGCTATCTACCAATCACTAAAACTGTACCTAAGGCTATGCTTCCACTCGGCAATCGTCCAATCATGCAACTCGTGGTGGAGGAATGTGTGGATGCTGGAATTAGGGAAATTATCATCGTCGCTACTCCAGAAGGTAAGGGAGTTTACGAAGATTACTTCAATAATTCCGTGAACCGCATTAGAAAACAACTCGCTTCTCAGGGCAAGCTTGATCGCTATGCTCCGGTACAGCGCGTTCTAGATTTTCCAAAAATCACTGTGATTAAACAAGATCAAAGCTATCCATACGGCAATGGTTCTCCAATCGCTTCGGCTCGCCCTTATATCCGTGACGATGAAGCCTTCGTGGTGGCCTATTCTGACGATGTAGTTTTCGGTCACTCTGATATCAAAACTTTGATTGATTCATACAAGAAACATGAAGATGCTAAGGCTATCATTATTTCTCAAGAAATGCCACGCGAAGTTTTGAATAAATATGGCATTATTAAGCTTCGTGACGCAGAACTTCATACTCTCGACAATATTATCGAAAAACCAGCTATTGAACAGGCTCCATCTAATCTCACCTCCTATGGCCGCTATCTTTTGACCCCAGAAGTTTTTGAGCACCTTGATCCAAAGAATATTGGTCTCGACAATGAACTCTGGACCGTTGATGCGATTACCAAGATGGCTGAAACTGGCAATGTCTATGTCGAAAAGACCAAAGGTCGCTGGATGACCACTGGTGATCCTAAGAATTACGCGCTTGCCTCACTGGCTTATAACTTCATGTACGAAGACTTTGGTGAAGATATCAAGAAATTTATTCGCGAAATCTAAATTTCATCTCAAAGCTAAATGCTAATTGCGAAGATTACGACATGATCCGTAATCCGCTAGGCTAAGAAAATATAACTGGCAGCTCCAGTTATATTTTTTATTTCATTCAACTTATGCTAAAATAATTAGTAGAAAGGTTTACATGAATACAGCAGAATGGATTTTAGTAGCGATTTTATCAATGACTTTGTTAGTTTTTCTGATTGTCGGAATTATTTTCTTGGTAAAATTTATTCATCTACTCTCTGAGATTGAGATCATGGTCCAAACTGGTCAATCTATCGCCGAAAAAGCCGATGATGTAGCAGATAATATTAAAGATATGACCTCGGTCGGACCTCTCGCGAAAAGCTTAGTGAAAGATATTTTGACCAAGAAGCTGATGAGCTTTATTAATCCATCTAAACCTCGTACTTCTGCGAAAAAGACTACTGCAAAAAAGTCGACAAAGTAATATAATATAAATGTATTAACAAAAAGGAGGAATATGAAAAAATCTACTGGTCATTTTGTTCTCGGTACCATATTTGGTATGGCTCTTGGTGCGATTGCTGGGGTTCTTTCTGCTCCAAAGTCTGGCAAAGAAACTCGTGCTGAAATTAAGGCCAAAGGCGGCAAAATCTACCACGATCAAAAAGAGAATCTAGGCAAGATTTATCACGAACAGAAAACTAATTTTGGAAAATTTAAGCAAAAATTTGCAAAGAAAGCTGCTGAAATCGAAGACGAAGTTGTAGAACCTGTCGAAGACGCAGTTTCTGAAGAATTAACCGACGATACTGAGGAGTAAATGTCGGCACCCGCAGAGGCCTCTCCATCTACCGAGGCAAATAACGACGATTTTTTGAAGTTTTGCGAAGAAATTGATTCACCAGACCATATCTTGGCTCCGGCGGATTTTGTGCATCTACATAATCATACGCATTACTCACTTCTTGATGGTCTGACTAAGGTTCCAGATCTCATTAAGTATGTCAAAGAAACTGGCATGCAGGCCGTGGCGGTCACCGACCACGGTACTATGTCGAGCCTGATTGAGCTTTATAAGGAGGGGCAATCTGCTGGCATCAAACCGATTCTTGGTCTCGAAGCTTATGTGGCGGCCAGGAAACGCACCGATAAGGATCCCGCGCATGATAAGGTGCGTTATCACATTACCTTGCTGGCTATGAATGACCAGGGTTTTGAAAATCTCTGTCGTCTCGCTACTGAAGCGGAAATTAATGGTAAATATTATAAACCTCGTATTGACCATGAAATCATGGAAAAGTATAACGAGGGGATTATCTGTCTCTCGGGTTGCGCAAGTTCCGAAATTTCTGTTCGTCTGAAGAATGGCGACCTCGATGGTGCTAGGAAATTAGTTGATTGGTATAAGGAAGTTTACAAAGATCGTTTTTATCTCGAGATGCAAGATCACGGTCATCCAGAGTCCCCCACCCACTGGGAAGTGCAGGATCGCATCAATCAAGGCTTACAGCAAATTGCCAAAGAAACTGGCTTGCCGCTTGTCGTTACCTGTGATGGCCACTATTTGAAGCACGAAGACCAAGACGCTCACGAAATTCTCCTCTGTATCGGTACAGCCGCCAATCTTTCCGATCAAAATCGTATGACCTTGAAGGACTTCCAACTTCACGTCATTCCACCACAAGAAATTATTGACCGTTGGGGTAAGGAATATCCTGACGCTATCAAAAACTCTCGCAAAATTGCCGAGCGCTGTAATGTTGATATGAAGCTCGGACGCATTTTAATTCCGAAGTTTCCCGTGCCGGAAGGTGAGACCGACAAAACTTATCTCGATAAGTTGGTTTTTCGTGGCCTAGCTTTTCGCTATGGTGGTAAAACTCAGGAAGAAGTACAAGATTGGTCGGTCGAAGAGTGTCGAAAATTATTATCTCCAGAAATTCTTGAACGTATCGATTATGAATTGAGTGTTGTCGACCGTATGGGTTACAATGGTTACTTCTTGATCGTGCAAGATTTTATTATGTGGGGCAAAACTAAGCGTATTATTTATGGTCCAGGCCGTGGTTCGGCTGCCGGTTCCATTCTAGCTTATGCTTTACGTATTACCGAGCTTGATCCGATGAAATATGGTCTTCTCTTCGAGCGTTTCTTGAACCCGGATCGTGTCTCCATGCCAGATATTGATACCGACATCCAGGATACCCGGCGCGATGAAGTGATTGAATATTGTACCGAAAAATACGGTAAAGGTCGCGTGGCCAACATCGTCACCTTTGGTAAAATGATGGCCAAAAACGCCGTGCGTGACGTGGCGCGTGTACTCGAAGTGCCCTATGCCGAGGCTGACCGTATCGCTAAACTCGTGCCAGACCCCGTGATGGGCCACCATGTCAAATTAACTGACGCCATTAAGACCGCACCCGACCTTAAGCATGAATATGAGCACAATCCGGTCGCTAAGCGCGTGATCGATTACGCTTCCAAGCTCGAAGGTACTATTCGCTCTCACGGCGTGCATGCCTGTGGCGTGGTGATTGCGCCGGATGATTTGGTCAAATTCTTGCCACTTGAAGTTTCCGCCAAGGGTCCACTAGCTACTCAATATCCTTCGACTCAAGTCGAGGAATTAGGTCTACTTAAGATGGACTTTTTGGGTCTTTCTAACCTTTCGGTGATTAATAATGCCTTGCGTATGATTCGTAAGGTGTATCACGATGACGTCGATCTTTATAGTATTCCACTCGATGATCAAAAATCTTATGAACTTTTACAACGCGCCGAAACCACCGGTGTCTTCCAGCTGGAATCTGCCGGCATGAAGCGCTATTTGAAAGACCTTCGCGCCAGTAGCTTTGAAGATATCATCGCTATGGTGGCCCTTTATCGTCCGGGCCCGATGCAGTTTATTGATTCCTTTATTCGTCGTAAGCATGGGGAAGAACCGATTACCTATCTCCACTCTGGTCTCGAGAATGCCTTGAAGTCTACCTACGGTATTTTGATTTATCAAGAGCAGTTCATGCAGATTTCCAAGGAATGGTGTGGCTTTACCGGTGGTCAGGCGGATACACTTCGTAAGGCGGTGGGTAAAAAGAAGGTCGACCTCATGAACAAGGTGAAGCCGGAATTTATTAAAGGTGCCCAAGAAGTTGGTGGTGCTACTGAAGAACAGGCAGAAACTTTCTGGTCGCAGCTGCTCGACTTCGCTAACTACTGTTTTAATAAGTCTCACGCCGCGTGTTATGCTCTAGTGGCTTATTGGACGGCCTACCTCAAGGCACATTATCCAGACGCCTTCATGGCTGCGCTTATGACTTCTGATATGCGCTGGACCGATCGTTTGGCTATCGAGATTGCTGAATGTAAGCGTATGGGGATAAAAGTGCTCGGCCCAGATATTAATCAGTCTTATTCTGACTTCGCTATTGTTGGTGGAGAAAATACGATTCGCTTTGGTTTGGCTGCAATTAAAAGTATGGGTAAGGCCTTGGTCGAAGAAATCGTCATTCCAGAACGTGACAAAAACGGTCCATTCAAGTCGGTCTGTGATTTTGCGGCTCGTGTCGACGGTTCCAAGTTCAATAAAAAATCTTGGGAATCTGCTATTAAGACCGGTGCTTTCGACCGCTTCCATAATCGTACCGATCTTCTTTTTAATCTTGAAGACATTCAGGCTTATGGCGCCAAAGTCCAAAAAGACAAGGCCTCTGGTCAGACCGACCTCTTCGGCATGATGGGCGATGCCGGCTCGATTCCTGAGCCAGTCATTCAACCATCACCTACTCAAGTTTCCGAAAAGGACCAACTACTTTGGGAACGTGATCTCATGGGCCTCTATCTTTCCGCTCACCCACTAGATAAATACGATACTTATTTCGAAGAGCAAACCCACTCTTTCACGCTGGTTACTCCGGAAAATGATGGCAAACAAGTGATCGTTGGTGGTATTATTACCAATATTCGTACCATTCTCACTAAATCCAATACCAAAATGGCCTTTGTGAAGATTGAAAGTAAGACTTCTGAGCTTGAATTCCTCGTCTTCCCGAAAACCTACGAAGAATATAGTGACCGTCTCGCGATTGATAATGTGATTAAAGTCACTGGTCGCATTAACGCTAAGGACAAGGATGGTAATATCACCTCAGATGTGAAAATTATCGCCGAATCCATCTCTGTTCTTTCTGATGATAAACTCTCTTCCTACGAATCTACTGGTACGCATCTAGCTGATCCTGCGGAAGCCCCGAAAAAGGAGTTCCGCCGTCGTAAACCAGCTGGCGAAGAAACTGCCAAACCAAAGTCTACCGATGTTCCAACCGTCACGATTCCAAAGCCAGCCACTAAGAAAAGCGATTCTGATAAATCCGCATCTGATACTAAGTCAAGCACTGCTGCTTCAAAATCAGATAAGCCTGCAGCTACAAAAACTGCTCCAATTAAAACCGAGACTTCTAAATCTAGCGCCACGGAAACCACGAAAGCCGAAACCGCATCAGCAGAATCCGAAGCCCCGAAGCGTATCATCGCGCCAGAAGCTGATCCTCGTAGCCTCAAACTCTTCGTTCTGGTGGAAAATCCCCAAAATACCGCCACACTCACTTCGATTCGTGAACTTTGTGATGAATCACCGGGTTTTTCGGAAATTATTCTCGTACTCAAAGACGGCGATATTAAAAAACCGCTCCGTATGCCATTCCGCATTGAGGCCAGCCCAGAGCTGATTTCCGGCTTGAAGGAATTAGTCGGTGAAAATTCTGTAGTTCTAAAATAGTAATTGATGGAAACTCTGTCGTACTAAAATAATAGCTGGTGAAAAATCTGTGGTTCTAAAATAGTAGTTAGTCGACGAAAAAAATAAAAACCATTCAAAAAATCAAACCAGATTTATTGAATAATTCAACTACAAAAATTAAAAAGCCTATGCTAAAATATTACTAATGAAAAAGGGTGGTCATGAATAAACTTGCGAAGTTTTTGAATGCGCATATTTCTGGTCTGGTTACGGACAAGCCGGAGATTCTTGCAGCTTATTCACGCGACATGAGTGTGCTGGAAATGATGCCACGCTTTCTATGTATCCCGAAAACCGCGGAAGATATTCAATTTATCTTGCGCTTTAGTGCTAAATTGGCCAAAAAGGGCTATAAACTTCCGATTGGTGTACGTGGCGCAGGTCTCGACACCACTGGCGCCGATCTGACCGACGGACTACTGATTTCCATGGAAAAATTCAACACCATCGAAGAAATCGACACTCGTGAAAGTCTAGTCCGGGTGAAAGCTGGTATTACTCTCGGTGAACTTAATGATGCACTGGCCTTATTTGGTTTGGAACTGCCCGTCGTAGCTTCCCGAAAACAAACCATTGGCAGTCTGATTTCTACCGCTCTTATTGATGAAGCGGCTAAAAAATACGGTAGCATCTATTATTTCACCGATCGCATTGAGGTAGTCTTGCCAAACGGTGAAATTTTTCAATCCACCAGTCTCACCAAACGCGGCATCAAGTTAGCTCAATCGAAAAATGATGATGAAAATGCCAAAACTAATACCATGGTTTACGATTTGACTGAAAAAAAACAGGCCGTAATCGCCAAAATTCGTGAATCCGTCCATAATCGCTCCGGCTATCGCATGGTTACTGAGGTAAATCGCGAAAATAAACCGTTTGATGTTTTGCCAATTTTCTTTGGCGCCCAAGGTACCCTCGGAGTTATAACAGAGGTAATTTTAAAGGTTCAGCCAATTCAATATCACACTCGCCAGTATGTTTTTGAATTTACTTCAATTAATCAAGCCCTCGCCTTCACAGAAAAAGCCAAAGGGCTTGAACCACGCACCATGAATCTTTATGACGGTCGCATATTTAAGACCCTCGAGGGCCTCGGTCGCAAGGCAAAGCTCCTCGAATCAAATACCGCCACTGCCCAGTCTGCTGCCAAGTTTTATATTTATCTAGATTTTGCAGAAAATTTCTTCCGCATTAAGAAAATTGACCGCGAAATCGAAAAATTGAGACCTTTAGCTGATAAGTCCTATGTCAATCAGGAAAAATACAAAGCTGATTTTAATAATTTTAATTTTGGCCTCAAATTATATCTCAATAGTCACGACGTGGCTGAAAAACTTGCTATTGTAGATAAAACCTCGATTCCAGCCGAAAAATTGCCAGATTTTCTGCGCAATTTGCAGTCTCTCGAGCAAAAGTTCCATCAAAACCTACCAGTATTTGGCTCGCTCCTCACCGACCTCTATTCCATTCGACCAGAATTCGACCTCACAGATATTTTGAATCGCAAAAATCTCATATTCTTCTTGCAGTCGTACGCTAAAAATGTTTACGAAGTCGGCGGCTCGCTTTCTGGTGGTTTTGCTGAAGGTCGCACCTTAAGTGTAATCACTAGCACGCGGACTGATCAGGAAATTAAAGAATTTTATCATCAAATGCGCCAGGCCTTTGATCCGGACGGTATTATGTCTCCAGGGGTCAAACAAGGCGCTACGCTTACTAATTTTGTTCGCCATTTGCGTGAAGCGCCATTGATCGGTTTTATCGAGTATTAAGCTTGTGGTTTTCCACAGCAAATGTTGTAATTATAACTATTTCTCGATATGTTATAATTAAGGCATGAAAGTTACTACAAAGAATATATCTGAGACCAAGGTGGAAATTACCGTTACTCTAGATAAGAACGATTTGCAGACTGCTAAAGAACAGGCTGTGGCTCGTCTTGCTAAGGAAGTTAATATCCAGGGCTTCCGCAAGGGTAAGGTTCCTGCCGAAATCGCTGAAAAACACATCAATCCTAATGATCTTGCTTCGACCACTGCCGATATCGCTGTTCGTCGTACTGTGCCGATGGCCTTTTCAG
This sequence comes from Nanosynbacter sp., assembly GCA_015257485.1. Taxonomy (GTDB): domain Bacteria; phylum Patescibacteriota; class Saccharimonadia; order Saccharimonadales; family Saccharimonadaceae; genus Nanosyncoccus. The sequence continues at coordinate 1,830 of JABZKC010000008.1, read as the reverse complement.
AGGCTAAAAAAGCTCCATTGATGATCCCTAATGTGGAAATTACCAAATTTGTCCCTGATGAGACTCTTGAATATAAGGCTGAGGCTGATATCTTGCCAGACATTAAACTCGGTGATTTCAAGAAACTAAAAGTCAAACGTGAAGATATTGCCGTCAAAGAAGACGATATTATAGATGTCATCTCTCGCGTGCGTGAAGCTTATGCGGAAAAAGCTCCAGTCAAGCGCGCTGCCAAGATGGGCGACGAAGTAGTGATTGACTTCGAAGGTTCTCTTGATGGTGCAAAGTTCGAAGGTGGCGCCGCTAAAGATTTCAAGTTAAAACTCGGTTCTCATGCCTTTATTCCAGGTTTTGAAGAGGGAATTGTTGGTCATGAAACTGGTGACCGTTTTGATCTCGAACTTACCTTCCCTAAGGATTACCACGCGGAAAATCTTGCTGGCAAGAAGACCGTCTTCAATGTCTTGGTTAAGCAAATCAATGAATTTAAGCTTCCAGAACTCGATGACGAATTTGCCAAAAAATGTGGTCCGTTTGAAACTTTTGATGCTTTGAAGGCCGATATTGAGAAAAATCTCACCGAGCAAAACCGCGTCAAGGCTGACGAAAAGTTCAAGGATGACCTCGTCGAAGCTCTTGTGAAGTCCAGCAAGGTCGAAGCTCCTGCTATCCTTATCGAAGACCAAATCCGCTTCATTCGTCAAGATATGGAACAAAATGCCAAGGCCCAAGGTTTTACTCTTGAAGATTACCTCAAGCAAAGCGGTCAAACTGAAGAAGCTTGGATGAAAGATGTGAAAACTCTCGCCGAAAAGCGTGTTAAGGCTTCTCTTGTCTTACAGATTCTAGCTCGCGATCAAAAAATCGAAGTCGAAGACGAAATCGTCGAAGCTAAGATTAACGAGCTTAAAGAAGTTTACAAGAAATCCAAAGAAGCTCTCGAAAGCTTGAAGAACCCTAATGTCCGCCAAGACATTAAAAATCGTCTTACTATCGAGAAAACTTTGAACTTCCTCGTCCAGGAAAATTCTAAATAAAGCTTGAAATTAATCTCGAAATCAAAAATACCCCGACCACAATCGGGGCTATTTTTTAGTTAAAAAAAGAACCCCGCCATCATAGCGGGGCTCGGTAAACATTTAGTAAAATTCATCATCATTACAAAAATAATCTTCTTCGGTATAAGGGCGACTGAAAATATTACAATTAAAATCAGCATACAAGTAATATTTTTTCCCAAATTTAGAGGTAGCACAATAAATCTTACCCTTTACGACATAATCGATTTCAGCCATAATAACATCATTAATTTCATTAAAAAACCGTTTATGATAATCGACTAGAAGTTTTCTTTTTTTTGCTTTTGGCATCTCGACTTTCTCTAGTTTAATTAGGAAAAATTCCTTATCTGTTAATTCTTGGCTTGAACTAAAGAGTCTTACTACAGTGCCCTCTGGGAATTCCATTTCTGGTGTTTCGCATTTTTCAAAAGTATCAAATAGTTCTCCAATCTTTTTATCTAAATCCTCATCATCATTGAGTGACTTAAGGCACCAGAGCATACCGACTAGTGACTCTTTTTTTGGAATTAAGTCCTTTGCTTTTTTATGACTACGCATGGTAATCCTCCTTTTTATTTTTTCGAAAAAGCAAAATAAAGCATCCAATAGAAAAACTAAATGTCTTAATGTGCCTATTTGGTATCTATATTTGTTTACCAAATATATTAATATATTGGCATAAACTATAGTACATGTCAATAGTTAAGTTATCTCGGGTTCAGTTAAACAATTAAGAAAGACACCTAAAACAAAAAAGGAACAATCCTGT
>JABZKC010000007.1 GCA_015257485.1 Nanosynbacter sp. | reverse complement strand
TTTTATAATGAAGATAACTACTTAAAAACAGCTTGTTCCGAATTGTTTAGTTAAGACAAATAATTATAACTGATTATCCACCTCTTACCTAATCTGTTAATCCGTCTAAAATTTTGAACTTGCTTATGTTATAATTAGGCAAATGAATGAAGCACAAATCCAGGCAGCCAGGCGTGAAAATGAGGAAGAGGCCACCTCTCGCCGTTCGCTGACCCTTAATATTCCATACCTCGATATGCGCCCGCTTGAAGAGCGCCTACCTCTGGTATTTGGCCTAATTGATATTGCCAAAATGCATCGCGACTACGTTCTGCCTTTGCAAAAAGGTGGCGCCGGGGAACCATATCAATTTCTCGTCACCTCTCAGACTCCACGTAGCACCATCAAGGAGCTTACCGACCGTTTCAACGTCAACGGCGACGGCGTCGATTTCTTCTTGATTTCGAATAGCGGCTATCAGGCCATGATGTTGCGCTACGATCCGCCGAAAGAAGTGCATTATGACGATATTAAAATTGCCAGTGAAGGTGATTCTGAAACTATCGCTTCAGTTTCTCAAACCTTGAACTCCGTCGGTACCGACAAAGTCTTTGATTTCTTGCTCGATCAGGCGGATAAGCTCGGGGCTTCCGATATTCACATCGAAAATCTGCGAGACAACATCCGCATCCGTATGCGTGTCGATGGTATTTTGCACCCAGTCGCCAATATTGAACGCGACCGTTACCGTGTCTTTATGGGTGAGCTTGGCTCACGTGCTGGCGTTTCTTCTGCTGCCACCACCCCACAATCCGGCCACATGCAAAAAGATATTTTCCGCGATGGTTCGTCACATCTTTTGAATATCCGTGTCGAAACTGTGCCAACTATGTACGGTCAGGATGCTGTGCTTCGTCTCTTCAACTTCGATGAATCCTTGCTCAATCTCGATCTTCTGGGCCTTTCCGAATCAGAGCTTGCTGCCATTCATGAAGTGGTTTCACACCCGCGCGGTCTCGTCCTCATGGTCGGTCCGACCGGTTCTGGTAAATCTACCACGCTTTATTCCATGTTAAATGCCTTGAACAGTACCGATCGCAAGATTATTACCCTCGAGGATCCGATCGAATATGGTATTTCTGGCGTTTCGCAAATCCCGGTCAATACTACCAAGGGCGGTTCTTTCGCCGACGGTCTTCGCAGTATTCTACGTCTCGACCCAGATGTCGTGATGGTGGGTGAGATCCGTGATGCTGACACCGCGAAGACTGCCATTCAGGCTTCGATCACCGGTCACTTGGTTTTAAGTTCTTTCCATGCTAATTCCACGGCTGCCGCTTTTTCGCGTATGATCGACCTCATCGGTACTAACCCAATCTTCTCGAGTTCCATCCGTATGGTGATGGCGCAGCGTCTGGTGCGTGTGCTTTCTAAAAATAAGAAATCTTATCAGCCGGATGAAGCTACTCGTAAGTACGTCTTGAATGTTCTCTCCAATCTCTCGGATGAGGTGATTAATGAACAACTCGGCTTCACTTTTGATCCAAATAATTTCACGCTTTATAAAGCTGTCCCTACTGGCATCGAAGATCCGTTCGGTTACAGCGGCCGTAAGGTGATTATGGAACAATTAATCGTCACGGAAGAGGTCCAAAAGTTCATTCGCGGTGATGTCGAAGATATTAATACTGACCTCATTGAAAAAACTGCCCAAAAATCCGGGCTTATCACTCTTGAACAAAAAGGTATTTTTGCTTGTCTTCGTAGTGAAACCACTCTCGACGAAGTCTCGCGTGTAATTTAAGGAAAACTATGTCAGAAGAACCAAAATTTAATCCCCAAGAAGCAGAATCTCAGAATCAGGCTTCAATTAGTCATACTTCCACCGACGACATTTTTTCGCGTCCATTTGTGCCGGACACTCCCGAGGAAGCACCAACTCCCGAAAGCGATTTTGTCGAGCCGACCACCCCTTACGGTACACCGCCAGAATTACTGGAAAGCATTGATAATTCCAGTGAACTTCGTGAAAAGAAAAAAAATAATGCCGAGCCGATTGCCCTGGTTGCTTCGATTTTGGCCGTCTTCTTCGCTAGTCTTTCGCTCTACGCCTTCATCGCTATGGGTGCCAGTAACGCCAAAAATTCCAAACTCATCACGAATTTTCAAAACGACTTGAAGCATAGTGACGAAATTATCGCCCAGTACGAATCTGCCACCAAGACTAAGGTGGTAAGCTCCGATCCCAAATCCGACGGCTCGAATACTGGTGATAAAAACGAGAAAAACCCCTCCGATCGTAAGCCGCAAATCGTCAAATGGAATGATTTGAATATCAATTTTAACCAGCTCGTTACTACTGTAGGTGATAATTACACCATTACTGGCGGTCGCATCGTCACAAATTCCGATGGCACCAAAGTTTATGCCAAACTTAGTCGCGTGAAAACCGAAAATAACCCAAACGATCCAAATCCCCTTAGCCCGAACCGTACCATTTATTCAGGCGCGGTCTCTACGGATATTTACGAGCGTGATCTACCTGGTGGTTCTTGGAAATACGTCGCACCGTTTGCCACGGAATCGAAAGAGAAATGTGATAATTTGCCCAAAAATCTCCAAGATGCTATTCTCACCTTAGACACCTACGAGCCGACCGATGCTACTAAGTACCAGTGTCAGCTCTGACCTCTTCCATTTTCTCTAAAACTATGTTAAAATAAACCAAGTTTCTAAATAATAAAGGTAAAATATGAGTTTTCAAATCTTGAAAAATATTGCTGACGCTCAGAAAAAGAAAGCTGTTGTCGATGTTCGTTCTGGTGATACTGTAAAGGTTACCCAGAAAATCAAAGAAGGCGACAAGTTCCGTTTTCAGATTTTCGAAGGTGTTGTAATCCGTGTTGATCGCAAAGAATCTCACACTGCTCGTATCGTTGTGCGCAAAATCGCCTCTGGTATCGGTGTCGAAAAATCTTTCCTTCTTCACAGCCCATTGGTAGAAAAAATCGAAGTAGTCAAGCGTGCTAAGGTTCGCCGCAACTACCTCTCTTACCTCCGCCACCGCTCAGGTAAGTCTGCTCGTCTCGTCGCTCGCGACTTTGACCGTGCCGCTGTCAACACTTTGAAAGAAGAAAAAGTTGAAGCTGCTGAAGCCGTCGCTGAAGCCGCCGAAGCCACTGAAGCTTAATTAAAAAGCAATCCCGCGAGGGATTGTTTTTTGTGCGTAACGAATTTATCCTTTAGATTCATTTTAAAATCCGACATATCGAAGCCCGTCCATTTATCGCACACTCATTGAAAGATTATTCACCGAGCTCAAACCACTCTTCCAGCTTAAAATCTTCTCCAACTGCTGCCACTGCTAAAATCGGTGTAAAGTCGGCATATTCCGGATGTGTCGCTAGAAAACCCGCTACCGCCAGATGCATTTTTTGTTGTTTCTTTTTATCAATAAAATCCAGTGCCTCGCCAAAATCATGATCGCTTCGATATTTTACCTCGGTAAAATAAAGCATCTGAGCTTTTTGCGAGATAATATCCACCTCAAATAATTTTGTTTTATAATTTCTCGCGACAATTTCATGGCCAGATTCCACCAGATAATCCACTACGACCTGTTCGCCACGGTCACCCAGCTGTTTGGTGGTAATTTTATCTTCTGCAATCTCTCGCACTGGGCGAAAGCTACGGCGATGTTCTGGGGTGAGACCGAATTCTTCCATGGCTTTTTGGTGTGCTGCCGTGCCGTAGCCGACATGTTTGCCGAAGCCATATTCTGGATAAACCGCGTCTAATTCCGCCATATATTTATCTCGTTCCACTTTCGCGAGAATGCTAGCCGCCGAAATTTCCTTGACCAGAAAATCCCCCTTCTTCAGCGTCGAAACATATTTTTCTAGCTTGGTCCCCGCCAAAAAATTCATCGTGCCATCAATGATAATCTCCGAAAAGGGAACCTTGGTCTTTTGAATTTGTTTCACCGCTCGTCTGGTGGCTAGTCGTAGGGCCTCACTCAGCCCAATCTCGTCAATTTCCGCGCTACTTACCCAGCCAGTCGCGGTCGCCAAGGCCTTTTCTTTGATCAAGACATAGAGTTCTTCGCGACGTTTGGCAGATAATTTTTTCGAATCAGTCAGTTTCTCAATCCATTCTGCATTCTCGGAATTTTGCCAGTCACCCAAAATACAGGCGCCAATCACTAGTGGTCCCGCATACGGCCCGCGCCCCACTTCATCAATTCCTAGAATCATATTTTTCTCCAAGCGAGATTATCCGTATATCCCTCGCACCAATTAAGCTTTCAGTATTTTTAGATTTTTATTTAGAAGATTATTTGCTGACATTGAAGCGAAATTCCACAATATCGCCGTCTTCCATCACATAGGTCTTACCTACGGTGGCGAGTTTTCCGGCGGCTTTCACCGCTTGTTCACTGCCTAGCGCTACTAGGTCATCATATTTCATCACATTCGCCGCGATAAATCCTCTCTGGAAATCGGTATGAATTGTGCCGGCCGCCTCTGGTGCTGTCGCGCCCTTTTTGATCGTCCAAGCTCGCACTTCTTTTTTGCCGGCCGTCAGGAAAGATTGCAAACCCAAGGTATCGTAAGCGGCAATAATTAGCTCCGACAGGGCATCGTGGTCCACGCCGTAACTACTGAGAAAATCTTTCTTTTCCGCCAGCGTCATCCCCACCATTTCTTCCTCGAGTTTTGCATTCACGAAGACCGCCTGATTCGGCGCCACCAATGTGCGCATCTCATTTTTTAGCTCTTCGTTAGTCAGCTCATTTTCGTCGACATTGAACATGTAAATCACTGGCTTTTCGGTCAGGTATGGAATTTTTTCTTCCTGTTCCTTATTTTTCTTGCGTTTCGCCTCTACTTTTTCACGGGTCTCGAGGTCCGCGAGTTCCAGCTCGGTCTGAATAATTTCAATATCTTGTTTTGGATTCACTTCTGCAGCCGTGTTCGAATCTTTCGAGACGTGTAAAATATCGTCGTTCTTAAACACGCGCACCACGTGGCAGATAATCTGGCATTCACGGATGTGAGCGAGGAATTTATTGCCCAGACCTTCACCCTTCGAGGCGCCCTCGACTAGTCCTGCAATATCGACAAATTCCACGGTGGCCGGAATTACTTTTTCGGTTTCATACATTTTAGCCAAAACATCGAGGCGCGTGTCTGGCACCGGTACGATCCCGACATTTGGCTCAATCGTCGCAAAAGGATAATTCGCCGCCAAGGCATGCGCATTGGTTAAGGCATTAAAAAGCGTTGATTTTCCTACGTTCGGTAGCCCCACAATTCCAATCTTCAAATTCAAAATCAATACTCCTTAAATTTATAGTTTCTTCTCTGTTAATTATAGCACATTAACGTCTTGTTTTATCTTCAAGAATCTTAAGAAATTCCTCATTCATCGCTGCCGCATGAAAACCAGGCTCGCTCTTCACTACCGCCCCGGCTTGCTTGGCTAAGAATAATCCTGGTTCAAAGTCCCAAGGATTTTTCGCTCGAAAACTTACACCATGCATTCTGCCAGCTGCCAAAAATCCGAAAGCCACGCAGGCTGACCCGAATACTCGGTGAGTCGAACCATATTTTAGCATTTTGGTGGCTGCCTCGATTACGTCTCCACCAATCACTGCATAAAAAGCATTTAAAACTGGCACCTCACGAACGGAAATTTTTTCTCCATTTAGATAAGCGCCACTTTCATCAGCAAAATAAAACTCCTTCAGTGCCGGCAAATTAATCACGCTTGCGATAGTCTCCCCATTCTTGCGACAAGCCACCTGAATCCCCCAAAGTGGCAAACCGTTCGCAAAATTTTTCGTCCCGTCAATTGGGTCGATAATGAAGCAGTTCTCATTCGTCGCGGCATTCGAATTAAATTCTTCGCTAATAATTGCAAAATTCGGATATTCCGCCTGGATTTTTTCAATCAAAAATCTCTCCACCAGATAATCTATATCCGTCACCAAATCCCCTTTGCTGCCCTTAGCATAAACTCTGAAATCTCGTGACAAGAATTTTTCCGCTTCGCGGATAATGCGCTGTATAAATTTGCCTTCCATAATTATTATTATAGCATTCTGTTATTATATAACCATGAACACTATCGATTCGGCCGTGCTTTCCGATTTTCAGCGTCAAATTTCCCAACTCGAGCGTGATAATACTTCAGAGTTAATTTATTTTTGAAAAGGGAACTATGCCGATTCTACTTTTCACCTCTGTAAATCGCTTGAAAATTTCCTTAAAAGTTTTCCACAATTCAATTCAATTAAATTTCAGGAAAAATCTATTGACGACTAAGCATTAGCATGATAAATTAGTAATAACTTGAAGGTCAATGCAAGTAAAAAACAAAAAACAATTAATATTTAATAAAGGAAATATTATGACAAAATATGCAAAAATCATGGCAACTTTCGGTGTCTTAGCTGGACTCGGTGTCGCTTCACTCCCACTAGCAACCTTTGCTGCTACTACTTCAGAAACTACCGTTAAGGTTACTGTCCAAGAAGGTGTCTCTATCGCTAACGATAATTCTACCGCTGACGCTGGTAATAAAACCCCAGGTGAAGCTGGTACTGCCACTTCTAACCTTACCGCTGGTACTAACAGCGCTGCTGGTCTTAAGATCACCGTTAAGGACAAAGATGAGGATACCTCTCTCCGCGATGCTACCATTACCGGTCCTACCGCTGGTGTAGACTTCATCCCAACCGCCGCTTCTGGTGTTGGTACTTGGAGTCTCAAGGGTGGTGATCTCACTGTAGATACTGCTATGGTTAAGAATTCTGAAACTGCTCTCGTAGTTAAGAATACTTCCAGTGCTTCAACTGAACACGTTCCTGTAACCTATCGCATCGAACCAGGTACAGCACAACGCCAAGGTACCTATGAAGATGTCATTGTCTATACTGTTACCAAGAACTAATTTACTGTATTGACTGACGAATCAGCTCCTGGAAAGGGGCTGATTTTTATTTGACATTCTGGTAATGCTAAACTATACTAGATATAAATAAGAAGAGGACAAAATATGAAACATATTGGGAAGGTAGCTGGCGTTCTTGGCATCGCTTCTACCTGTGGACTGATGGCCTTACCGCTTAGCACTTTTGCTATTGAAAAGAAGAACAGCTTGGATGTAAATGTCACCATCGCTTCTTTTCTTAATGTAACGGCTGGTGCTAATACAGTGGAAGATACGATTAAATCAGGTCAGGTTAAAAATCTTACTAATACTATTCGCGTGAAGACGAACAGTGTCACTGGTTACAATATTAATATTCGTGATAAAGACACTAATACCAATCTAGTCCATGATACTACCGCTACCAGTGTTATTCCGGCCATGGCTGGCGATCTCGATGGTACTCAAGCTGGCTGGAATTATTCCGTGGGTAGTATCTCTCATAAGGCGATTACGACTACAGATGCTTCGATTCACAAGAATCTTAACGCATCTAAGCAAGTCCTTGATGAGACTACTAATATAAATTATCATGTCGCTGCTACTAATGCTCAAATCCCGGGAAACTACCAAGATGTAGTAGTTCTCACGGTTTCAGAAAATCCAGGTACTTAAAACTTTATTTTTATTGAATTAAGCTTTTGCTCGTGTATAATAAATAGCATATAACTAGGAGGTAAATGAAAAAACTTAAAGGTCTAATTTTCGGTATGGCAGTTGCGTTGCCACTCTTCTTCGGCGTCGTTCGTCCAGTCCACGCAGATAATGGTACCGAACGTCTAGCAAATCACATGCAGGTCTCGCCTGCGTCTCAGCAACTCGGGACATTAAAGCCAGGTGAGACTAAGCAAGGCTCATTCCGTGTTCAAAATATTGGTACGAATGCCTTTGATTTTAAGGTCTATGCTGCGCCATATTCCGTCAGTAACGAAAACTATGATCCAACTTTTGATGCTTCGTCTGACTACACCAAGATTTCGAACTGGTTTACTTTTAATACCACTTCTGGTCATCTGGATTCAAACTCAGAAGCCACTATCGAATACACCGTCAAGGTGCCTCAAAATGCTCCAGGCGGCGGTCAATATGCTTCCATTATGGTAGAAAACACTTCGAGTGAAAATTCTTCCAATACTATCCGTGAAGTTACTCGTATCGGTATGTTGATCTACTCTCATATCGATGGTAAGATCAATCACTGTACTAAGATTTTGGAAAACAGCCTGCCATTTATCCTGTTTAATCCACCGATCTCTGCGACGTCTCGTGTCGAAAACTGTGGTAACACCGATGAGGATGTCAAGTATGTTCTCCGTGTCTTCCCATTCTTCTCTAAGGAAGAGGTTTATACTAACGAAGAAAACCCTACTTACCGCACCACTCTCCCTAATACTAAGCGCCTCAGCAAGGAAACTTGGGAAAAATCTCCAGGTATCGGTATTTTCTGGGTCGAGCAAGACATTACCTTTGGTAACGCCCACAATACTTCTCATAAGCTCGTGATTCTTTGTCCAATCTGGCTTATCGTCCTACTTGTCCTCTTCATCCTCTCAGTTATCTTCTGGCTTGTTTCAAAGAAATATGAGAATAAAAAATCTAATACCAAGTCCGCACCTCGCGTCGAATCTGATTTCTAAAGGAGTATTTGATGAAAATTAATATTAAACGTATCTTGACTCTAGTCCTCTTTGGGCTAGGGCTCTCCGGTCTCTTCGGTTTAGCGAAAACCACTGATACTTATGCCGACGAAAAACCAGCTGAAAAGCCAAAAGTCCAAATCCAAATTTCCCCAGTGAAAAACACCGTCTATCTCAAGGGTGGCGATGTTTCCGACTTCACCTTTAATGTTTCTAACATCGGTACCGATCCTTTCGATTTTAAGGTTTACGCTACTCCATATTCCATCTCAAACGAAAAATATGAATTAAACTTCTCGAAGGAAAGTTCTCGTACTCAAATTACTCGTTGGACTACTTTTCAGGATGCTTCCGGAAATTACGTATCTGATGTCACCTACTCTGTTCAGCCAAACGAAACCAAGGTCGTGAAATATCGCGTCACCGTACCTCAGGATGTGCCAGCCGGTGGTCAATATGCTGTTATCTTTGCTGAAGCCATCCCAAAAGACGATCTTAATTCTACTGGTATTAAAACCGTTTCTCGTGTCGGCTTAACTCTCTATGGTAAAACCGAAGGTGAAACCAGGGAAGAGGCAAAAATTTCCAAATACCATCTCGACGGTTTCCGTGTGTCTGGTAATATTCGTACCTCCGCTACTGTCGAAAATACTGGTAATACCGATTTTCGTGCCACTGTTAGTATGAAAGTAGAAAAGCTCTTTGGCGGTTCAATCTTTGAAGATACTAAGGGCTTCGACGTCTTGCCTGATACGGCTCGTGATGTTGATCTGGAATGGAAGGACAGCCCAGCCTTCGGTATCTACCGTATTACTTCCACGGTTTCTGCCGCTGGCAAGGAAGAAAAATCCACTAAGATCGTCTTAATTGTTCCGATATTTGTTCTGATTATTCTGTTTATGCTATTGACAACGGCTGTAGTATGGTTTATTATCGTACTTAGAAAGCGTCGTGCTCAAAAGTCTAAGTTAATTATTTAGATATAAGCACTAAAAAATAAAAATAAAAAAGGCGAAAAATGAACAAAAAATCAATCATCGGCGCATTAGGAATAGCAGGTCTCACCATAATCGGTGGCCTGGCGCTCACCAATCAAACTTACGCCCAGGAGACTGCTTCTTCCGAAGTAACCGTCCAGGTCAAAGTTCTTCCAAACGGGCAATCAGTTGCTATCAAGTCTCCTACTTCTGATAGCAAGGTACTCGATAAACAAATCCCATTGAGTATTGACTTTACCAAGTCCAAAACTATTGAATATGAAATTAAGCTCACCGATAAAGACGGTACTACCACTACTATCGCTAACGAAACTGTTAATGTAAGTAATGCTGGTGCAGCTAATAGCGGTTCGAAGACAATTCCTCTCGATATGCAACAGCTCACGAATGGCGTCTTCGGTAAAGTTTCCATCAAGGTTACCGTCGATGGTAAAGCTGAAACTGCCGATACCGTGGAATTTAATTATGTCCCAATAGAGGTTGAAAAAACTCAGGCCAACTCAAATGGTTACACTGGTTTCAACGTTCATCACGCTGCTGGAGTTGCTAAACTTAAGCTCACTATCAAAGATAAGGATGGTCATAAAATTGGCGACAAGGAAATCGAAATTACCGATCCAGTTGCAATGACTAATGGTGGTACTATCGAACTCAACTCAGAAGAAATTAATAACAAACTAGACAAGGGTGATTACACTCTCGAAGTTACTGCTCTCAATGGCGCAGGTGATGACCTTGCTAAACCAGAACTCACCAACTTTAAGTTTACTGGTAAGGAAGAACCAGCTAAGCCAGCTACTCCAGATAAGAATGGCGGGAAGAAAGTCCCAGCCATACCTAATACTGGTGGATCCGTCTTCGCAGGTATGAATCTTTCATCCTCAGACTTCCTCGCTTCCGGCATTGCCGTCTTCGCCTTCCTCTCTCTTCTCGCCGTCGTCTTCTTGAAGAAGGGTAAGAAATCCGGTTACCGCCGCTAAGTTTGATTCTAAAAGACCTCCTCACGGGGGTCTTTTTTCTTCAATTAAATTATGGTTGAAATCTTCGCTTAAATATCATATAATAAATCTGCTGGACGATTAGCTCAGTTGGCTAGAGCGCGTCTTTGACGTAGACGAGGTCAGAGGTTCAAATCCTCTATCGTCCACCAGTAATTCAGGCTAAGGGCCTGTTTTTTTGTATTTCACTGAGGGGTTTAGTATTTTTCGGGTTTTTATTCTAAAAGCATTATCCCAAAATTCTTATGGCCTAGATATGTTACAATATAATTAATTAAACTGCACTGGAGTTAATATGAAAATCAAAGATAAAATTAATGCCTATCTTAATACGGCAATCTCCACCACAGTGGTAATGGTGTTACTCGGCCTCTTCTTTGCTCTGCTTCCAGAATTTGCCATCAATCTCTTGCGTCTACTTCTTGCCGCCGGCTTCCTGCTTGCCGGTTTCAGTATGATTGTGAGTCGAATCTATTCACGTTTCATCCGCATGTTTTCTAGTAACTTCCTCGGCGCCTTTCTTATCGTAGTGGGTCTCGTCTTTCTCTTTTATCCGGGTATTCTCAGCTTAATTCCTATGACTATCGGTCTCGTTATTGTGATTTCGGCGATTTCTCGTATCGGCTATACTATGGAATTAAAAAATGTTTCTAAATCCGCCTATATCACATCTATCATCACTAATCTCTTATCACTTACCGCTGGTGTTGCCATTATCGTCTATCCGTTTGACGCTTCCGCCATCGCCTTATCTCTGATTGGCTTCATTATGATCGGTTATGGTCTCTCGGATCTGATCAATATTATTGTCTTAAAGAAGCACGTTGAAGAATTCACTGACCGTTATAATCTAGTCTCCAAATTTTCTGGTTCCAAAAAATCCGACACTAACTTAGATGACGTTGAAGAAGCGGAAATTGTTGACAATAAGAAAAAATAATCATGCTTACTCAGGTTCAGCTAAACAATTAAGAAAGACACCTAAAACAAAAAAGGAACAATCCTGTATAATAGATAGTAAGCTTTTATTATTTTTAACTCGGAGTTTACTTTATGGCCGACACTAAAAAAGAACAGGAGCGCGCAGAATTACATCGCACTATTTGGAATATCGCCAACAATCTACGTGGTTCAGTGGATGGCTGGGATTTTAAGCAGTACATTCTTGGCATGCTCTTTTATCGCTTTATTTCAGAAAACCTAACGAACTACATAAACGAAGGTGAGCATAAAGCCGGTAATCCGAGCTTTGACTACGCAAATATCTCCGACGAACAGGCCGAAACAATCCGCGAAGAAATGGTAGATACCAAAGGCTTCTTCATTCTACCAAGCCAACTCTTTAAGAACGTCCGTAAGAATGCACGAAACGATGAAAACTTAAATGAAACGCTCGAAAAAGCCCTAAACTCCATTGAAGACTCCGCTAAAGGTCATGATTCCGAATATGACATGAAAGGTCTCTTTGACGACATTGATGTTAATAGCAATAAACTCGGTAGTTCCGTAGCAAAGCGCAACGACCACCTCGTTCAGCTTATGGATGGCGTTGGCGAGATGAAACTTGGTAATTACCAAGACAATACCATCGATGCATTCGGTGACGCCTACGAATTCCTTATGGGTATGTACGCATCAAGTGCCGGTAAATCTGGTGGCGAATTCTACACTCCACAGGAAGTATCAGAACTTCTCACGAAGCTCGCCGTAATGGGCAAAACATCAGTAAACAAAGTTTATGACCCGGCTTGTGGCTCGGGCTCACTTCTCCTTAAATTTGCAAAGGTTCTCGGCCGCGATAACGTCCGCCAAGGCTTTTATGGCCAAGAGATAAACATCACGACTTACAACCTTTGCCGCATTAACATGTTCCTTCACGATATCGACTACGATAAGTTTGATATCGCGCTCGGCGATACGCTCATGGATCCTGGGCATTGGGATGATGAGCCATTTGAGGCAATCGTATCCAATCCGCCATATTCGATTCACTGGGAAGGCGAAAGCAACCCGGTCCTCATTAACGACCAACGCTTCTCACCTGCTGGCGTATTGGCGCCAAAGTCGAAAGCCGATCTCGCATTTATCATGCATTCGCTTAGCTGGCTCGCTACAAACGGTGCGGCCGCAATCGTTTGTTTCCCAGGTATCATGTATCGCGGTGGCGCTGAGCAAAAGATTCGCAAATATTTAATAGACAATAACTTCGTAGATACCGTGATTCAATTACCAGACAACCTATTCTACGGTACCAGCATTGCGACCTGCATTATGGTACTCAGGAAGAATAAATCTGAGAACTCTACGTTATTCGTCGACGCAAGCAAAGAATTTATCAAAGTCACAAACAGCAACAAGCTTACCGATACAAATATTGAGAGGGTTCTCGAATGGGTTAAAGAACGCAAAGACGTCGATCATCTCGTTCGCTTAGCGCCAAACGATGAAGTAGCTGAACAAGGCTACAATCTTTCAGTTTCTACATACGTCGAGCCAGAAGACACTCGTGAAAAAGTAGATATTAAGAAGCTTAATGCCGAGCTTAAAGAGATTGTCGCTCGTGAGAACGAACTCCGTCAAAAGATTGATGCAATAATTGAAGAAATCGAAGGGAGTGAAAATGCCTAGAAACTTTAGTTTCCTAATTTATAAATCAGAAGATGAAGATTTATCCGTAAATGCCTATATTAAAGACGAAACGATTTGGTTAACACAAAAATCAATGTCCGAGCTATTCGGGGTTAACCCGCAGGCGATAACCAAGCATTTACAGAATATCTACAACGAAGGCGAACTGGAACAAGCCACAACGTGTTCCAAAATGGAACAAGTTCAAGACGAAAGTGGTAGAGTCGTTAGACGGGAAACGCTATTTTATAATCTCGATGCCATTATTTCTGTCGGCTATCGCGTCAATTCGTCGCGCGCAACACACTTCCGAATCTGGGCTACAAAGATTCTTAAAGAATATATGATAAAAGGCTTCGTCCTTGATGATGATAGGCTAAAACAAGGTGAAACAGTTTTTGGTAAAGATTACTTCCGTGAACTCTTGGAACGTGTACGCTCAATTCGTACGAGTGAGAGACGTATTTGGCAACAGATCACCGACATCTTTGCTGAATGCAGTATCGACTACGACAAAAACTCCGAGATAACACACGATTTCTATGCGATGATTCAAAATAAATTCCATTATGCCATCACTGGTCAGACAGCGGCCGAAATTATAGATTCGCGCGCGGACCATACGAAGCCAAATATGGGGCTTACTACATGGAAGAATTCTCCAGATGGCAGAATTCTAAAATCCGATGTTACGGTCGCAAAGAATTATTTGGACGAAAACCAAATTCGTCGACTCGAGCGCGCTATTACGGGCTTCTTTGATTACATAGAAGATCTGATTGAAAATGAAGTTACGTTTACAATGGAAGACTTTGCTAAAAGCATAAACGAATTCTTGAATTTTCGTCGTTTCAACATCTTAGAGGACAAAGGCCGCATCTCGAAGAAAGATGCCGACAAAAAAGCCATTGCCGAATATACTGTGTTTAACAAGACGCAGATGATTAATTCTGACTTCGATAAAGAAGTAAAAAGAATACTAGAGGGCAAAAATGAGTAAGATTGATGAGTTGATTAAAGAAAAATGCCCGAACGGCGTAGAATACAAACCGCTCAGCGAGCTTATGAATTACGAACAGCCTGGAAAGTACATCGTATCTAGCACCGACTACAATGATGATTTTGAAACGCCAGTATTAACCGCAGGGCAAAGCTTTATTCTTGGATACACAAATGAAACTGACGGTATCTATCAAGCCAGCAAGGAATCTCCAGTAATTATATTCGACGACTTCACTACATCGTCTCACTGGGTTGATTTTCCGTTCAAAGTTAAATCATCTGCCATGAAATTACTAATCGCCAAGGATGATAATATTGCTACTCTACGTTACTTATACTTTTGCATTAAAAATATAAAGTATGAACCTGGCCCACATGCACGTCAATGGATCGACAAATATTCAAAAATAAAAGTTCCCGTACCGCCACTCGAGATTCAGCAAGAAATCATCAGGATGCTAAACAGCTTCACGGAGCTCGAAGCGGAGCTCAAAGCGGAGCTCACTAAGAGAAAACAGCAATATGAATATTATCGTGACCATCTTCTCTCATTCGAAAACATAGCCGGTGAGGGGGGGCAAGTTGAGTGGCTTACTATTGGTGACATTGGTGAGGTCTGTATGTGCAAGCGCATACTCAAAAACCAAACGCAAGATTCTGGTATTCCTTTCTTCAAAATTGGTACATTCGGCAAAAAAGAAGATTCGTACATAGCACCAGAGCTTTTTGAAGAATATAAGAGAAAATATAGTTATCCAAAAAAGGGCGATATTCTAATTTCTGCCGCTGGGACTATAGGGAGAACAGTAATATTCAACGGCGAACCAGCGTATTTCCAGGACTCAAATATAGTCTGGATAAATAATGATGAAGAAAAAGTTACGAATAGATATCTTTACTATTTTTATCAGACGAAACCTTGGCGTGTTTCGTCCGGCGGAACGATCGCTAGAATCTACAATAATGATATCAGGAGCGTAAAAATCCCCGTTCCACCAAAAAATATTCAGGAACGCATTGTTTACGTCCTAGATAATTTTGACGCCGTCTGTAACAACCTCAATATTGGCTTACCGGCTGAAATTGAAGCGCGACAAAAACAATACGAATACTATCGCGATAGGCTTCTAAGCTTCGACACAGTAATCGGTGCCGGCATCGAGAGAGAGAGGAGTAGCTAAGCTACGTCAATACATCTTTGGTTACTATATTGCCAAGATTGAAGACCTTTGCGATATATCTCGCGGTATCGTGATGTCCAAGGACTTCATAAAAGACAACGCAGGCGATTATCCGGTCTATTCGTCACAGACTGAGAATGACGGCATATTGGGTAAGATCAATACATATAAGTACGACGGCGAATACTTAACCTGGACTACGGATGGCGCCAATGCTGGCACCGTATTCCGCAGGAGCGGCAAGTTTAGCGTTACAAATGTATGCGGCTTACTAAAGATTAAAGAAGAAGATATTCTAAACGATTACCTGTATTATGCGTTGAGTGTAGAAGCTAAAAAGCACGTCAATTCAGGAATGGGCAACCCGAAGCTCATGAGTAATGTGATGGGTTCGATAAAAGTAATTGTCCCGAGCGCAGAACAACAAGAATCAATAATAAAAGTGCTAAATAACCTGAGCGAAATATGCGAAAGTTTCAAGTCCGGCCTTCCTGCCGAGATCAAAGCGCGCCACAAGCAATATGAATATTACCGTGACAAACTGCTTACCTTTTCAGAAAAATAGTGCCATCTGACTATAATCCTTACGTTAAAAATCGTGGAAAAATCTTGACAAACTTCCACGATTTATGATAAAATGTGGAAAAGTAAAAAGAAAGTTCCACGATATGAATAGTGTTGGAAAATACATAAGTCAACCAGAGGGATACAAGGCTTTTACCCCTGAACCTTTTCCACCAAAGGACAAGTTTGTTTTTAGTGATCAACTGATCAAAAAACATTCAGAAGCTATGCGCGTCCTCGGTAAACTCGATGGCATCACAGAGTTACTACCAGATAAAGATTGGTTCATCTTAATGTTTCTTAGGAAGGACGCATCGTCTTCAAGTCAAATCGAAGGAACGAACGCAACAATGATGGACTCGATTGAGAGGGAGAATGTCGAACCGAGTGTCGATCTTCCACAAGACGTTGATGATATTTTGCACTACATTAAAGCCTTAAACTACGGTCTAAAACGAATCGAAGAATTTCCATTTAGCCTAAGATTTATCAAGGAACTTCACAAAAAACTAATGCAGGATGCAAGATCAACACAGTTCTCTTACCCTGGAGAATTTCGCAAAAAACAAAACTGGGTTAGTGGAACGCGCCCAGATAACGCTAAATATGTTCCACCAACCGTTGTTGAAATGAAACGCTCACTTGGTGATTTAGAATTATTTATCAACTCCGACAAAGACGACTATCTGCCACTGATAAAAACAGCACTCATTCACTCTCAGTTTGAGACTATTCACCCGTTCAATGATGGAAATGGTAGAACTGGTCGTATGCTTGTTGCGATGTATTTATGGCAACAAAAGTTACTAGAATCGCCAGTTTTATACTTGTCATCTTACTTTAAGAAATATCAAGAAGTTTATTACTCTCGGCTTAACGGTTACCATAATGGCGAAGTAGAAGAATGGGTTGACTTCTTCCTTGATGGTGTAATTGAAATTGCTAATTCTGCCATCGTAACGTGCGCAAAAATTACGAAACTACGTGAAAGAGATATGATGAAAGTTCAAAAACTCAATCGTATAGCATCAGAAGCTACCCTCAAGATATTAACTGGATTATATAAAATGCCAATCGTGGGGGTTTCCGATATCCAAAAATGGACCGGATATCAACAAAGCGGAGTATATAAAGCAATTGATCGCATGAAAGATATGGGCATATTGGAGCCGATAAAAACTGGTGATAAGCCGTATGCGCAAAAATGGGTATATAGAGAATATCTAAACTTATTCAGCGAAGAAGCGGAGGCAAAAAATGAGTAGGTTTAATATGATTGCGGAAAGCGAAGTCTCTACAGTCCTCGCTGAATACAAACCTGATGATAAGAAATACACGGCTTACCAGAGCGAAGCCGAGCTTGAACGCGAACTAATACAGAACTTGCAGGAGCAAGGATACGAATATCTGCAGATCCATAACGCTCACGATCTCGAAGACAATTTACGAATCCAGCTTCAGAAACTAAACAATTATATCTTTTCTGATAGTGAGTGGCAACGATTCTTCTATGAAAATATTGTCGGCAATTCTGAAGGCATTGTCGAGAAAACTCGTAAGATCCAAGAAAAAGATACCGCGATATCGTTCCGCGCAGAGGATGGCCATACACAGAATATTCGCCTGCTCGATAAAAAGAATATTCATAACAATAGCCTACAAGTCATTAATCAATACACTATCAGTAGAGATGAAGGCGCCGAACACGATAATCGCTACGACGTCACAATTCTCGTCAATGGGCTTCCCCTCGTTCATATCGAGCTAAAGCGACGCGGCGTAAGACTCCGCGAAGCTTTCAACCAAATCAAACGCTACTCACGTGAGAGTTTCTTCGCTGGTAGTGGTCTTTTTGAATACGTTCAAATTTTCGTAATTTCTAACGGAACTCATACGAAATACTATTCAAACACGACACGTGAAAGTCATATTAAGGAACTTGGCGAAGCCGGTCGTAAGAAATCCAAGAAGACGAGCAACAGCTTTGAATTTACAAGCTACTGGGCCGACGCCAAGAACAAGACCATTCCGGATTTGGTAGACTTTACGAAAACATTCTTCTCAAAGCATACGATTCTAAATATCTTGACGCGCTACTGTGTATTCGATACAGATAACAAGCTACTCGTAATGCGCCCGTATCAGATCGTAGCAACCGAAAGAATCATCAACCGCATAGAGACCTCAACTAACTACAAAAAGCTCGGTACAACGGCCGCTGGTGGTTATATTTGGCACACTACTGGCTCAGGTAAGACACTTACAAGCTTTAAGACTGCTCAGCTCGTAGCAAAGATGCCGTATATCGATAAGGTTCTGTTCGTAGTAGATCGCAAAGACTTAGATTATCAGACAATGAAAGAATACGACCGCTTCGAGAAAGGTGCCGCAGATGGCAATACTTCAACGCGCGTTCTTCAGAAACAACTCGAATCGGATAATTCACGCATTATTGTCACGACAATCCAAAAACTCGGTGTATTTACTAAAAAGAACCCGGAACACGACATATATAATAAGCACGTCGTAATTATTTTCGACGAATGCCACCGCTCACAATTTGGTGATATGCATACTGCAATCGCTAAGGCTTTTAAGAATTATCACCTATTTGGCTTTACTGGTACACCTATTTTCGCATCTAACGCCGGCAACAGCGGCAATCCAATGCTCAGAACGACAGAACAAGCCTTTGGTGATAAGCTCCACACGTACACGATCGTAGACGCCATTAATGACAAAAATGTACTACCATTCCGCATTGATTATATCAATACCGTCAAAGAAAAGGACGATATCGCCGATAAGCAAGTAAGTAGCATCGATCGCGAACATGCATTGCTTAGTGACGAACGCGTTTCCATGGTCATTTCATATATTCTCGACCATTTCGACCAGAAGACAAAAAGAAATCAGTTCTACAACTTTAATCGCACAATGAATGTAGCCGATGTCGTAAGGTTCGGCGACTCGAAGCGCGAAACATTACTTGGCAGAATGAATGGTTTTAACTCAATCCTTGCTGTCGCGTCCATTCCGGCCGCAATGAAATACTACACTGAGTTTAAGAAACAGTTAGCTGAGAGAAACAACTCGCTCAAAATCGCAACTATTTTCAGTTTCGCCGCAAATGAAGACGATCCAGAAGAAGGCTTCATCTTTGACGAAGATTTAGATGTTACTGGAATGGACCAGTCATCGCGCAACTTCCTAGAGTCAGCTATCTCCGACTATAATAGAAACTTCAATACGAATTACGATACATCTTCCGATTCGTTCCAGAATTATTACAAAGACTTGTCGCTACGCGTAAAGAACCGCGAAATAGACCTGCTTATCGTCGTGAATATGTTCCTAACCGGCTTTGATGCTACGACGCTCAATACACTCTGGGTGGACAAAGAACTAAAGATGCATGGCTTGGTTCAAGCGTTTTCACGCACGAACCGCATTCTCAACTCGGTTAAGCAATTCGGCAACATCATTTGTTTCCGAAATTTAGCCGAAAAAGTTGATGAAGCAATCGGCCTATTTGGCGATCGCGACGCAAGTGGCATAGTACTTCTAAAGAGCTACAACGAATATGTTAATGGCTATGACGAAAATGGTGAACACAAAGTTGGTTATACCGAATTAATCGCCGAGCTTTCCGAAAAGTTCCCACTTGGCGAACGCATCGAGGGTGAGCAAAACCAGAAAGACTTCATCAAGCTCTTTGGCAAGATCCTAAGGATGCGCAATATTCTCACATCGTTCGATAGGTTCGAGCAAGAAGATATCTTGTCGCCAAGAGATCTACAAAACTATCAGAGCGAATACCTCGACTTGTACCAAGAACTTCGTCCATCTAGTCAAGCCGAAAAAGAAGACGTAAATGACGATCTGGTATTCGAAATTGAACTCGTGCGCCAAGCCGAAGTTAATGTTGATTACATTCTCGCACTCGTCACTAAATATCACGAATCGAACTGCGAGAATAAGGACATCCTTACGAGTATCGACAAGGCCGTCGACGCAAGTATCGAGCTCAGAAGCAAGAAGGAACTCATCCACGACTTCATCAATCTCTACTCTTTACATGAGAATGGCGAGATCCACGACGCATGGCAACGCTTTATCAACGCCGAACGCGAAAATGAACTTACTAAGATTATCGAGGACAATAATTTAAGTCCTGCAGAAACTAGAAGGCTTATCTCTAACTCATTCCGCGACGGCGTATTTAAGACCACAGGCACCGACGTAGACCGCATTATGCCAGCTATGTCGCGCTTTGGCGATAGTAATCGCTCTGGTAAGAAGAAAGGCATTATTGAGCGACTTGTGAGCTTCTTCGAGAAATACTTCGGAGCGATCTAAAGACTACTCGAAATTGATACACAAAAAAGGTGATTTACGTATATAAATCACCATATAATTTCATTTTCGAACCTGAGTTTTTTTAAAGGTTCCTCTGTTGGTGAGTCGGGAGGGACTCGAACCCTCGACACCGGGCTTAAAAGGCCCGTGCTCTAACCTGCTGAGCTACCGACCCAGAGTATTCTCTTATTATATGCCTACCCTCTCAAAAAATCAAGCAAAATATGGTATAATATTCAGAGTAAAAAATAAGGGCAATATGAATAATAAAGAAAATATCCGTAATGTTGCAATCATCGCGCACGTTGACCACGGTAAAACGACGCTGGTAGATGCACTTTTGAAACAATCTAATACCTTCCGTGATAATCAAGCCGAAATGAGCCAGACTCTCATTATGGACTCTGGTGACCAGGAACACGAGCGCGGTATCACTATTACCGCCAAGCAAACCTCGGTCTATTACCACGATCACAAAATTAATATTATCGATACCCCGGGCCACGCCGACTTCTCTGGTGAAGTTGAACGTACTCTCAATATGGCCGACGGTGTACTTTTGGTGGTGGACGCCCAAGAAGGTCCAATGCCACAGACTAAATTCGTTTTGAAAAAAGCCCTTGATCTTAAATTAAAGCCAGTTGTAATTATTAATAAAATCGACAAGCCAGCCGCTCGTATCGAAGAAGTGAAAGACGAGATTTCAGACCTTTTCTTGGAGCTTGCGACCGAAGAATCTCAGCTTAATTACCCAATCTATTATGCTATCGCGCGTGATGGTCGTGCTGGTAAGACCGAAAATCTGGATGATGATCTGCACGTAATTTTTGAATCCATCATCAATGATATTCCTTCTCCGAAGGTCGATGACGATTCTGAAAAAGGTCTGCAACTTCTCGTGGCTTCACTTGCTTCTGATAATTACCTTGGTAAATATGCCATTGGTAAAATTTTCCGTGGCAATATCAAGCATGGTCAATCGATTAAGATCGTGAAGACCCATTTTACTAACGGTGAGCCAGAAGTCACTACCGAAAATGGTAAAGTTGACCGTATCTTCGTCTATCGTGGTCTCGGCAAGGAAGAGGTTAATGAAGCTTTTGCTGGCGATATCGTCGCGGTGACTGGTATTCCAAGCGCTAGCATCGGTGATACCATTGCCGCCTTTGATAATCCTGAAGCTCTGCCAACTATCGAGCTTGAACCACCTACTCTCAGTATCTATATTGGCCCAAACACTAGTCCACTCAAGGGTCAAGAAGGCGAATTTACTACCTCCCGTCAAATTTCCGATCGTTTGCATAAGGAGCTCGAAACTAATATCGCTTTGAAAATCGCCCAAGACGGTCTCGGTTACAAAGTTTCTGGTCGTGGTGAACTTCACCTTTCAGTTCTAATCGAAACTATGCGCCGTGAAGGTTACGAACTCGAAGCTGGCCGTCCAGAAGTGGTCTATAAAGAAATCGACGGTAAAAAATGTGAACCATTTGAAGACCTTACTATTGAGGTCACTCCAGAATATGTCGGTGCGGTTTCGCAAGAGCTCGGCATTCGTAAGGCTGATCTTGTTTCTCAAGAAATTACCTCTGGTGGCGCCGTCCGTTTCACTTATGAAATTTCTACCGCGGCCTTGATTGGTCTTCGCAATAGCTTAATGACCGATACTAAGGGTACCGTGATTATGTCTTCTATTCCGAAGGGCTACCGTCCAGTCGAAGGTAAATACAAGCCAGAACGTAATGGTGTTTTGATTTCTTTTGAAACTGGTACTTCTACCGCTTATGCTCTCGACATGGTGCAGGCTCGTGGTATTCTCTTTATTCCGCCACAGGTTCCTGTTTATCAGGGTATGATCGTCGGTCTTTCGAACAAGAAAGAAGATATCGATATCAATGTTTGTCGTGAAAAACAACTCACCAATATGCGTACTCACGCTTCCGACGGGGCTATCCAGCTCACTCCGTACACCAATCTCAGCCTCGAGCAATGTCTCGACTTCCTCCTCGACGATGAACTACTCGAAGTCACCCCGAAGAGTCTACGTCTCCGCAAGCGCCAGTTAGATCCAATCAAGCGAAAACGCGAAGCTAGGAGCTAAAATGTCCCAGCCGGCGTATCTTATCGATTCACATTGTCATCTGCATGACCTGGATTTTTATACGCTGGAAGCACAAGTCCAGGCTCTTGCGGCCTGCGCCGAAAAACAAGTCGAAAAGCTGATTTGTGTCGGTACTGATCACGAAGATTCTTTCAAGGCTGCAAAATTCGCCGCTCAAAATCCTACCAAACTCTTCTGGAGCTACGGTATCCACCCCAATGAATTTGACAAGCCTAGAAAAGATGTTCAATTTGAACATCAAAATCGACCAATCGCAATCGGAGAAGTCGGCCTAGACTATCATTACGGCGAAAATGATAAGCTCGACCAGGCGAGACTTCTGGAAGAGATGTTGGATCTCGCCATCCGTGAAGATTTGCCACTGATTTTTCATGTTCGTGAAGCTTTCGATGACTTTTTTGCGATTTTGGACAATTTTTCCTCTGCTAAAATCCGTGGTGTCGTGCATTCTTTCTCTGATAACAAGAAAAACCTCCGTAAATCTCTCGAACGTGATTTTTATATCGGCGTGAACGGTCTTGCCACTTATTCTACTTTACCGATGCCACCAATTGAGCGAATTTTACTCGAAACTGATGCGCCGTTTCTCGCTCCCGTGCCACTGCGCGGCCAGACCAATCAGCCGGCCAATGTCTACTATGTAGCGAAATGGTTAGCCGAAAAACTTGGGCTGGATTTTGAGGAAGTAGCGAAAATTACTACCGAAAATTCTGAAACTCTCTTTAATTTAGGAGTCAAAAAATGATTTATTTAGATTTTGCGGCCGCTACTCCAGTCCATCCCAAGGTACTTGAGGCGATGTTGCCATATTTTAGTGAAAATTTTTATAACCCTTCTGCGCCGTATCTTCCTGCCAAACATTTGCGCGGTGAATATGAAGCCAAAAAATCCGCTCTAGCTCAAACTATCGGTGCGAAATCACCAGATTTAGTTATCACGGCCGGCGCCACTGAGTCGATTAATCTCGCGTTTACAGTCCTAGAAAATTACCCAGACACCGAAGCTCTGATTTTAGCTACCGAGCATGCCTCGGTGCGAGAATCTGCCAGGCATTATGCGAAAAAAGTGGCAGAAATTGCTGTCGATTCGACTGGTCTGATTGATTTAAAGGATTTGGCTGCTAAAATTACCGAAAAAACTGTCCTAATCTCTGTCGCTATCGCCAATAACGAACTTGGCACCATCCAGCCCCTCAGTGAAATTGCCGAAATTATTCGACGAACCCGCGAACAGCGTCTCGCTATCGGTAATCTCACGCCACTTTATCTCCATTCTGACGCTTCTCAGGCTGCGAGTCTTCTCGACCTCTCGGTGGCGCGTCTCGGGGTCGACCTTTTGACGCTCAATTCCGCCAAAGTTTATGGTCCGAAGGGGATTGGTGCGCTCTATATTTCTCGTGGAGTAAGGCTTCAACCAATCTCTTATGGTGGTGGCCAGGAAATGGGTTTGCGTTCGGGTACGGAAAATGTGCCTCTTCTCATGGGCTTCGCGGAAGCTTCGGTGCGTGCGAAATCTCACATTTCCGCCAGCCGTAAAAAATATGAAAAATTTAATCAATTATTCCGTCAGATTTTGACCGAAAAATCCCTCGTTACGCCAAAATTTTTGGGTAACAAAAAACACCAATTAGCCAACTTCTGCCCAGTCTGTTTCGACGGACTCGATGCCGAACGTCTGATCTTTAAGTTAGAAGACCAAGGTATTTTATTGTCTACCGGTGCCGCCTGTGCCGCTTCCAAGGGGCAAAAATCCCATGTACTTTCCGCCATCGGCCTCACCGATTCGGAAATTACCGGCTCCCTCCGCGTAACTTTCGGTGAGCTAAACACCGAAGAGCAAATTCGTGAAGCCGCCTCAGTCATCGCCGAAGTAGTTAATCAAGAAGTCAAGCGCGTCGGTCTGTTATCAGACGAGATGGTTTTGAAAGAATCGCACGATACTGAACTAGGCCAAGCAAATTCTACCGAATTCAGTCAAAATCAAGGGGTCGCCCATGAATGACGCTGCAGCCAAGATCAAGGAGCCGCCCATGAATAGCGATATAGTCAAACCTAAAACCGTCTTCGTCGGCATGTCTGGTGGTGTCGATTCTTCGGTCACTGCCGTCCTATTAAAAAATGCCGGCTATCACGTGGTCGGTGTCTATATGAAGAACTGGTCGAAGGATCTTCCAGGTATGAAGTGTCCTTGGGCGGAAGATTTGGCGGATGCTAAGCGCGTGGCTACGAAATTAGATATTGATTTTCGCATTTTTGATTTTGAGACCGAGTATCACGCCAAGGTAGTCGATTATATGATTGAGGAATTCAGGAAGGGGAATACCCCAAATCCCGATGTAATGTGTAATCAAGAAATCAAGTTCAAGCTTTTTTATGACATTGCCATGAGCCAGGGTGCCGATTTTATTGCTACCGGTCATTATGCTGTCTCGGAAGATGGTAATTTGAAGCTCGCTATCGATACGAATAAGGATCAAACCTATTTTCTTTATCGAATTTCCGATGAAGCTATTGCACACACTTTGTTTCCTCTTGGCAAAATGCTAAAACCAGAGGTGAAGCAACTGGCTGCTAAATTTGGTCTCGATAACGCCTACAAGAAAGAATCGATGGGGGTTTGTTTCGTGGGTGAAGTCGGGATTAAGGATTTTCTCCAAGAATATATTGAGGTGGTGCCTGGTCAGATTATCGATCGCGATACTGGAGAGGTGCTCGGCACGCACGAAGGTGCGGTCTTCTATACTATCGGTCAGCGCCACGGTTTGAATCTCGGCGGCGGTCTGCCCTACTATGTGGTGGGAAAAGACATGTCTAAAAATCTGGTATATGTTTCGAAAAACCTCAATCACTTAAATCTTTGGACGAAGACTTTGAAGTTAAAGGATGTGATGATTCGTCAAATTCATCAAGAATCTGGTGATGTTCAGCCAAATCTCTCTAATCTAACTTGTCGTGTACGCCATCGTGCACCACTCATCTCTTGCGGTTTTAACGCAGAAACTAACGAGGTGGTATTGATTGAAGAAATCAAACATCCAGCAGCCGGTCAATCTGTGGTCTTCTATGCCGGAGACATCTGTATCGGCGGTGGTATTATCGCGGAGTAGACTTTTGTATTTGATAGCGGGTATTATTGCGGAATAGTCTTTTGTATTTGGTGGCGCGGTATTATTGCCGAATAATCCTCGGCACTAAACCCCATAATTGAAATTAAAAAACCAAGAAAAATAACCGCTCTTCGCGGCTATTTTTTATTTTTTATCGAAGCAAGCGTAGCCTTTAGTTAATTCCAATTTGCGCTTCAGGTCATCGACTGTTTTCTTCAGGCCATTTTTTTGAATTTTTTCGTCCAGATCACCGAGGTCGAAATCCTCGCCGTCGTCCGTAGTGGCTGAAACCAAATTTTCTACCGTTGGATCGATCTTAATCGTGAGTGTATTCTGTGCGGATTTACAGCTAATCGTTAGCAACCCATCGCCGTTAGCCATATTTTTCACGACTATGAAGAGGATTATACCCACAATCCCGATTAGGAACAGGGTAATTATTTTTTTCATTTGCGGCGTCCTTTTATTTAATCTATTTTAATTATATATAACATGAGCATTTTGTAAAGTTGTGTAAAACTCGAAGTTCTGCAGAATATGGTATAATTACCCCCATGAATGCAAGTGAAATCCGTCAAAAATTTCTTGAATATCAAACTAGTCGTGGCCACCAGGTAATCGCTCCAGCGCGTCTGGTTTTGGAAAATGATCCGACCACCCTTTTTACTGGTTCTGGCATGCAGCCTCTTTTGCCATATCTTCTCGGTGAACCTCATCCTGCCGGTCAGCGTCTGGCAGATTCACAGCCATGTTTGCGTTTGCAAGATATTGAAGATGTGGGCGATCCACGTCACACTACGGTTTTCGAAATGCTCGGTAATTGGTCACTGGGAGATTATTTTAAGCAAGAACAAATCCCAGCCTTCTTCAAATTTCTCACCGAAATTGTTGGGCTCGATCCGCATAAGATTTATGTCACTTGCTTTATTGGTAACGAAAAATACGGCATTCCTAAAGATATCGAATCCGCTGAAATCTGGCAACGTGTTTTTGCGGAAGCTGGAGTGAAAGCTGAAATCGCTGAAATTGGTTCTAGTGAGAATGGAGCGAAGCGCGGTATTAAGGAAAATGAGCATATTTTCTTCTATGATGACCATGAAAACTGGTGGAGTCGTGGTGGTGGCGTCGAAACTACCCCGATTGGTGATCCATGTGGTCCAGATTCGGAAGTTTTCTATGATTTTGGCGAAGACAAGCAAGATGTCGCGAAATATGGCAAATCTCATCCGGCCTCGGACGGTGCACGCTTCATGGAAATCGGTAACCAAGTCTTCATGCAATATAAGCGTAATCAAGACGGCACCTTCTCGGAATTAACCAAGAAAAATATCGATTTTGGTGCTGGTCTGGAGCGTATCGCCGCGGCGGCTATGGATTCTTTCGATGTTTTCGAAACGTCACTCTTAAAACCAATTATTACTAAGCTCGAAGCTATCTCTGGCCTGAGTTATACTGATCACACTGAAGAAATGCGCGTGATTGCCGACCATTTACGTGGTGCTTATCTACTTTCCGCTCAGGGTTTAGTTCCAAGTAATAAACAACAGGGCTACGCGCTTCGCCGCTTGATTCGTCGTGCGGTAATGAAGGCTACTAACCTCGGTATCGATCAAGATTTCTTGGCTCAAATCGTGCCAATTATCGCTGAAAATTACCAAGATCTCTCGGATGAAATTCTTACCAATCGTGCCGACGCCCTAAATGTTTTGATTCGCGAGGAGCAGGCCTTCCGCCGCAGTATTCATCGCGGTTTGAAGGAACTTCATAAGCTTAAAGATCAGGGTCTCACTGGTAAAGAACTCTTTATGCTTCAGGATACTTATGGCTTCCCACTCGAATTATCTCTTGAAGAAGCTAAACAAAACCAAATCAGTCTCAGTGAGAACTGGCAAGCTGAATTCCAGGCTAGCCTCGATGAGCAACGTCAACGTTCCCAAACCGCTAGTAAGGGTATGTTCAAGGGTGGTCTCGAAGATCATGGTGAAGCCTCGGTGAAATATCATACCGCGACGCATTTACTTCTAGCTGCCCTTCAGAAAATTGTCGATCCGAATATCGCTCAGGCCGGCTCTAATATTACCTCTGAGCGTCTGCGTTTCGATTTTAATCTTGATCGCAAACTCACCGATGAAGAGAAAAAACAAATCGAGGATCAGGTCAATCAATGGATAGAGGAAGATTATCCAGTCTCGTTTGCTGAATACGATAAGGCTTACGCTCGTGACATCCTAAAAGCTCATGGTAGCTTCTGGGAAAAATATGGCGATGTAGTCAAAGTTTATACCATCGGCACCGCAGAAAATCCAATCTCGCGTGAACTTTGTGGTGGCCCTCACGTCGAACATACTGGCGTGCTCGGTCATTTTAAAATTAAAAAAGAAGAATCCTCAGCCGCTGGCATTCGTCGCATTAAAGCAATTTTAGATTAAGGAGAACAGGGTGGAACAATTAGCCAAATACTTTACACCAGAATTATACGAAATTGAATTAAGAATCAATAAAGACACTGAACAGGTTCAAGGTCGAGTGAAGATTCAGGGTACTGCCAAAAGTTCCGCCATCAAGCTCCACGCGAAAAATCTCAAAATTAATCAGCTAACTATCGATCAGCGCCCAGTGGCTTTTACGGAGGACGCCGAGGCGGAAACTATTAGTTTTGCTTCGCAGGTTGTGGGCGCCGAAATTATTATCGAAGCCCGTTATTCCTTGCAACTTTCGCACGGTATGACCGGGCTTTATCTTTCGACTTATGAACATGAAGGGAAGACCGAGCGTATTGTCTCTACTCAGTTCGAATCGCATTATGCGCGCATGATGTTCCCGTGCGTCGATGAACCAGCCGCTAAGGCTAAATTCTCTCTCAAGGTCATCGATACCGATTCGACTGATACTATTCTCAGTAACATGCCGATCAAGACCGAACGAACCCTCACCTACACTTCGGTAAATATTGATCTTAATCCTAAAACTGATCCGAACGCCATGAATCTGAGTACTGAGGTGACGCGTAAAATTGTGGAATTCGAAACTACTCCGCGCATGTCGACTTATCTTTTGGCGCTCTGTCTCGGTCATTTTCAAAGTGTTACCACGAAAAATCAGCACGGCGTCACAATTACTACTTATGCCCCACTTAATCAAGCTAAGGAATCTCTGATTGAGCCGAATCAGATCGCCGGGGAAGCCTTAGATTTTTATGATCAGGCTTTTGGCGTGCCATATCCCTTGCCGAAACTCGATCAGGCGGCTGTGCCAGATTTTGATGCCGGTGCGATGGAGAACTGGGGTCTGGTGACCTATCGTGAATCTTGTCTCTTGATCGACGAAACCGCCACTTTGACCGATAAAATTCAAATCGCCACGGTAATTACTCATGAATTATCGCATCAGTGGTTCGGTAATCTTGTGACGATGGCCTGGTGGGACGATCTCTGGCTCAATGAAAGCTTCGCCAATATGATGGAATATTACTGTCTTGATGCAATTCGTCCAGAGTGGAAAGTTTGGCAAGAATTTTTCGTTTCTGATTGTTATTACGCGCTGACCCGCGATGTTTCGCCAGATATTCAAGCAGTCAAGCAGGCGGTTAATCATCCTTCCGAGATTGAAACTCTCTTCGACCCGGCTATTGTGTATGCCAAGGGTTCACATCTGATGTTTATGTTAATGCGCCTGATGGGTGAACAGAATTTCTTGAAGGGTCTGCGGGATTATTTTGAAAAGCACCAATATCAAAACACTACTGGCGATGATCTCTGGGCCGCCTTGCAACTCTATGCAGAATTTAACGTTTCAGATTTCATGAATCAATGGATTACGCGTCCTGGTTTTCCGATTATCGAAGGTAAAAAGCAGGAACGTTTTTATTTGGATGGCCGAAAAAACCAAGAATCTTGGCCTTTAGTCCAGGTCTCCGATGATATGACCGGGCACTACATTATCGGCCTTACTTCCGAGGAACTTCAGGCTAAGCTTGCGCATTTTTCTGAGTTAAGCCAGGAACAGCAACTCCGTCTTTTGATTGACCAGAGTCTGCTTTTGCGTACTCCTCGTGGCGATTTACCAGCCAGTCTAGATCTCCTGATGCATTTCCGCAAGGAAACCAGTTTTGCGATTTGGTCAATTATTATGTCGATTCTCGGCGAACTTAAGATCTATTGTCCGGCTGATACTCCGGCCGAAGCTAATTTGAAGAGTTATATTAGGGAACTGATTTCTCTCCAAATTGTACGTCTAAGTGTTTCTGAAAAAACCGAAGACACTGATGATGATAAAAAGCTTCGTGAATCCATCTTAAGTCTGGCTGTTTATGCGGATGACCAACCAACCATTCTTCGTCTAACTGAACAATATAATATATATATCACCGACGCCCTGAATTTTGCGGCCATGTCACCAGAATTACTACTACCGTATTTAGAGGCTGAATTTAAGAACTCCAAAGAGGCTCGTTTTAAGGAATATCTGAATCTTTACATTAAGACTTCCTCGCCTACTATAAAGTCCTTGCTCCTAGACATTATTACGGACGCCAAACACAAGGCACATCTTCAGACTTTATTAGATATGCTCTCGGACACTAAGGTCATCCGCTTGCAGGACCATAGTGGCTACGTGCGTGACCTACTAGCTAATCATTTGACTAGAAAAGCTACCTTCGATTGGCTTTATCAAAACTGGGATTATCTTAAAAATGCTGTTGATGGAAAATCACTTGATATCTACCCGAAGATCATGGCGCGTTTTATTCGCAATCAATCCGATTTTGCTTTATTTCAGGAATTTGCCAAACGTTTCGAAAATGACCCTGCCATGAGTCGGATTATTAAAATCGGTATATATGAAATTGAAAATCGCCTAGTAATGCTTTCCAAAAATACTGAAAAATTACATCAAAAACTTGAAAAATACTCGAAAAACCACTAAAAACCAGGGAAAAACCAGAAAAACTCAAAAATCTTCAAAAAAGTCCGAAAAAAGACTTGCATAAATTCAAAATTTGATATAAGATAGATACCAAGTTCAGCAAGTCAGAAATGACCAATGCGAAAAAGGGAAACTGCGAGAATTCTTAATATATAGGATTTATTTAAATCGCACGTTGAATTAACAATTTGGACAACGATGAAAATTAAATAAAGACTTGCATTTGTATATATGAAAGAAATCCCTTCTTGGTTTCGGAAGTATGTACGTGAATTAGTAATCAATCTTCGATTACTAGTTAAGTCAATGCATAAAAAGGTAAATAAGGGCACTAATAGTGGATGCCTTGACAATCAATACCGACGAAGGACGTAGAACTCTGCGATAAGTCTTGGGGAGCTGAGAGCAAGCTTTGATCCAGGAATCTCCGAATGGGGCAACCTAATACGAGTCATGTCGTATTGCAATTACTTGAACACATAGAGTAATTAGACGGGAACCAGCCGAACTGAATCATCTTAGTAGGTTGAGGAAAAGAGAATAAACAATGATTCCGAAAGTAGTGGCGAGCGAAATTGGAACAGCCTAAACCTTAACATAACCATACGGTTTAACGGCCAGAGTTATGAAAGGGGTTGCGAAATAAGATAATTTTTATGCTGAGGTATTGGAAATCCGATATTTCAGTATAAAAACCAACATCGTTAAATGAGTGGATAATGTTATAAAACTTAGATCATAGCGGAAGTGTTTGAATGGCACACCAAAGAAGGTGAGAGTCCTGTATGCGAAATGGTCTTAGACATTATATATCTTTTTTCAATTAGGACGGGGCACGAGAAACCCTGTTTGAATCCGGCAGGACCACCTGCCAAGGCT
>JABZKC010000006.1 GCA_015257485.1 Nanosynbacter sp. | reverse complement strand
ACAGGATTGTTCCTTTTTTGTTTTAGGTGTCTTTCTTAATTGTTTAACTGAACCCCCATTCCGCCGTTCATTTCGCTTGTGTTATAATATATGGTATAAGGAAATTCATGGATCAAGATCTTCATCAAAATCAAAATAATCAAAAACCTCAAACCATTGGCGGTGTGACTTTTTCTGCTGGCCTTTCACATCCTGTGACTCCTCAGGTCGGTCCAGGTTCTAATCAGCCAAGTTTTGCCAAGCCAGCTTCCGAGCTGTCGAATATCACCACTCCTCAGCCTACTATCCCTAGTCCAGCTGATCTCTTTAATAATAATTCTGCTGCTTTTTTTGCTCCTCAGTCCAATCCTCAACCCACCCCAGCGTCTATTCCGGTTTCTGAAACCCCAGCTAATGCCTATCAATCAAATAACTACACTTCACCAGCCGCTTCTGCTGAACAGATTTTTGCTGCCGATACCACCAATAATTTTTATACTAACGATAATTCCAATCTGTTTGGTGAAAACGGCTTCACTCAAGCTGCCCGTAGTGGTAACCCGAACTCTAATCAGAGTATGATTAATCAATCCATTCAAAATGCCGCCATGCTAAATCAAGCTACCGAAGCTCAGAAAAATCCAGGTCAAGAAGTAAATAACGGTCCCGAAATTGTTTATAATCAGCTCAACGTTCCAGTTGCTTCGCCAACTCATTTTGAAGAAAAATTCACCGTCGTCGACCCAAATGCCGCCGCAGACAAATCTGCCGAGGCTGCCAAGGCTGAAAAAGAAGCCAAAGAAAAAGATCCGCGCACTATCGCCATGAAAGCCTTGAAGAAGATGACCACCATGGCCATGGTTTTCGGTATTCTCGCTGTCGTGTTCCTCGTTTTGAGTTTAGTTGGTCTCGTTTACGGTATTTCTCAAGGTGATAAAATTACTGCCGCAAATAACACTATTAAGAACCAGGCTAAAATCATTGCCGCCGTCGAGGAATCTTCTGGCGTGGCGAAAATTTCGACCCCAGCCGACGTGCCAGTTTACAAAACCACTCTCGGTTATATTTATCTTACCGACTGGAATATCAAATTGAAAGTCCCAGATAATCTTTCTACCATGAGCTATGTCTTAAACACTTATGAATATCGCAATTCAATTTGTTTCAATGGTATTCAAAAGGGTGTTCAGGCTAAGCAGGAATTTGCTGACCCGGCCAAGAATCTTGGTAAGCAAGGCTGTCTCGTGCGTGTACCGGTTTCCGAAGGTGATTTCGAGGCTTCCACTGGCAAGCGCTTCGGTACCAAGGTTACTACTTACAAGGATTACAATTTCTTCTATACCGACCCAACCGTCAGTAGTAAGGATGGTGCGGAGCTCGGTCTCGAAACCGCTTCCAATCAAATCATTCGCAATATGATTTTTGCTCTCGAAACCTACGAATAGGTCAGCTTTATGATAAAATCAAAATAAGGGGGATTTTGATTTATTAAATAATTTTGTTAATTTTGTAAAACTGCCAGTATGATGAAGATATTGGCGTCGACAAATAGAAAGTGAAGTCAAATGTTTATTCCGATAGCACTCAGTATTATTGCTGGTATTGTTTGTGGTTCCGGTTTTGTCCTGGTCTATAACAAAAAGAATGAATCTGGTGGCAAGGCTAAGGCCGAAGATCTCATTCGTAAGGCTAAAAACGAGGCTGCCGATATCGTTCTCAAGGCTAAAAAAGAAGCCGGCAGTATTGCCGATAAATCTCAACAAGAAGAGGAGGCTCGTCGCAAGGATTGGCGCCAAACCGAGAAGCGTCTCTCTGAGCGTGAAACCTCACTCGATAATCGTTTCGATCAGCTAGAAAAACGTTCGGAAAAATTAACCAACAAAGAACGTGAAATTGATGATTTGAAACTTGAAATTCATCAAATTCGCGACAAGCAGCAGGAAAAATTAGAAAAAATTGCCGGCCTTACTAAGCTTGATGCCAAAGATAAACTGATCAAGATGACCGAAAAAGATATCAAGGATGATCTCGTCGGTTTAATTACTAAGGAGCAAAAAGAACTTCGTCGCGATATCGACGAAACTGCTCAGGCTCTACTAGTTACCGCTATGGAACGTATGTCTTCCGAAGTAACTGCCGATCGTACGGTTACTGCTTTGAAATTGCCAGATGACGAAATGAAAGGTCGCATCATCGGTAAGGAAGGTCGCAATATTCAGGCCCTCCAGCGTGCTACCGGTGTGGATATTATGGTCGACGATACTCCTGGTATGGTGGTGCTTTCTTCCTTCGATCCAATCCGCCGCCAAGTCGCACGTTACGCTTTGGAACGTTTGATGAAAGATGGCCGTATTAATCCATCCAGTATCGAAGATGCCGTCGCTAAGGCTGAACGCGAAATTGAAAAAGAAGTTGTGCGTGCCGGTGAAGATGCTGCCCGTGAAGTCGGCGTGATTGGCATTCCGCACGAAATTTTGCACCTGCTCGGTGAGCTCAAATTCCGTACTTCCTATGGTCAAAATGTTTTGCTTCACTCGATTGAAATGGCACATATGGCTGGTATGATCGCCGAAGAAATTGGTGCTGATGTTCGCGTCGCTAAGACTGCTACTTTGCTTCACGATGTGGGCAAAGCTGTTACTCATAAAATCGAAGGTAAGCACGCCGAGATTGGTGCTGAACTTGCCAAAAAATATGGTCTTTCCGATCAAATTACTCACGCTATCGCCGCTCATCATAACGATATTGAGCCAACCACGGTCGAAGCTATTATTGTGAAGATTGTTGATGCGATTTCCGCTGCTCGCCCAGGTGCCCGCAATATTTCCGCCGAGAATTTTGCTGAACGTATGAAAGAATTAGAAAATATTGCTACTGGCTTTAACGGAATCGATAAGGCTTACGCCATTTCTGCCGGTCGTGAAATTCGTGTAATTGTCGAGCCGAAACAAATTGATGATCTCACCGCCTTGAAATTAGCTCGTGATATTGCCGAAAAAATTGAAGCTACCATGAGTTATCCAGGCGTGATCAAGGTTAATGTGATTCGTGAAACTCGCGCCATCGAATACGCCAAATAATCTCAAGAATAAATTAAGAAAAATAACCCACATTCCACGGGTTATTTTTTATTTGCCATAAGCACTTTTCTATAATATAATGCAGATAACGGGGAAGAAAATCAAAACTGTAAAATAAAAAGGAAAATATGGCACAAACAAAAATATCAAAGCCGCAATCTAGTAGCGATAAAAAGCTCCATATTGCCGTGATTGTTTGCATTGTCTTAGTAATCGCAAGCTTCATTGGTAATATTCTGTTAATAAGGTATTCATTTGAAATATCAAATAACGAATTCCATAGACATGTAAATCTAGTTCAATCGCGCCTTCGCGAAGTAAATCTTCGTGTTCAAAATGATCCTAAAAATGAAAAAGAAATAGAAAGACTTAACGATATAAATACAAACCATCGTTAATTAAGGGAATAATATGGCACAAGTAAAAACATCAAAATCGCAATCTAGCAGTGATAATAAACTTTTTATTGCTGTAATAATTTGTATTGGGCTAGTCGTCGCAGGCTTCATCGGCAGCTTTATAATGATTGACAAGTCATTTGTTGATGCAAATATTGAATATCAGAGACATTTCGGTCGGATTCAATTTCGTATTCGTGAAATAAACTTACGTCTTCAAAATGATCCTAAAAATGAGGAAGAAATTGAGATACTTAACGATACAGTTGAGAATGATAAATAGCTATCTCAGGATATTTAATAAAACTAAAATATCGACTATAAAAAAGATCAATAATTATTTATAACTCAAAAAAGACTGGAATCGCTCCAGTCTTTTTAATAATTTCATGGTAAGCTTTTTGCTTTCGCAAAATCTTTCCATTCTGCGTCGATTAAATAAAGAAAATAAATTTTCTTTATTTTTCCTCCTTGAATGGTCTGGGTGACCAGATTTGAACTGGCGGCCTCGCAGTCCCGAACCGCGCGCGCTACCAACTGCGCCACACCCAGATATGTTTATCTTATCACGAAAACACAAGATTATCACAATTATGTTATAATATCAAACGATATGAGTAAACTATATAAAAGAACTAAAATTTTGGCTACCATCGGTCCAGCCGTCTTCACTGAAGAAAAAATTGCCGAGCTAGTCATGGCCGGCGTTAACTGCTGCCGCCTCAACTTCTCTCACGGAAGTTATGAAGAACGCGATGAGCAAATCGCTTGGATTAAAAAAGCTGCTGAGAAAAAAGGCCGCTCTGTCGCCATTCTCCAGGATATTCAAGGTCCTAAAATTCGCCTCGGCGTAATTAAAGATAATCACTACGAAGTCAAGCTAGGCGATGAATTGATTCTCGATTATGCTGTCGCTGAACACGATGGTTCGAATCTTCTTCCAGTTCAGTATAATCTTGC
Organism: Nanosynbacter sp.; assembly: GCA_015257485.1. Lineage (GTDB taxonomy): Bacteria > Patescibacteriota > Saccharimonadia > Saccharimonadales > Saccharimonadaceae > Nanosyncoccus. The sequence goes on along the minus strand of JABZKC010000006.1, from coordinate 28,754 downwards.
TGAGCGTATGAAAGTTGGTGAACCTCTCTTCATCTTCGATGGCAAAATTCGCTCAACTGTCACGGAAATCGTCAGCAACACTGCTATTAAGGTTAAGGTTGAAAACGAAGGTACGATTATGAGCCGCAAGGGTCTCAATCTCCCAGATACCGACTTCGGTGGTGATGTGATTACCGAAAAAGACATGGCTGATATTGAGTTCGGTGCCACTCGTGACTTTGACTATGTCGCGATGAGCTTCATTCAAAGCGCCGATGACGTCGAAAGACTTCGTCAAATCTTGGTTTCTCTCGGTTCTACCGCTCAGATTATCGCTAAAATCGAGACCAAAAAGGCAATCGAAACTGATGAAAAAATGGAAGCTATCGTCCAAGCTGCCGATGGTATCATGGTCGCCCGTGGTGACATGGCTGTTGAAGCTGGCAACGAAGTTGTTCCTATCGTTCAACGCAAACTTATTAGCCTTTGCCGCAAGCACGGTAAAATCTGTGTCGTAGCTACCCAGATGCTCGGCTCCATGGTGGATAGTCCTAGTCCATCCCGCGCTGAAGTTTCTGACGTTGCCAACGCTGTAATTCAGGGCGCTGACGCTGTCATGCTTTCTGATGAAACCGCCAATGGTAAATACCCAATCGAAGCTGTCAAGCAAATGAAGCGAATTATTCTTTACACCCAGAACCATTCCAAGGTCGACCCAATTGACCAGGATGTCACGGGTGAAAATCGTGAATACAACGCTGTAGCTAATGCTGCCGTCAGTCTTGCTGAAAAAATTCACGCCGATGTCATCGTTTGTGAGACTGCCTCTGGTGCTACTGCGGTTTCGATTTCCGCTGAACGCCCAAATCTCCCAATTATCTCTGTGACTTCGAACAAGCGTGTAGCTAGCCAATTAGCCTTAAATTATGCCAACGCCAGCTTCGAGCGTCCATTCTCTGAGAATTATGGCATCGATCTCGTACAAGAACTCAAGGCTTCTGGCTACATCAATACCAAGCCAGGTGAAGATAAAGTGCTCGCTGTGATTGTTTCTGGCCAACCAAACATGATTGGTGGTACGGACACTATCCAAATTCGTAGCATTTAGTTATAAGCTTTAGCACAATAGAAGATTGCGGTATAATTAAAACATGTATCGCAATCTTCATTTTTTGCACCCTGAACATCAAACCGTTTTACTTCGTACGGATTATAATGTGCCGCTCGAAAATGGCCTGATTCAAAATAATTTACGTATCGAAAAATCTCTTCCTACCATTCGGTATCTCTTGGATCATCAGGCTAAAAAACTGGTAATTATTTCTCATCTCGGTCGTCCAGAAGGGAAAGTGATACCAGAATTTTCTCTAAAACCAGTCGCCGCTGAGCTTTCTCGTTTATTACGTCGCGAAGTCTTTTTTGCGCCCGAAACTACCGGTGAGGCTACCAAGCAACTAATCTCTGAAGCCCCAGAAGGCGCGGTGATTTTATTAGAAAATCTACGTTTTCATCCAGGCGAAGAAGAGAATTCAAAAGATTTTGCCGAGGCCATTTTTGATACTGTTCAGCCGGATTGTTTTGTTCAGGATGGTTTCGGTGTTTTGCATCGCGTCCATGCTTCCACTGATGCCTTGCCGAGGCTACTTCCGAGCGCCATGGGTTTACTAGTCGAGCAAGAAATCGAAAATCTAAAAAAGGTGCAAGAAAATCCGCTTCACCCTGTACTTTTAATTATTGGTGGGGCCAAGGTCAAGGATAAATCTCCCCTTATCGAACATTTTTCTAAACTCGCCGATTATATTTTTGTCGGCGGCAAAATCGCTGCCGATGGATTCACTTCTAATTTACCTCAAATCACCGTCGCTATGGATTTTACCGAGGATGAATCCGGCGCTAAACTCGATATCGGCCCCAAATCCCTCGACCAACTAATCGACCTCGTACTAAAATCTCATACCATTATTTGGAATGGCACTCTCGGTCTTACCGAAAAACCACCTTTTGATTTTGCTTCCCGGGTCATTGCCGAATCTATTGGTGTTAAAAACCCAGCAGAAAATCTTTCCGTAATCTGCGGTGGTGATACCACGGGCTTCGTGGAAAACCTCTTACAAAATCGATATTCTGACCAGCCTTCACTCAATTTTTCCTTAGTTTCCACCGGCGGTGGCGCTAGTCTCGAATTCTTAATTCATGGCACTCTCCCAGGTCTCGAAGTTCTGAAAACCGAATAATCTAAAAACCACCTCTGTTAACTTTGTAATAATTACCTAAACCTGTCTTGGAACTGGAAATAATTAGCACTCATTGCTTGACAGTGCTAATATTTGCTATACAATAGAATTATGCAAGATGAATTTACTGAAATAATGAATAAGTTGACCGAGAATGCTCGTTTTGCGCTTCAGAAATCCGATTATTATGCTAAGCGTTATAATAACGGCTACATGAGCACCGAACATTTGCTCCTCGGTATTCTTTCGCAGGATACCTCCACTGGTGCGCGCTTCCTCGCCGATGAAGATGTGAATCTCGATCAGGTTGAAAAACTGATGAATCATACCGCTATCGAAGTTCCCGGTGCGGATATGGCCATGATGTCGCTTTCCGAGGCTGCCGTTCTGACTTTGCGCCTCGCTTCCAACTTTGTGAAAGAGCAGGGGATTAAATTGATTGGTACTGAGCACCTACTTTATGCTTTGATTCGCCAGCCAAATTCTCGCGCCAGCTTGATTCTTCAAGGTCTCGATGTTGATCTTACGGAATTATCGAAAACTATTGAAGAGTTTGCCGAAAAACAGGCCGAAGAAGCCAAGATCGATCAAAAGAAAAACGATTTTAAGCGTAAACGTCCGCTCAAGTGGCTCACGAAATACGGCGTGGATCTCACAGAATTGGCTCGTCAAGGTCGCCTCGATACTGTGATTGGTCGTGATCGTGAAATTGAGCGCGCTCTCACCGTGCTTTCTCGTCGCACCAAGTCTAACCCTGTACTGATCGGTGAAGCGGGTGTGGGTAAGACCGCCATTGTCGAAGGTCTCGCCACTCGTATCGCCAAAAATGAGGTGCCAGGCAATTTAATCGGTAAGAAAATTTATCAAATCGACCTCAGTTCTGTGGTCGCCGGTACCAAATTCCGTGGCGACTTCGAGGAGCGCATTAAAGGTATAGTCGACGAAGCCATCGAAAGCAAGGACCTTATCCTCTTTATTGACGAAATTCATCTCTTAACCGGCGCTGGCTCCTCTGAGGGTAGCCTAGATGCCGCAAATATCTTGAAGCCCGCTCTCGCACGCGGCCTAATTCATCTGATTGGTGCTTCTACTATGGATGAATATCGCAAATCTATCGAAAAAGATAAAGCTCTGGCTCGTCGCTTCCAAACCGTAATTGTCGAAGAGCCTTCCGATGCTATTACCGTACGTATTTTGAAGGGAATTAAATCGCATTACGAAAAACATCATGGTGTGGTGATTCCGGATAAGATTATCGAAACCGCCGTCAGTATGTCCAAGCGCTATATCAACGATCGTTATATGCCAGACAAGGTGATCGATGTAATCGATGAAGCCAGTGCTATCGCTAAAGTTGCCGCCGATAAGAGTGGTAGCGGCGAATATAAAAAATTAAAGATCGAGCGCGAATCTCTTCAGCAAAAAATTGAAGATAGTGCTGAGGCTGAAAATTTCGAAAAAGCCGCTCTCTACAAAACTCGTCTCGCCAAATTAGAGAAAAAAATCAAATCACTCGAGCAGGCTGGTGTGGATGAAAATGTTTCACCAGTGCTCACCGAAGAAAATCTCGCCGAAGCCATTTCTCTCAAAACCGGTATCCCAGTTTCTAAGGTACACGGTAGCGAATTGAAAGTTCTTTCGAAATTAGAAGCACATCTCGATAAGGCTATTATTGGCCAAGACGAAGCGATTCATGACGTAGCTAAGGCTATTCGCCGTGGTCGTTCCGGGATTAGTGATCCTAATCGCCCGATTGGCTCCTTCCTCTTCATGGGTCCGACCGGTGCAGGTAAGACCGAACTTGCTCGCGTGATTGCCCGCGAAGTCTTCGGTGGTGAGAATGCTCTGATTAAAATCGATATGTCAGAATTTGGTGAAAAACACAACGTTTCTCGCCTAGTCGGTGCGCCAGCTGGCTATGTTGGCTATGACGATGGTGGTAAATTAACCGAATCGGTGCGCCGTCACCCATATTCCGTGGTGCTTTTCGACGAGATTGAGAAAGCTCACCCAGATGTCTTTAATATGCTGTTGCAAATTCTTGAAGACGGGGTTCTCACCGACGGTCAAGGTAATCGCGTGAAGTTCAATAATACTATCGTGATTCTGACTTCCAACCTCGGTTCTGACGAAATGTATAACGACCAGGCTTTCGGTTTCTCTAGTCACCAAAAAACCAAGGATCAATTTATCACTGAAGACTACGAAGCCAGTAAAAATGCCGCGATGAAAGCCTTGAAGAAGTCTATGCGCCCAGAGCTCATCAATCGTCTCGATGCTATCGAAGTCTTCCATGCGCTTTCTCGTAAGCAAGTCGAAGAAATCTTTGATAATATGATTGAAGATTTGAAAAAGCGTCTTGCTGAAAAAGCTATCGGCTTGAAGCTCGATACTAAAGTCCGTGACTTCCTCATCGAAAAAGGTTTTGATCCCAAAAATGGTGCCAGACCATTACGCCGAGCTATCGAAGATAATTTGGAAACCTTACTCTCTGACGCGATTATTGCGGAAGAAATTTTGCCAGGACAAATCGCCCAAATTAGCCTAAAAGGTGATAAGCTTAAGTTAAAGATCGAAAGCACTGAAAAATAATATGGAAAATTCATCGCCAGAAATCCCCGTTCAGTCTCGTCGGCGTAGTCTAACGCTCGCCGACCTGCTTAGCGGACTTGTGATTTTTGGTATACTTTTCGCTGGTGCTTTTGCCTTTATCTGTTTGCAAGATGATATTAAGGGGTACGATTTTCAAATTTCTGACACCTTGAAGCCTTATGTTCAGAAACTCAATCTTACGGAAAAAGCTTCGAAAACCCTGCTCGCTACTCATCCAGCTTTGCAGGAAAAACAGGCCTTCAATCAGAGTTGTCATTCGCATAACCATGAAGTTTACGTCCTGGGTTGTTATATCCACGATAATGATCGTATTTATCTCTATCATGTCGAATCGAACGACCTCCCAGGGGTAATCGAGGTGACTACGGCCCATGAAATGCTTCACGCTGCTTATCAACGCGTCCCCTTCTGGGAGAAGGATCACCTCAATGAAGAGATCAAAAAAGCCTACGATAAGCTCCCGGCTGATCATGAAATCCGCACCTCGATCAAGAGTTATTCTGAGGACGATTTTTATGACGAATTACATTCGCGTCTCGGCACCGAAGTCGCTGAGCTATCGGAATATCTCGAAAAACATTACGTCGCCTATTTCCAGCATCGTCAAACTATTACGGATTTTAATCAGCAATATCACTCCGTTTTTCAAAAGCTTAATGACAAACTCACTTCACTTAAGTCTGAAATCGACGCCAAGCAGGCTATCATTAATCAGCAAACTGAGGCCTACAATAATGAAACTAATGTCCTAAATCAACTAATCCTGGATTTTAATCGACGTGTTGAATCCGGTAAAATTTCTGGTTGGCGCTATCAAAACGAACGTGCTACTCTGGAAGCCCGCATTAATCGTCATGAAGCTACTTATCAGAGCATCCAGCAATCCATCGACGCCATTAATCAGCAAATCACCGAATATAATAACCATGTGCTTTTCGAAAATCAGCTGATGAACCAGATTAATTCTAACGCCGTTTCTAATGAACTCGAATCTCAAAAATAAGGAAAGGAAATTACCATGCAAACTAATTTGAATCCCAAAGATTATCTCGTACCGACCGTCATTGAAACCACTAATCGTGGCGAGCGCTCTTATGATATTTACTCTAGACTTTTAAATGATCGCATTATCTTTCTCGGTGAGGATGTCAATGCTCACACTGCCAACCTAGTGGTGGCCCAGCTCCTCTTTCTCGCTCACGAAGATCCCAAGAAAGATATTAAACTTTATATTAATTCTCCAGGTGGCTCTGTCTATGATGGTCTCGCCATTATCGACACGATGAATTACATTGAGCCAGATGTTCAAACTATTGGTATCGGCCTTCAGGCCTCTATGGGTGCTATGTTGCTCAGCTGTGGTGCCAAAGGTAAACGTTTCGCTCTGCCAAATGCTCGCGTGATGATTCATCAGCCAAGTTCTGGCACTCAGGGTAAGATCACTGATCAGGAAATTATGCTCAAAGAAGGTATTTTCTTGAAGAAACGCCTCGCTGAAATTCTCGCTAAGAATACCGGCAAAAAAGTCGACCAAATCATTAAAGATATGGATCGTGATAATTGGATGTCCGCTGAGGAAGCCAAAGATTACGGTATCATCGACGAAGTCATTGCTAAATAATTTTATGAAATACTCGATGCTCATTTGGTGGGTGTCGAGTAATTATAATAATCTAATAACAATCTACTAATATCGATGCATTAAAGAATGGGTGATTGCGGCGGCCAAAGCATCTGCCGCATCATCTGGTTTTGGCACGCTAGTTAAATCCAGATGCAGTTTTACCATTTCCTGCATCTGTTTTTTATCAGCTGAACCATAACCGGTCATGGTCTTTTTGATTTCGTTTGGCGTGTATTCGAAGGTTGGCAGTTTGTGTTGTTTGCAAACTAAAAGCACCACCCCTCTCGCCTCCGCCACCGAAATACCGGTCGTTATATTTTTGGTGAAGAAGAGTTTTTCGATGCTCACACAATCGGGTTTATTTAGCTTAATGATTTCGTGCATTGATTCGTAAATATCGAGCAAGCGCTCTGAAAGTGGAGTGTGTGGCGGCGTGGCAATCACACCGTTATCAATCATTTTGGCGCGGCCAGTTTGCTTCACCTCGATCACTCCAAAACCACAAATCCCTGTACCAGGGTCAATTCCTAAAATTCTCATCTATCTCTACTCGTTCACATATTTAATTAAAGTAGTGCGTAAATCCTTGACTGGAATCACAAATTTATCATGAATTGTCGCAGGTGCGATAGCATGTTTGAAACCTAATTTTTTCGCTTCAGCGATTCTTTGGTCTGGTCGAAAAGCCGAGCGGATTTCTCCCCCTAGACCCACTTCCCCAAACACGACATATTCTTCACTGAGCTTCCGTCCTGCTGCCGCCGAAGCAATCGCAAGACATACTGCGAGATCGGCAGCTGAATCTTTAATTTTAATCCCGCCCACCACGTTTAAGAAAACATCTTTATCATCTAATTTTAGTTTAGTACGTTGCTCGATCACCGCAATCAGCAAATTTAATCGATTCAGGTCAAAACCCGAAGCCGCACGTTTTGGGTAACCAAAATTCGTGGTCGAAACTAGAGCTTGAATTTCTACCAGCAGTGGCCTGGTGCCCTCTAAGGTCGCTAAAATAATTGAACCATCCGTGTTTTGCCTCTCTGCTAGTAGGGCCGCCGAAGGATTTTGTACTTCCTGCAAACCCTTTTCCGTCATCTCGAAAATCGCTGCCTCGCTAGTCGAACCGAAACGGTTTTTAACCGCACGAATAGTCTTAAATCCGCCATAGCGATCACCTTCAAAATTAAGCACTACGTCTACCAAGTGCTCCAAAACTTTCGGTCCCGCCAAGGTCCCTTCCTTCGTCACGTGCCCCACGATAATCACCGCCGTATCGGTCTTTTTTGCGGCTTGAATGATCAGATTGCCGGCATTAGTAATTTGTGAAACCGTCCCCGGCGCCGAAGAAATTTCATTAATCGCCAGAGTCTGAATTGAGTCCACGATCACCAGTTCAAATTCGCCATCAGCAATCGTCTTCGCGATGTCATTGCCAGAAGTCGAGGCTGCAAAGCTTAAAGTTTCGGAATTCGCCCCTAGTCTCACGGCTCGCATTTTCACCTGGCCAGCTGATTCCTCGCCAGAAACATAGAGCACCTTATGGCCATTGGCAATCTTCGCGCAAATCTGCATTAAGATTGTCGACTTACCAATGCCCGGTTGCCCAGCAAAGAGAATTACCGAACCGCGCAAAATCCCACCACCCAGCACTTCATTTAGGGAATCAAATTCGGTTCTTAGTCGCTCTTTTTCATCTGAAGCGGCGATTTCCTTAATACTAGAAAAACTCAAAGTTTTTCCACTGCCCTTAGCTTGCGCCAGAGCAAACTTACCCGCACTAGAACTATCCTCAACTACTAAATCCTCTACGATGGTATTCCATGCATCGCAGTTATTACAGTGGCCAGCCCATTTACTATAACGCGCGCCACAGTTTTGACAGGCATATTGTTTAGTAGCTTTCATATTGAAATTATACCAATCTCTCGGCGAAAACCCAAAATTCCATGTATAATGGGAGTATGAATAAAACAGTCAAAAAATCTGGTTTCACTCTTATTGAACTCGTGGTGGTTTTAGTTTTTGTTTCGATTGCCCTAGTTCTTTTCTTCTTGCAGAAGCAAAATCTCGACGCCATGCACCGCGATGAGCAGCGCAAAGAGGCGATCAATGCCATGTATTATGCCCTCGAAGAAGGTTTTTATGCCAAGAATGGCTACTATCCGGAAACCATTACCGATGAAAATCTCACGGTTATGGACCCTAAATTATTCACCGACCCGAATGGTGTTTATATTAATGGTGAAGGTGGTTCACTTAATTACATTTCCGCCGATTGCAATAACGGCAAATGTCGCGAATACACGCTTCGCGCCAGACTAGAAAAAGAAGACGACTACATCAAGAAAAATCGCCACAACTAAATTTGAGAATGTCGCATGCCTTTTATCGGACCGCTCAAGGATAGAGAATGCCGCATACCCCGTTCCGGAGACGCTCTAGGCCGCAAATCCGCGTCCCAAGGGGCGAACGGCCAAGCTTATGCTCCGTCAGAGGTAAGCGGCATTCTCTTTTTTTAGCAACTAAACGCCTATTTGCTTTTTTGTAAAACTTTGAAGTTGCGTGCGATTTATTTTATTGCATAAAAAATGAAGCCTATTTGCTTTTAATAAAAACTTTGAAATTACATGCGGTTTATTATAGTTTAAAAATCAGAAAGCCCACTTGTTATTTTGAAAACCGTAAGCTTGGCCGAGCGGCCTAGAGCGTGTTTTCAAAAAATAAGTGGGTTTCTGATTTACTGTTTTTTAGTAATTAATTGCACGCAATTCAAAGTAGGCTTGTGGATGTGCACACACTGGGCAAACCTCAGGTGCTTCATTACCTACGAAGGTGTAACCACAGTTACGACACTTCCAGACGGTAACTTTTTCAGACTTAAACACTACATCGTCATCGATATTCTTGATCAATTTGCGGTAGCGTTCTTCGTGCTCTTTTTCAATTGCCCCGACGCCATCGAATTTGTCGGCGATTTCATCAAAACCTTCTTCACGGGCGATACGAGCGAACTCTTTGTACATATCAGTCCATTCGTAATCTTCACCAGCGGCCGCGATTTCGAGGTTGGTTCTGGTGTCAGCCACAGCGCCGTCATTAAGGTACTTATACCAAAGTTTGGCGTGTTCTTTCTCATTATCAGAGGTTTCGGTGAAAATTTCAGCAATTTGTTCGTAACCATCCTTTTTAGCACGAGAAGCAAAGAACTGGTATTTTACGCGAGCTTGGGATTCTCCAGCGAAAGCGGTTTTTAGATTATCATAGGTCTTACTATTTTTAAAATTGGATTTATCAATATCGGACATTTAACTCCTTTCTTAATGGTATAATCTATTATAACGCATTTAAGCAAAAGACGGAGGATTATGGCAATCGAGCGAGTTATCGACAATATATCGCACGAGGAGGATCAGGAAGAGCAAGCAGTAGAAGTCAGTCTTCGCCCAACTAATTTCGCCGAGTATATCGGCCAGGAGCGCTTGAAAAAGAATCTCAAGATCGCTATCGCGGCGGTAAAGAAACGTAATGATGGGACCACTTTGGATCACGTCCTACTTTATGGTCCACCGGGTCTTGGTAAGACTACTATGGCCAATGTAATCGCGCATGAACTTGACTCCAATCTGCGTGTCACCTCTGGTCCAGCCATTGAACGTGCCGGTGACCTCGCCTCTATCTTGACCAATCTTCAAAATGGCGATGTGCTTTTTATCGATGAAATTCATCGTCTGCGTCGCGCTGTCGAGGAAATTCTTTATTCCGCCATGGAAGATTATAAGCTCGACATCGTGATCGGTAAGGGTCCAGCTGCTCGTTCGGTGCGTCTCGACCTGCCACATTTTACCGTAATTGGCGCGACTACTCGCACTGGTTCGTTGGCCGGGCCGCTTCGCGATCGTTTCGGTATCACGCATCGTCTGGAATATTACAATGAATCAGAAATTGGTCAAATTATTGCCCGTACTGCCAGCATTCTTGGCACGGAAATTTCTGAAGAAGCTACTGCAACCCTAGCTGCCCGCTCTCGTCTCACCCCGCGTATTGCTAATCGCCTGATGAAGCGCGTACGGGATTTTGCTGACGTTCATGGTGATGGCTCGGTTAATCTGGAAATTGCCACGAAGGCACTTAATTTGATGGAAATTGACTCCCTTGGCCTCGATCCGGCCGACCGCAACATGTTGCAACTAATGCTCGACAATTATGGTAACCGCCCCGTTGGTCTCACCACCATTGCTGCCCTGACCGGTGATGAAGCCACTACGATTGAAGACTATTACGAACCATTTTTGATTCAACTTGGCTTCATCGAAAAGACCCCACGTGGCCGCATCGTCACCGAAAAAGCCAAGCGTCACCTCGCTTCTCTCTAATCACCTGAAAATATGTTATAATATAACTAATTTAATAGGGAAGCGTATGAAGCAGAAAAATTATAATCCAAAATTGGGCATTTCTCTTGAGGCTGGCGAGCGAATTGTTCTCGAAATTAAACGTACTAAAATCATTCCAATTCTAATCTTTGCCGGAGCTTGTCTCGCCAGTATTTTGCTTTTTGCGCTCTATATTTTGATCAATGCTGGCAATTCCTTCATCTTCGCACTCGACGCCAGTGGACGTGCTTTCTTCCTCTTGGTTATCTCAATCGTACTTGGCACGGTTTGGATCGCAACCTTGATTAGTCTTAATGTTTATACCACCAACAAGCTTTTTGTCACTAATAAGCGCCTCATTCAGCGTGTCGCTAATTCGCTTTTTGATACGGCGATGAATGTGATCGATTTAGTCTCTGTGGAAGATGTATCCTTTAAGCAATCCGGCCTTTTCGAGCATCTCTTCGAAGTTGGTACTCTCCGCATGTCGACTATCGGTGATGAAACTACCTATACTTTCAAATATCTCGACACGCCTACTGATGAGCTCGAAACCATTACTCATTTCGTCCATATCGAAAAAGGTGAAATTCCTGCCGACGCTGAGTGTGAAGTCCCCGCTGACACTGATAAAAAATCACTTTCTGAAATTTTAGCCGCTAAGAAAAACCAAAAATCTGAAGCCAAGCCAGAAACTGCTACTCCAAACACTATTCATATCGATCATCGCACCCATCAAGCTGAAGTAGTTTCCGCGCCGGTTGCCGAAAATACCTCTGAGACTAAAACGGACGATACTGAATTAGTGACGGTTGCAGAGGGAACGGAAACCGTAGAATCTGCAGAATTTCCAGAGGCTTCAGAATCTCCAAAAGCCCCAGACACTTCTTCTGATACTCTAAACGTCCCAAATCTCGGAAAATAAAATCCCCATAAAAACCAATAAATCTAAACTTTAACAAAAAATAGTTCCAGCTAGGAACTATTTTTTCTCTAATGATTCTTCACACTAATGGCTTTTTATTTTAATGCCTTTCTGCACTCGTCTATTTATTAGCGATTTTTTAACGCCAGACGAATCTGATCTTCCACTGACAAATCTGCATCGATTTCTTTTAATGCCTCAGTGGCTTCTTTTAGATTAAAGCCAAGCGCCATCAGAGCATCGAGAGTTTCATTATTTTCTGGCTTCTTCGTCTGAATCTCTGCGCCAGTGTAATGACTTGGTAATCCCACCTTATCTTTTAGATCAACGATTACGCGCTCCGCTGATTTTTTCCCCACACCGCTTGCTTTACTGATAAAGCTACTATCCGCATTAGCAATTGCGTTACGCACCTCTTCTGGCGTCCCCAAAGAGAGAATTGCCATACCAGCCTTTGGGCCAATCCCGTTCACGGAAATTAGCATTTCAAAAATTTTCTTGGCCATCAGAGTTGTAAAACCATAGAGGTCTTCCGAAGTCTCACGAACGGCGTGATAAGTGTAAAATTTCTTAGTCTCCCCCACATTAATTTCCTCAAAATCAATTGCCGAAAGATTCACTTCGTAACCCACACCATGCACATCCACAATAATCTGCCCGGTGAATTTTTCCGCAATCGTACCTTCTACGTGTGCTATCATGTAACCATTATAACCTATTTAATATCATGCGAAATTGGTGAAGCATTAGCCATGGTATAGTAATGATAAAAATATTAGCCGTGAAGTGCTTAAAAAATTGCCAAAAATTACGGAGGTTATAATCTTACGAAGAAAGACATTATAGATAGGCTTCTGTATCACGGAGAATCTACATTGGATGAAATAAAAGAAGCTAGTAAATCTGGTTTGCGTGCCATCCAGTCTAACATTAAAGACTTAATAGATGACCGTATTGTTGTGAAGTACAGTGGGAAAAAACGAGATAAAAATGCGCGTTATGGAATATTAAGACCCATAAGCGAATATCATAAAGTAAAACAATAACAGGGGTAAAAATAAAATAAGCGAACATAAACATTAAACAAGCGCATTTAAGCATAAGCTTTATGGTTCGTCAATGAATAGTTGAACTTCTGTAAAGATTTAACATGCATTAATGGCGATTAAGCATTAAAGAGTAATAACATAAAAAACAATCTGTGGTTTTTTTGTTATATATAAATAAAAAGAGCCAACTCTGACTCTAATATTACAAAAATGGTAGTACCGACTGGGATTGAACCAGTGACCTTAGGCTTATGAGTCCTACGCTCTAACCAGCTGAGCTACGGTACCACGGTTTGGCGGAAGGGACAGGATTCGAACCTGCGAAGCGTTAACTTGCCGGTTTTCAAGACCGGTGCCATCAACCACTCGGCCACCCTTCCATTTACTATCATAACAGAAAATATCCTCCCCGTAAAGTGAAAAATCGCCCTCAGAAAACTAATCAAAAACCAACAAAAAGAATCTACTAAGCTCCAGCAAAAAAAGGAGCCTGATAAGGTTCTCACAAAAAGGAGCCCGCGAAGGCTCCTTCTAAAATTAAGCTGCGTTAGTGAAGACGTTAATCACATCATCGAGGTCATCTACGGCATCCAGTAGTTTGTCTACCTTTTCCGCATCTGCCTCGCTCACCTCTACGGTGTTGTTTGGCAAATATTTGAGTTCGGCAGAATCTACATTGAGCCCAGCATCGATCAAATTCTTGCGCACCTTCATCAAATCTGTTGGTTCGGTAATAATTTCGATACCATCTTCCGTTTCATTGGCGTCTTCTGCGCCAGCATCTAGTGCAGTCATCAGTGCGTCTTCACCCTTATCTTCGATGAAAATCACACCCTTACGTGCAAATTGGAACATCACGGATCCAGGATCAGCCATGCGGCCGCCGTTCTTTGAAAGCGCATTGCGTACTTCTGGCATAGTACGATTCTTGTTATCGGTAGCAATCTCGATAATCAAACCAATACCAGCCGGACCATAGGCTTCGTAGGTTTCTTCAATCAAAGCTGCGGCATTTTTATCGGCGGCACGCGCAATCGCACGTTCGATATTTACCTTTGGCATGTTAGCCTTGCGAGCTTTTTCTAATACCATCGCAAGAGATGGATTCATGGTTGGGTCGGCACCAGCACGCGCAGCAATCGCGATTTGGTTACCAATTTTAGTGAAGGCTACACCACGTTTTGCGTCCACGATTGCTTTTTGGCGCTTTGTGGTAGCCCATTTACTGTGTCCAGACATAATAACCCCTTATTTTCTAATAATAATTTTATATCATTATAACATTTTTCCAAAAAAGCAAAAGGGGCGCAAATCTTGCGTCCCTTAAATTTCTTAGCCTGCTTCACTAGATTAAATTAAGTCATTTCTTAAGTTTTCAAATCTTGCTCTGACCGTTGGAATTTTAGTTTCCGTGGCCACTGGTTCGAAGTTTCGCATTGGCCAAAACCTCTCCAGGGTATCCCGAAATAGTTTTGTGGTAGCATTGAAACTCTCGATGTAATTATCGAATTCTTCAATCGTCCTCGCGATTGATTCGGCACTGTGATAAGATTTTCGTATTCGATGACTATGCATGGTCAATTGGCATTGGTTAAGAAGGCCTCTCGCCGTATTGTTAATCAATCTTAGGATATTACTCTGATAGGAATTACCCCTTTCATCCTGACCAATCAGTACGCGTTGGGCTTTTATTACAATCGCCATTCTGTCAATTCTTTCGTTCAGCGCCAACGTGATTTCACCAGACATTTTTTGTAATTTACATCTGCCAAAATACATACAATTTCCCCCTCTTTTTGCTAAAATAACAGGCTACCCCTATATTATATCACATTTTGTAATTTTTTACCTCTTTTGTACCATATTCCATTAGTTTGTCAAAATCATGATGTCTGGAATAATGTTCATGCAGTTTATTTCTGAGGTCTTGAAATTCAGGATAACTTGCATCTGGCAAAGTCATAATTGGTTTCCAAGATTCATCAAGTAGGGCCGTTAGAGATTCTTTCAGAATATAATATTCTCCTCTCGAAAGATTAGAAACCACAGAGTCGGAATTTTCTCGATAATAATAATTAGTTTGAAAATGCATCAACTCATGCAAAATTCCATCGAATGGCATCCCCCAAAGTTCATGATCGATTTTCGCATAGGTAAAAATTACGCCTTCTTCATAATAAACGATCATCGCTGGAAAAGTCGTAATCAAGAATAATAAATCCTCGCTCGGCGACACTGCCTCTGGTGAAATTTTATGAATTTCCTTAGCGCGATTTTTCGCACAATCTTTAATTGCTAGGGGATGCTCCGTCACTTCTTCGAGTCGTTTAATCGCTAGTTCAAATTTTTCATTTAGTTCATCACTCATAATTTGCTTGAATCGCTCCGGCGTCATCTCGATCAGCTTGTTTCTTTCTTCAAGATAGGGAATCAGGATCTTCTTCGCTTCCGAAAAATTTAACCCCATAATCTTTTCTGCCACCTCAATATCCTGAGCGTTTTTTAACTTTTTTATCCCACCAAAATTATTCAGGGAATTATACCAGTTATAAGCATCTTGCGTAATGTCATAAATTATCTTATAAGTAACCATTTTTATGAATTTGTTAAATATAATATAGCCTAATTTGATTATTCAGTTCACTAACTTCCTAAGCTAACATCTCAAGGTATTGCACTTGGGGGTTAGAGTAGCGCCATTAAAGCTTATATAAATATGCTAAACTTAAATTTAGAAAAGTCCAATATGCTATAGACGCATACATTTAGTAGGCATGTTTTGTTTTTATGTGCTATAATTTTTATAAAATGGTAGTGGCTAAAAAATGAAAATAGAACAAATAATAAGAGGGGGTTTGAAAAGTGTTTTTATGGTTATTTTGTTAGCTATTGGCGTGATGCTCAATACTCAAAAGACGTATGCTGAATCGATTTCGCTGACGATTTTTGGTTTTGATTCGGGTAATAATATTGATTTTAATTTTCAAGGTCTGGCAAGCGAGCCAGCGAAAGTGAAAGACCTGGATTTAAAGGTAGTAACCGATAATGCATCTGGCTATAATCTGACGATAGCGAGTGTTGGAGATACAACAGAATTAGCCACGGCTGACGCTAGCAACCCAGGCAGGATTTATTCTCTGATGACCCCTAAGCAAGCGGCAGCATTTAACCAGAAAGAGTGGGGATATTCATTGGATCAAACAGTATTTAAACCAATTCCACCAAAAAATACACCAGAAAAATTCTGGAATAAAGATTCGGCGACACCTGCTACTGGTGATGTGTCGGGGGCTGGACTACCAAAACTAAGTATCGCTGTGCGAGCGGGGGGGGGATTACTTGAGGGGACTTATGGAGGTGGTTTAGTGGTTACAGCAATAACAAATCCTAGACCGATAGTGGCAACTTTTAAGGCAAACCCGCGAGCGAAAAGATATATTGCACAGGGGAGGTATAATAATCAATTCGGGAACTGCCCAGCTAATAGCAAGGTGGAATTTAAACGTAGCCAATTGCTTGATACGACTAAGACGACCATCAATGTGGCAGATGCGGCTTCAGAGGTGCCGATTTTGATTTGGTCGGATGTGGACTCCGCAACTTCAGTAAAAACGATTTATTGGTATTCAGAGGCGGACAAAGTATATGCGCCGGTGAGTGCAATAATGTTGTTTAGCCGTCAGAGTTATTTTAAAAGCGACACAGAATGTTTTACAAAGATTGACCTGCATGATATTGATTTTACTAAAACAGAGATGATTGATTCGATCTTTGCCCAAGATAGTAATGATAGCTCGCCAAGCAGTTTAGGAATATCGGTGAACGAAATAGAAAAAATTAATACAGTAAATAATCCGGAATATGCTTTTGCTACTACCGACTTAACCAATATTGATGCGACTAAGATTAATTTCACGAATACGACTAATTTTGAAGGTATGTTTTGGGGAGCAAGAGCACCACACGGCTTTAACTTTATAAATTTGAGGACAAATAGGGCAACCACGATGAGAAGGATGTTCCAGAGTTTTTGGGGACCTGAAAATTTTGAGCTACCGCTGTTTGATACCAGTAATGTAACTGATATGTTTGGGATGTTTGACTCACTAAATCATGTGAAGAATATTAATATATCGAACTTTAATACCGAGAATGTTACAAATATGTATTCGTTATTTGCATTGTCTTACGATATTGAGACGATTGATATGACGAATCTCAACACGAAAAAAGTAAGAACTATGGATACCTTCTTTTATCGAAATTATAAGCTGAAGACGATTTATGGGCCGGATAGGTTTGACTTGGCGAGTCTGGTTTCATCGGCAAGTATGTTTCAAGATTGTGTGCAGTTAGTGGGCGGTAATGGCACAACCTATAATCTTGGATATGCTGGAAATGCGGGGTATGCGAGGGTAGATAAGCCTGGCGCACCTGGCTACTTCACCAAAAAACAGCCGTAACTACAAAAGAGGAATATAAAGGCTCTTTTGTTTGATAAGGCAAGGGATTAGTTGTAGATATTTTCTACAGCGATGGTTGGACCCATGGTAGTAGAAATAAAAGATGCTCTTAATGTATTGACCCTTGATAGAAGCTGGTTTCATTGACTTCAAGGAGCCCATGAAAACGGTAGCATCAAATTTAGCTGGATTGGTTTCGATGGCTTCGACTGGAGTTTGGTTTAATTCTTCAGTAGATTTGATTTGTTCTTCTGACATTTGATTTCTTTCTGTGGTAATAACGAGCGAACTCTCCCACGGTTAATTAATTTTAATCAATTATTCGGCGATGGTGACACCCATAGAGCGGGTGGTACCAGCGACGGTCTGTTAAGGTCCAGGACCTTAACGAGAGAATATCCTATCTGCTACAACTATGTTAGAATGCATACAACCTTAAGGATGACTCCTATACGGATGTTGCAAGGGCGCTTAACTCTCTAAGGGAAAAGTCTAGATTAACATCTCAAGGTGTTGCACTTGAGGGGTTAGAGTAGGTTGACTTCATCTTGCAATATTCCTCAAAATCGCTAAAATGAAACTAAAAAGGAGAGTTATTATGCCAATTTTAATCCTAATTCTTATCGCTCTATTCGTGATAATTCCAGGAATCCGCGTGGTAAATCAATACGAGCGCGGTGTGGTCCAGCGCCTTGGCCGTTTTCGTCGCATTATGGAGCCGGGTCTACATGTGATCATTCCGTACATTGATACTATGCGCACGGTTGATGTTCGTACTACCCCGATGGATGTGCCGAAGCAGGAAGTCATTACTAAGGATAACGTCACGGTGAATGTCGACGCCGTGGTTTATTTCCGGGTGATTGATGCCAAGAAAGCTGTCTTCGAAACCACTAATTACGCTTATGCTACTTCTACCTTTGCTCAAACTGCCTTGCGCGATGTCACTGGTAACTTTGATCTTGATGAATTACTCTCCAAGCGTGACAAAATTTCAAGCCAAATTAAGGAAATCGTGGACACTCAAACTGACAAATGGGGTATCGATATCGAAAACGTGAAGCTCCAAAACATCGAACTTCCTTCCGATATGAAGCGTGCTATGGCTAAACAAGCCGAAGCTGAACGTGAACGCCGCGCTGCGATTATCTCTGCGGAAGGTGAAAAAGCCTCTGCAGCTGCCGTGGCCGAAGCTGCTAATCTGCTTGCACAAACTCCAGGCGGTCTCAATATTCGTACCCTCCAAACTCTCGAAAAAATTAGCACCGACCCATCCCAAAAGACTGTGATTCTTCTCCCTTCCGATCTCGCTGGTGGCTTGAAAAATCTATTCAAGTAATTCATCCCCTCCTTTTATTCCTTTTATGCTAAAATAAAACTATGAACGGCCAAGAATCACACACAAACCCTCATGGGGGGGGGGTGGTTTAATAGAGAATTAAAGATTTTCGTATTATTCCTAAGCTTGATCTCTTTTTCTAATTTAATTTTCAGTAATAATACGTTCGCCTTATATACTCCGACACTTTCCGCTTCCGTGGATCAAACGAACCTACAGGTGAACGGCAACCAAGTAATAAATAGCGCGCATAAAACCACAGAAATTCCTTTGAGTCTTACGGTAAACACGAATAACAAGACTGGCTATACAGCAACCTTAAATTCAGAGACTGATGAAACGGCGCTAGTGAATAACGATTCTGCAAATGGTGCAAAAATTAATTCTATTTCATCAACTAGTATACTCTCTAGTTTTTTAAATAATACTTGGGGGTATAAGTTTGGTACTACGTCCACGAATTACTTACCGATCCCAGCTCTTTCTGCCCCAGCACAAATTTTACAGACTACAGGAAAGACTAATGGCAACGAATCGAACCAGCTAAGTATTGGCATGAAGCTAGCGGATAATTTGGAATCAGGGAATTATACAAATAAACTAATTCTTTCTTTTGTCTCGAATCCATACCAAATGCACGCCATCATGACGAAGGGTCCTGTTTTTAATACAGAACTAAAAGCCTTGGAAACCGCGACAAATAAAATCGAGCGCTTTAAGAAGAGCACCGTAGCGCCGGCTGCTTCCATGAATACGATAAATATTGAAGACGAAGAATCTGATTATGAAATTAAACTTTGGTTAAATCCAGTCGATAAAACGGCTTATTATTATGCCGAACCAGAAAAAGTGTATTTAAATGCGGATAGCAGTAAGATGTTCTGTTCAGAATTTGGCACACAAAATATCAGAAACATTCTAGAGATAGATCTCTTCAACTTCGATACTTCGCAGGTAATGAATATGAGTTATATGTTTTCTGGCATGTCTAATCTCACCACACTCAATGTTTCCAACTTCGATACCTCGAAGGTGATAAATATGGACTCTATGTTTAGATTCATGAGTAGTCTCACTATGCTTAATGTTTCCAACTTCGATACTTCGAAGGTGACGGATATGTACGCTATGTTTCATTTCATGACTAATCTTACCACGCTCAATCTCTCTAACTTCGACACCTCTAAGGTGACGAATATGGGTGGTATGTTCTCTGGCGTGTCTAGCCTCACTACCCTTAATCTCTCCAACTTTGATACCTCGAAGGTGACGGATATGGGCGCTATGTTTTTTAACATGCCTAATCTTACCACACTAGATCTCTCCAACTTCGATACTTCGCAGGTGACAGATATGGAATATATATTTAGTATTTACTCTGAAGATAGGCCTAAGGATAAGCTGGAAAAAATATATGTGAATAATGATTTTAATACGTCTAAACTAACAAAATATTCCTATATGTTTGAAGACCGTAAAAAACTTCGCGGTGGCAATGGCTCATATCTCACCAACCCATTCCTTGCGGATAAAACCTGGCTTCGCATCGACGATCCCGCCAATGGACGCCCAGGCTACTTCACCAGAAAACCATAATCAAATTGTCGATTATTCAAATTCAAAGTAATTTTTTAGAATTGTCACGAAGTGATTCTTCGGTAAATTAAATTTCTTGTGTGGCGCATAGGTTCTAATTGCAAGAAGAAAATCCCCCAGCTGTTTTCGCGTCAAACTATAGCCGTGCATTAAGCAAATCTCTCTTAAAACCTCTATTGCCACTTTTTCATCAGCCGTAAGAAAAAGTTCTTTTTTATGAAAATTTTTCCCCACTACGGTCTGTTTGGCTAACTCCGTTACTAATTTTTCGATTTTTCTCCTTAGCTCGTTTTGCTTCTCAAACAACTCAATAATGTCTACTCGCGCTGTCTCGTCTAGCTCCGCCATTTTTTCGCGTACGCGATTACGCAAATAATCTGCCTCGTAGTTGGTCGGGTCCTGTCGAAAACATATATTTTGTTCGCCAGCAAATTTAAGCACATCCCGTTTCCACATCTTGGCAATAATAAAAGGCCGCACGAGCTCGTCGCCATAAAAAGGCGTGAGTCCCCGCCAGCCGGTACCACGAATTAAGTTAATCGCGATCGATTCCAGGACATCGTCTAAGTGGTGCGCGGTGCAGAGAGTGCCACCCTCTTTTTCTTGAATTGTTTTAAGAAATTCGTAGCGTTTCTTGCGTGCTAACTCTTCTGAAACCCCTTCACCCAGCCCCAGTCTTGTTTCATAAAATTTCACTCCCAGCTCTCGGCATTTTTGGCGCACGAAATCTGCATCCTCCGCACTCGACGCACGTGTACCATGGTCCACATGTGCCACGATAATATCGGCATGTGCGTACATGGCAAGAAGCGCCATCGAATCCACGCCACCCGAAACTGCCAAGATTAATTTCATGATTCTATTATACTCCATCCCATCTCTGTTATAATAGAGGCATGAATTCCGCAAATATTCGAAATTTTTGTATCATCGCTCACATCGATCACGGCAAGTCCACTTTGGCTGACCGCATGATGGAAATTACTGGCACTGTCGAAAAGCGTCAGATGAAATCTCAGCTCCTCGACTCTATGGAACTTGAGCGTGAAAAGGGGATTACGATTAAATTGACCCCAGTGCAAATGAAATACAAGGGTTACGAGCTCAATCTGATTGATACTCCGGGCCACGTGGATTTTTCTTATGAAGTTTCGCGTTCCTTGCAAGCTGTCGAGTCAGCTATCTTAGTGGTCGACGCCACTCAAGGTATTCAAGCGCAAACTCTCGCCAATGTCTACCTCGCGATTGAGCAAAATCTCACCATTATCCCTGTGATTAATAAGGTCGACCTGCCAGCTGCGGATGTCGAGCGGGTATCTAGTGAAATTATTAATCTCTTAGGCTGTGACCCGTCAGAAATTATTCCAGTTTCCGCCAAGACCGGTCTGAATGTCGAAAAAGTTCTCGATCGCATTATTGAATATGCCCCAGCGCCAAACAAATCTTCTGTCGATACTTCGCTCCAAAATTCTGCAACGCTCCCTACATCCACCCCTGCAACAATTCATGCCTCCAGTTCTGCAGCTCTTCCTGCTTCCAATTCTGCAACACTTCCTACTTCCACCCCTGAAACTCGTGCCCTGATTTTCGACTCTTACTTCGATGACTATCGTGGTGTGGTGCTTTACGTGCGCATTGTCGATGGTTCGATTAGTAAAAATGCCGCTATTCAGATGCTAGCAGCCCAAACTTCCGGCATTGCTCTTGAGGTTGGTATTTTGAAGCCAGAAATGTCACCCAAAGACAGCCTTAGTGAAGGTGAAGTTGGCTATATTGTCACCAACTTGAAGACCACCCGTGAAGCAAAAGTCGGTGATACGGTTACTCTGAAAAAAGCTCCTGCCAAAAACCCTTTACCAGGTTACAAAAACGTCCTCCCATTTGTCTACGCCGGATTTTTCCCAGTTAGTAATAATCAGTACAAGGATTTAAAAGAAGCCATCGAAAAGCTTTCGCTCTCTGATTCTGCCCTGCGTTTCGAGCCAGAAAATAGCCCGGTCCTCGGTTTTGGTCTACGTATCGGCTTCTTGGGTCTGCTTCACATGGACATTATTAAGGAACGTCTCGAACGTGAATTCAAGCTCGACCTCGTGGTTACTAATCCTTCTACCAACTATGAAGTCACCTTAAATTCCGGTGAAGAGCTCGAAATCAAGTCTGCGGCTAACCTTCCAGATGCTTCGACTATCTCTGAAATTCGTGAACCATGGGTCAAAGGTGAAATCATTCTCCCGGTTTCCATGATTGGCAATGTCTTGCAGCTCATTGTCGAGAAACGTGGTTTGCAGAAAAATATTTCTTATCTCGAAGATCGTGCCCTGATTGATTTCGAGGCGCCAATGGCAAATCTCCTGACCGATTTTTATGATCAATTGAAGTCTCTCACCTCTGGTTATGCTAGTTTTAACTATGAAATTAATGGCTATCGCGCAGAAGATTTGGTGCGTGTCGATTTCCTCGTGGGTGGTGAGAAAATGGACGCCTTAGCTCTGATGTGTCACCGCTCGGAGGCGGACGCGCTCGGTCGCTCCATTACGAAGAAGTTAAAAGAAGTGATTCCGCGTCAAAACTTCGAAGTTGCCCTACAAGCTGCCATCGGTGCACGCATTATTGCTCGTGAAACTATCGGTGCCTTCCGCAAGGATGTGACCGTGAAAATTCACACTGGTGACCGTGATCGTAAGGCTAAGTTACTTGAGAAGCAGAAACGTGGTAAGGCTCGCATGAAACGCTTCGGTAAGATTGATATTCCATCTGAAGCTTTCACAGTCATGTTAAAACGTGATTAATTTCGAATTTAAAATAGGCGCCCATCTCGCGCCTATTTTTTATAAACGGAAAGTATTATTCAATTACTCTAATCTCTCACTGCCCAATTATACTAATTGCTTATTGCCCAACTATTTTAATCTCTTTTTGATCTCTGCCAAAGTTTTTTCAAAAACTTCCTCTCGTGAGCCGCTTGCATCAATCTCAATCAGGAGCCCCTTTTCGCGATAATATTCTAGCACTGGTAAAGTTTTTTGGTTAAATTCATTTAAGCGCCTCAAGAAAACTTTCAGGGAAGCATCATCTGCGCGTTGCTCGCGACCAGCTCCCACCAGATTTAACATAAAGCGACGAATTACCTCTGCCTTGGCTAATTTTAGATAGACCACCGCCCTTGTCGGATGCCCAGATTCGATAGTTTTTCTTAAAATTTCTTTTTCCTCTCCCGTCCAACGCCCCACACTCGAAAGAATTAGCGGTGAATTTTTTAGTTCCATCTTATCAAAATATGGAAGCACGATTTCATAAAATAAATCCGTCGGCGCGAGTGAGCCGTTCGCAGTCAAAGCCTGTTGATTTTCCGCTTCATACTGGCGAATCATCGCTCCAGAAGAAAGTAGCTTCCCATCGAAATAGGCCGCCAATTTTTCTCCTACCGTATCCTTGCCGCACATTGGTAGGCCGAAGATATTGATACTGCCGGTGCCTAATTTGGTTTTTAATAAATCGCGCTCGTCCATTTTCGCCCCTTTTAAATATTTTACATATTCTATCATGAATTTATCGCTTCGCCCACCACGTGTATCTCTTCGCCTGCCACGTGTATCTCTTCGCCCACCGCACTTTTTGTCGAAAATTAGCACTCTTGAATTTTGAGTGCCAAGTGCTATAATTAAATCATTAATTATGAATAACGAAATTAAACTCACAGAACGTCAAAAACTCATTCTCTTCGCCATTATCGAGGAGTATGCTGATGTTGCCACCCCTGTTGGCAGTGTTACTTTAGCTAAATTATTCAATGTTTCTTCTGCCACCATTCGCTCAGAAATGGCACGCCTCGAGGAGCTGGGTTATATCACCTCGCCTCATACTTCCGCGGGCCGTATTCCGACCGACTATGGTTACCGCTATTATGTAAACTCGCTTTCATCTAATCCTCATCTGGGAAATTGCATGGAGGCCTCCACTCAGGATCCTGCCACCTTTGATTCTGAGTCGAAAAAGTCAGCTTCAGATTCTATCTTAACTTCTGATGAATCTGCAGAAGCTCTCGAAATTATCGATTCTATTTTTAACCATTGGCTGAGCCCTTCGCCTCTCAAGGCTCTTGGTAGTGGGGACGAAAATGAGGGTAGCCGCAGCCTTCACGCTTTGGAGGTTCGTATTAATGCTCAGGAACGTGCTGATTTTGCTATTCGCTCGGCCGTCGATATGTTAGTCGAGCTGACCGGGAACCTCGGTCTTGCCACCATCGGTAACCAGCTTTACTATTCTGGTATTTCCAAGCTTTTTTCTCAGCCAGAATTTGTTGATTATGGTCGCATTCAGGCAGTTTCGAAACTACTTGATAATCTTGAACCATGGCTCCACGAAGCCAAGCCGGGTGAACCACTGAATATTTTCATTGGCCATGAAAATCCAATCGGTAAAAACTCTGATGCTTCGCTCATTATTAGTAAATTCCGTTCGCCATACTCAGACGATAGTTATATTGGCGTACTCGGTCCTACCCGTCAAAATTATGCTAAAATTATGAGTCTTGTCCGCCATGCCGGTCGCTATTTAGAAAATACTTTGTAAGGAGAAAATATGTCAAAATCACAAGATAAAACCAATCAGTCAAATTTTAACTTCGAAAATTCTGAAGCCGAAAATCTAAATCAAGCTAGCCCAGAAGTTAATTTTTCGGATGATCTTGATCAATCGGCTGATCCAATTTCTGCAGAATTTGCTAACCTAAGGCAGCAAAACGCTGAATTTTTGCTTGATCTCCAGCGTACTCGAGCTGACTTTGAAAATTTCCGCAAACAAGTCGAAATGCAACGTGAACAGGCTAAGAAAACTGCCACACATAGCACTATTTTGAAATTTCTCCCTCTGATTGACGATATGGGCCGTGCTATTTCCGTTCACCCGGAAGCGCTTTCTCCGGTTCAAAAAACTCTTGAAAAGACTATGAAATCCCTCGGTCTCGAAAAAATCGATGCCAATCCAGGCACGATCTTTAATCCCGAGCTTCATAATGCTATCTCTATGGAGGAAGGTGAAGGTGATCAGGAAGTTATCGCTGAAGAGCTGATTCCTGGCTATCTCTACCAAGGCGAAGTTTTACGTACGGCCATGGTTAAAGTTACTCACCAGGCCTAAGCCATTTAGAAAAATCATTGGGCTGTGCCTTTAATCCGCGCCTTTGATCCATTTTCTTTGAGTTGTGCCTTTGATCCGCGTCTTTGATCTGTGTCTTTGAGTCGCACTTCTGCCCGACTCAATTTTTTGCGCCCTGAAATCCCTTATTGCTTATGCTATAATATTTTATATGTATAGTGGTGAGCGCTTTATTGATTTAGACAATTTATTAGCTAGGGTCCGTTTTTGTAATTATTTGACGGTCGCCCAAATCTTCCTGCAAGATAATTTTCTCTTAGAATCCCCCTTGAAACCAGCCGACATTAAGCCACGTTTACTTGGTCACTGGGGTACTTGTCCAGGGATTAATCTGGTTTACGCTGCCTTAAAGGCCTATTTTGGCCAACGTGATTTTACCTTTGTTTTGGGTCCAGGTCACGGTTTTCCTGCCCTCCAGGCTAATCTGTTTTATGATGGGGAATTAGCTAAGGTTGATCCTACGCTCTCGCGCGATTATGCTGGTCTTAAAATTATTTCCAAGATGTTTTCTCGCATTGGCGGCTTCCCATCTCATGCTAGCCCGGTCACTCCAGGAGTGATTTGTGAGGGTGGTGAACTCGGTTATTCGCTTGCCACCGCTTATGGTTCCGTGCTTAATCGCCCAGGTCACACCACGGTTGCTCTTATTGGTGATGGTGAATTTGAAACTGCCACCATGCTTGGTAGCCTTAACCTTAATCGCCTACTGCTTAGTGAATCAAATGGTCGGGTTTTGCCAATCTTGCACCTTAATGGTTATAAGATTTCTGCTCCAACCGTTGCCAGTCGCCGTTCCGAGCATGAATTAAAAGAGCTAATCAGAGGTTTCGGTTATACGCCAATTTTAGCTAAGGAAACGCTTTCCGAAACTTACGAAGAATTTGGCAAAAAATTTAACACTTCCGCCAATTTTACTCCTGAACTTGATGAAAAATTGCAAAAAAATCTCTTAGAAAATCTTTTGCAGGCGCTCTTCCAGGCTGAAACTACCGAGAATCCGCCGTTCATTATTTTTGCCTCTGAAAAGGGTCTTACTGGTCCTCGCCAAGCCGAAGGTATGAAAGTGCGTGATAATTTTAAGTCTCATCAGGTACCACTTCCTAATGCCAAGACTGATGAAACTGAACTTAAGATGCTTGAAAAATGGCTTAAAACTTATCGTTTTAATGAACTATTTGATCAAGAGAAAGGATTTTTGATTCATGAAAACTAAATCTCCCGCCAAGGCTTTTGGTGCTTTGCTTTCTGAGAAAATGCAAAGCGATCCAGATTTTTACCTCTTTTCTCCTGATGAAACTACTAGTAATAAAATTGATGCTGTTTACGACCAGACCACCCGCGCCTGGGGTGATTTAGTTATCGAAAAATGGGATATGCCGGAATCTGCCACCGGTCGTATTGTCGAACTTCTTTCGGAAAATGTACTCTTTTCTACTATGGTTGGTCACCTTATGACCGGAAAAGATGCTTTGATGACTAGTTACGAAGCTTTCTTCTCGATCATTCTTTCACAAATTGTCCAACATCTAAAGTTTCTCGAACAGGCCGAAACCGTCTCTTGGCAAAAGTCTTATCCTTCCGCCAATCTTCTCAGTACCAGCACCTGTTGGCGTCAGGACCATAATGGCTTTTCTCATCAATCGCCAATTCTTCTCTCCGCCCTACTCGCTCGTCCAGGCCGTCTAGTTTCTTGTCTCTTCCCGCTCGACGCCGAAAGCGTGAAGCCGTGCTTTAATTATCTTTTTGAACGTCAAAACCAGGTCAATTTAGTTACTCTCAATAAGACCGACCAGCCAGTTTTTCTGAACGAAAAACAAGCCGAACTATGTTTTCAGCAAGGCATTTGTTTCTTCGATACTGCAAAACTTGGCGCTTCACTTCAAGTCCTTGATACTTCAGAAATTCCGGAGTATGATTACATTTTTGTCGCAGCTGGCGATATTAGTTTCAATGAATCCTATCAAGCGGTGAAGCAGCTTCAACAAGACCTTCCGAACTTAAAAATTGGTCTCGCTTATATTTCTGCCCTCACTTACGCCGGTATCGGTTTTACCGACCAGCCGCTTCCAATCTCAGAATTTAATCAGATGTTTGGTTCCAGCGCGAAAATTATCGCGAACTTTCATGGCTACCCACATGATCTAAAGAATATTTTAGCTAACTACACTAATCCGAAGCGTATCTTCGCTCATGGTTATGAGGAGCGGGGAAGTACCGTCACACCATTTGCCATGCTCGTCATGAATCAAACCTCTTGCTTCCATCTCATGCTCGATGTGGCGAAAAACGAAAAAGCTACTAGTTTGATCGATAAGTATCAATCCGAGATTGATAGTCGTATGGCCTACGCTCTGGAACACGGTGAGGACCAAGTATAAGACTATAAAAATATAGCATCAATCACATACATAGTGCCAATCGCAAATATAGCGTCAAACGCAAATATAGTATCAATCGTGAACTAAAAAATAACCCCCACTCTGGGGGATATTTTTATGACTTCTTTTTTAGGAACGGCTTATGCATCTTTTTCTGTTTTTCTGGTACTAACTTAGCAAACATCATGCGCCCAGAATTAGTCTGCAGGAATTTTTCGAACATCACATCCACTGACTCGCCAATTTTATCACTAGCATTATCTACTACTACCATCATGCCGTCCGGAAGATACCCCACTCCTTGCTTTGGATTGCTACCGGTGCTGGTAATCTTCAAAGTAAAGCATTCACCTGGTAGATATTCAGAACGTAGTTCCACTACAAGTTCATTAATGTTGAGAATATTAATATTCATCGTCGAAGCGACCTTCCCTAGATTGTAATCAATCGTCATAATTGATCCGTGATTTTCTTCAGCTAACTGCAAAAGTCTTTCATCGACTGGCGTGCGATCTAATTCATCTTTCAGAATTACCACATCCGTCGAAGGGATGCGCTCCAGTTCTGAGACTATGTCCAACCCAAATCTCGCACGCGTGCGTTTTTCACTGTCTTTACCGTCGGCGAGTAGTTGCATCTCGTGAATTACACTGCGCGGAATAATTAAAATCCCGCCTAAAAATCCCGTTTGCGCGACCTTTAATACACGTCCATCCATCAAAGCCGATGAATCGACATAAATTTTCTTTTTTTGGCCAAAATAATTAAAGCTCTTCTTGAAAGAACGGTACGCAAGAAAGCTAGTTTCAATTAAGATGAGGCCATGAATGATTAAAGAAATAATTTCCATAAAACCTTTCTTATTATGTTAAAAAATATCTAAGCACATCCCCCTCAGTATCCGAAGCTATTGTATCACCGATTGAGAAAAATACCAAAAAATCTTATGCGATTTTTACTATCCAGAAATTTCGGTTCAGTTAAACAATTAAGAAAGACACCTAAAACAAAAAAGGAACAATCC
>JABZKC010000027.1 GCA_015257485.1 Nanosynbacter sp. | reverse complement strand
TCCACTCGAGGTCTATAGGTCTCAAGGTGTTGCACTTGAGGGGTTAGAGTAGGTTAACCGTAATCATAAAGATTTTGCAAAAAATTCGCTGGTTTAAGGGCAGTTTTTCAAAATGCTAATGCTATAATAAAAATATGGAAAATATCACAATCAAAGAAATTCACGCAAGGCAAATTCTCGATAGCCGCGGCAATCCGACGGTAGAAGCTGACGTCTTTTTATCCGACGGTAGTGCTGGCCGCGCTATGGTACCATCTGGCGCATCGACCGGTAGTGGCGAAGCCTTAGAATTACGTGACGGGGATAAAAACTTTTACGACGGTAAAGGTGTTATGCAGGCCGTGCGTAACGTCAATACTAAAATTAGTAGCCTACTTGTCGGTAAACACGTCGACCAGCGAGAGATCGATCAATTAATGATCCAGCTCGACGGTACAGAAAATAAATCAAATCTTGGCGCCAATGCCATCTTGGCAGTTTCCTTAGCCCTAGCGAAGGCTTCGGCGCGCGCGATGAAAATGCCGTTTTATGAATATGTGGCAAAAATTGCTGGTACCTCTGACCGGATGTCTTTACCGATGCCAATGATGAACGTGATGAACGGGGGTGCACACGCGGATTGGTGTACGGATTTTCAGGAATATATGCTGATGCCAATCGCGGCAACCAATATCAACGAAGCGATTCGCATGGGGGCAGAAACTTTCCACGCCCTGAAGAAGGTTTTGAAAGAAAAAAATTATGTGACTACGGTAGGCGATGAGGGTGGTTATGCACCAAAAGTTTTCGGTGGCAATAACGAACCTTTGGAACTAATTTGTGAAGCGATCGAACGCGCGAATTACGTTGTCGGTAAAGATATTGCGATTGCCATGGATATTGCCTCCTCGGAATTTTACGAAGATGGTGGTTATAAATTAAAGACCTCTGGTGAAACCAAGACCAGTGCCGAAATGATCGACTGGTATGAGGGGTTGCTAGAAAAATATCCGATTGTTTCGATCGAGGACGGCCTGGCGGAAAATGACTGGGAGGGCTGGAAAGTGCTCACTGAGCGACTCGGCAATAAGTTGCAATTAGTCGGCGACGACCTCTTCGTGACCAATGTAAAGTTACTCCAAAAAGGTATCGAGGAAAAAGTGGGGAATGCGATTTTGATTAAACCAAACCAGATTGGTTCACTTTCCGAAACCATTGACGCTGTGGTTTTGGCGCAAAAAGCCGGCTACCGAACCGTAATGTCGCACCGCTCGGGCGAAACCGAAGATAGTGCCATCGCACACCTCGCGGTCGGACTCGGTACGGGACAAATCAAGACTGGTTCACTTTCACGCTCTGAACGCATTGCAAAGTACAATGAACTAATGCGAATTGCAGAGGCTAATCCGGAACTAGTTTTGAAAAATCCTTTCGAAGAAAACTAAGGCTTAAAGTAGTGAGATTATAGGAGAGCTCAAAATACTGGACTAGACCAGAAGACTGAGATTTTAGGAGAACTCAAAATCCGGATTTAGAAGATGAACCCGGAATTAAGCGACGGATTTGGATTAAAACTACGAATCCGGAGTTAAGCGACAAACTAAAAATAGGTGCAAGATAACACCTATTTTTGTGTTTCAAATTTATGAGTTTATTTAATTAATTCCCGGAATTCCGCTTCGGAAATAATCTTAATACCGAGTTTTTCGGCTTTGGTGACTTTGGAAGCACCTGGCTTAGCGCCGGCGATCAAGGCGGTGGTATTTTTGGTCACGGAACTAGTAACGGTAGCACCTTTTTCGCGTAACAAATCTTCCGCTTCCTCACGACCCAGATCGGTAAGGGTGCCGGTGACGACAAAACTTTGACCCTTAAGTGGAGCGTTATCGTGATTAATATAGATTGGATCTACACCGAGCGCCTTAAAATCATCGAGCTGCTTCAAATTATCTTCATCGGCGAAGTAGGCCAAAATTGATTCAGAAACCGTCAGACCAATATCCGGGATTTTTAGCAGCTCTTCTTCGGTAGCATCACGCAGTGCCTCAAGTGATTGGAAGGCATCAGCGAGGGCGACCGCTGTTTGTGCGCCGACGTGTCGAATGCCAAGTGCGGTGATAAATTTCGCGAGCGGTGCCTGTTTAGTTCCCTCGATGGCGTTCAGTAATTTTGTAGCTGACAATTCGCCGAAACGTTCGAGATTAATCAAGTCTGATTTTTGCAAACGGTAGAGGTCAACTAGGCTTTTTAAGAGGCCAGCGTCCACTAATAAATTAACATTTTTCTCGCCTAGACCCTCGATATTTAGCGCTTGCTTACTGGCAAAATATTCAAGATTACGACGCAAAATAAAATCCGAGTCCTGCCCCTTCACACGATAAACCACTTCTCCGTCTGGACGCTCGAACTCAAGTTCTGGATATTGATTTTTGAGAGCCTGTTCATAATCAAAAGGCGCAGTACCTTCTGGACGAAGCGTGAGTAAGACTTCCTTAATTTTGGGAATAATATCACCAGCTTTATAGACAATCACGGTGTCGCCGATACGAATATCGAGCTTTTCAATCTCATCAGAATTATGTAAGGTAGCATGGCGCACGGTGCTGCCGGCAATTTCCACGGGATCTAGGATGGCCACCGGAGTAGCTGCACCGGTGCGACCAATTGAGATTACGATATCGCGCACCTTGGAAGTGGATTCTTCTGCAGGGTACTTAAAAGCAACCGCACCGCGAGGAGTTTTGCCGACAATGCCAAGCTCAGAATAAATTTTACGGTCATTAATTTTAATCACCATACCATCGGTATTAAAGAGAAAATTGCCACGCACCTGGCCGAGATGTTTGATTTCGGCAAAGACTTCGTTAAGATGCGTATAAACGTGATCTTGGCCAGAAGTTTGAAAACCGATTTGACGCAAAAATTCATAAGCCTCTTGGTGAGTTGGTAAATCTGGGGCAACTAAATCATAGGCCATAAAACGCAGCGGGCGACTCGCGGCAATGCGAGGGTCGAGCTGACGAATGGTACCGGCGGCAAGATTACGCGGATTGGCGAAAGGTTTTTCACCGAGCTTAGCTTGCATTTGATTGAGCTTTTCAAAGTCCTGCTTAAAAATAATTACTTCGCCGCGCACCTCGAGATGTTCAGGGGGATTATCCAGATTTAATTTGAGGGGAATGTTTTGAATGGTTTTCACATTCATCGTGACATCTTCACCCACTAGGCCATCACCACGCGTGACGGCCTGCTGAAAAATTCCGTTTTCGTAATGTAAAGACATGGCCAGGCCGTCCATTTTAATATCGGTGAAGAAGGCAAATTCGATGCCTTGATCGACTAGCTTATAATTTCTGGCTACCCAATCACGAATTTCTGACTCAGAAAAAACATCCGCCAGAGAAATCATACGGGAAGCGTGCGTGACTTTTTGGAATTTATCGAGAGGTTTACCAGCGACGCGTTGAGTCGGCGAATCAGGAGTGATAAACTCTGGATATTGTTCTTCCAATTGACTAAGCTCGTGCTTCAAAGAGTCGGCCGCCGCTTCCGACATAATCGACTCGTCTAGGACGTGATAATGATAGCGATATTCGTTGATTAATTCTTTTAATTTTTCAATGCGAGCCTTGGCGGCAGATTTTTCGTTATTCATATTTTAGAGCTCCAGTTTAGCATCATCATTATAATCGAGAAGAGCGCGATAAAAGAGGTAAAAATAAATCGAAAGATAAATAAAGATAAAGACCGTGATGGTGAGTTGAATGATAGCTACAAACGGAATTTTACTCTCGGCCAGCCAGGCAAACTGAGACTTCAGGGCACCATCGAGGATAATGGCCGGCATGAGCAATAATAGGTAAAGTAAAGCCACGATAATCACTAGATAAAAAACCCGAATCAAGAAACGCAGGCGGCGTCCCATAATGAGATTTTTGGCCATCCGTACGGCGGTCAGAGGATAAAGACCTGGCGCCGAAACCACGATAATCGCAAAGAAACTACTGGATAACAGATAGAGGCTGAGCGTGATCATCAGCGCGGCAAACATAAAGAAAAGCAAAGCATAAAACGGCGTAGAGAGAAATTCGGTGGTGAGAGCAACTTGAAAAACTATAATCGTAAGCATGATTGGTATGGCCTCGAGAAAGATAATGAGCCCGACCACCAGAGTCGAAACCAGAGGCGATAAGGCACTATAAAAGCCGTCGCGCATCTTAATTTCCTGGTGACCAGCAAGGAGGTGGCGCGCCAAATAGATAGTGACTAACCAGATAATAGTAAATAGAAGCACCGCGATAACAATCTGCGCATCATTCATAGTAGTAAGACCACCAGTGGAAATAATGCCGAGCAAAGTAAGCCCCGCTTTACCGACGGTGCCGATTTTACCATCCGCTACATCCTTATTAGTCTGCTCAACATTGGCTCTTACATCGGCAAGGGTATTTTCCGACATGGCACCGATGAGAAAAATATAGAGGCCGACAAAAATTAAAAGGAGTGGTAGAAAGATTTTCCAGAATTTGAAAAACATTTTAAAGGCAGCACTAGCTTGACTGGTTAAACTCGGAAGCTCGGTTTTACGCTGATAGTCTTCGTAATAAGAGCGCTTAAAAGAGCGGTGAAGACGGACTTCGTCCTGCTTCTTGATTAGCTGTTTCTTTTCGCGTGCAAGCTGCTTTTTTTGTTTCTGCTCCTGTTTTTGCAATTTTTTCTGTGACTTCATTAAATATTATCCTTCGCGCGTTCGAGGCGTTCGATGCGTTTTTCAATTGGTGGATGAGTACGAAAAAGCGAATTAGTACGACGTTTCTTCAGTGGATTATTGATAAACATTGCCTCGGTGGCGGTATTTTGACGACGCATTGGTTGACCGTGTTCATCTAGTTTCTTCAGAGCACTAATCAAACCATCTGGGTAATGGGTAATTTCAGCGGCCGACATATCGGCAAGATATTCTCGTTCACGCGAAATCGCCATCTGTGCAATCGTCGCGACTAGCGGAGCTAAAATTGAAGTAAAAATTAGCGCGATCACCCCGACTGGACTATCTTGCTCATCCCGACGATTAGTATAAGAAATCATACGAAGACCGATATCGGCAACGTAACCAACTACACTAACCAGGGCAAAAGCCACTAAGGAAACACGAATATCATAATTTTTAATGTGAGAAATTTCGTGAGCTAGAACTCCAGTGAGTTCATCCTTGTCCATAATATTCAGCAGGCCAGTGGTCACCGCAACCTTGGCATGTGTGGGATCGAGCCCAGTCGCAAAGGCGTTTGGGGCGGGATCATCAATCACGTAAATTTCTGGCATCGGCAGACCCGTGGTGATTGTGAGATTTTCTACAATATTATAAAGAGAACGGTAATCTTTTTTAGCGATAGGATGAGCACCAGTCATCGCCATAGCCATACTAGACGACAAAAAGACCATGATACTGGCATAAATAATGGCAGAAACTAAAGTAAAAATAAAAATACTATTATCGCCGTAAACAGCCGCAAAAAGCGCCCCGATAAAACCAATAAAACCGACAAAGCCGGCAAGAATCAAAACGGTATTTCTTTTGTTAGCTGCAATTTGAGAATACATATTCCCTTTCTGACAATATCCAGTGGGTCGCCCCACTGGATATTAATTTTGTCGTATTAATTGATTAGAAAGAAACTTTTGGAGCTTCTTGAATCTTGGCATTTTCCTCTTCGGAAACGTTGTAGAATTCACGAGCTTTGTAACCAAACATGCCAGCGAAAATATTAGCTGGGAAGCGGACGATAAATTCGTTGTATTGGCGAACCGCACCGTTATAGTAGCGACGAGAAGCTTGAATTTTGTCTTCGGTATCTTCGAGTTGATCCTGCAAACGGATGAAGTTTTCGTTAGCTTTTAGTTCTGGGTAACTTTCCGCAAGAGCGAAGATATGGCTGAGGGCTGATTTCATTTCTTTTTCGGCGCCAGCAACTTCAGCTGGGGTAGAAGCAGTGAGGACGCTAGAACGAGCTTTCACGACAGCTTCAAGAGTTTCACTTTCGTGCTTAGTATAACCCTTAACGGTTTCGATAAGGTTTGGAATGAGGTCGGCGCGGCGCTTCAATTGGACAAGAATGTCTGAGAAAGCATTATCGACGCGAACCTTGACGGTGACTACGTGGTTGTAAACAAAAATTGCATAGAGAGCAACTAGGATTACAACTGCGATGACACCGATTAAAATCATTTGTAGTGTGTTCATTTTACTCCTTGTTAATACTTTAATTATATCAGAAATCGAGAAAGTGGTAAGCTTTTTAGACACAAAATATCCCCACTAAAAGGGGGGTTTTAGTGGGGATAAATTGGTGCGAGCTAAGAGACTCTAACTCTCGACCTCTTCCTTGGCAAGGAAGCGCTCTAAACAACTGAGCTAAGCTCGCATACTGTTTTAATTTTACCGAAATCTAACATAAAGTCAAGTATTTCGATAATTTTTGTCGGTTCAGTTAAACAATTAAGAAAGACACCTAAAACAAAAAAGGAACAATCCT
>JABZKC010000005.1 GCA_015257485.1 Nanosynbacter sp. | reverse complement strand
ATGTACAGTCGGTAACCGAAAAGGCATTGGACGAGTTTAAAGAAAATTACTTAAAGAATGCTAAGGAGGAGGCATAATGGGCCCTAAAAATATGAATTCTGCACCGAGCGGGAATAATAATGTTCTTTCAGCAAGAGATCAATACTACAAGGAACAGCATGATGCGCGTGTTGCGCAGTTTTCGCAATTTAAAATGAATAATCGCAAAGAATCGAATGGGGAAAATGTTGATAGGGGCGAGAGTGATCGTAAGTTGGAACTTCGTCATCAATTTAATCAAGTTAAACTTGAAGCTGACACTTTCTTAAAGATGCAAGCTGGTCTTGGGCTTATGAGTGAAAAAGAAGTTCGCGAATACAAGGACAACTTAAATAAACAAGAGAAGAATGCTCTTGAATACATGCGCGATGGCGGCGAAGGTAGTCTAGTGCCAATGGAAAATTTGATGAAGCGCAGTCTTGATCAGATTAGTGATTTTGAGGCCAAAATTCAGGCTACTCCGGAATATCAAGAAATGGAACAGAAGAAGGCTTTGGCGAAAAAAGGCCTTGATATGATAAAAGAGCGCAGAGAGAATGACGCAAATTTCGGTGTGAATAATTTTCGTTTTAAGGAAAAAGTCTATAAAATGCAAGCTAATCTCGCTGAGAAAGAATTTTTATCGAAAGCTTTTTCGGCGGAAGATAAGAAAAATACCAATGAAGCACTTAATGCTGCTACTGAGAAATTCAATAAACTTGATGAAGAGGCAATCAAACTAACGCGTGAACTGAAGGCTGGTGGCAGAAAATTAACTTTTGAAGATTATCAAAAGATTGATGCGGCTTGGGGTGCTTCCGCGGCAGCTGAAGCGAAGATGAATGAGATCAAGAATGCCGATAGGAAAGAAATCGCTTTAGATTTCGCACAGAATCAGTACGATAAAATTAAGAAGGGTGAACAATTGAGCGGAGTAGAGGGGTCATTCCTGAGTAAGTTTAATGTACTGACCAGTGAAGATACGATTGAAAAAATCGAGCCAACCGTAAAAGATAAGATTGGTAAAGTGGCTGCTAAGATTGCTGAAAGTGGTTCAGTACTACTTGATGTTGATGATCAAATTTGGATGCAAAAATTACCAAAAGACCAATTAGAGCAGCTTCAGAAAATGCTTGAAAACCAGAAAAATGGCAATAGCAAGACTGGTCCTGGAAAAGAAGACTTTGAAAAAGATAAGAAAAAAGGTTTCGTCGCCAGCGTAGTTGAGAAGATTAAGAAACACGGTGAGGGAATTAAGCGATTTATGATGGTTGTTGGAATCTGCGCACTTGCTATTTTTGCAGCTCATGGTGGAAACAAGTTTACTGCGAAGCATAACGCTGCCGGCGAAAAAGGCATAGATAAGGATGGTGACTCCAATGGTGATAATAAGTTTATAGGTCAGAATACCGCCGTCGAAAAAAACACGGATAATAACGGCGACACGGATGGTAATGTAGAAGAAGCTCTAGCGGAACACGATACTGGTAGTGAAGTGGATTCTTTGGTTAAGGGAAATTCTTTCAATATTATGGTAGATAGTAAAGAAACTAAGATTGTATTTGATGGCAATATTAATCCGGAATTTCCAGGTTTTACTGATTCGAGGCGCTCGGGTAATGATATGACCTTCGTTGATCGATCTGGGTTAGAAAGTCTTAAGGAGCAGGGTGCTTCAAGTGAAGCTCTAGGTGCTGAAGGTATGAAAGAAATTTTGGATACCATGGAAAACCCTAATATGACAAGTTACCTTGGTGCTTCTTTCGGTGCATTTGAGAAGGCCACCTCGCCTACGGCTGTGAATGATATTACCTATATGATTCAACACGGTGACGCGGAGGCTCAAGTTGCAATTAAGAAGGAAGCTAATAATACAATTGCAAACTTCCTTGAAGGTTCTACTTTGAAGCTTGGATCGATCATGAATGAGACCTACCAGTCTGGTTACGCCTCAAATAATGGTGGTGAAGGCAATCTCCAGGTAGATATGGCACTTGATAAAGATGGTGTATTCCATAAAGGCCAAGCAGTGGAATTTGTCTATGCTGAGAATAAAGATGGTAAAAATATCATGGATATGAATGTTCGTGATGGATTTAAGGAAAACTCATTGAGGGCTCTGGGTGTGATTGAGAAGAATGCTTCTGATGGTGAAGTGATGAATACCATGTCTAGTGTTAGGATTTTAGGTATTAATGTAAAATGTGGTCAGATAATCTTCCAATATCTGAAGACAGCGAAGAAAGAAGCGACCAAAACTGTAGATAAAACAGACATAACGACTTCAACAGTTACTCAGAAAAAAGTTGGAGTAAAAGGTGAAGAGCCGGCTCCAAAAAATGAAATTTCAACGCCAAAGCCAAAGAATGAAACTCCACCTTCAGCTCCAAAGAATGAAACCCCACCTTCAATTCCTAAGGAGAATCCAAAGATTCCTGGAAATAATGTGAATGAGGGTAAGACTAATACGGCATCGGCGAATGAGGAAGATATTAAATTATCAGAAACCGGAAAAGAAGCTGGACTTGCAAACCGCGAGGGGAATGATGAGCACAATGTTCAGACCAACACTCCAGGGAGTGAGATAACCGACGCAGGCCACTTTGATCAGATGACTAGAGAAGCAGACAAACAAGATTTGGCGCCAAACTCATTCATTACAACACAAGACAATAGCCAAGGTATTGTTCACCAAGAGGGTGTGGCTACGGAAAAGCAGGTTGATGCGGAAAATAAATCAGTACTTCCTGAAGAATCTCGCTCAGGACAATCTAATCCAGATGGTTCAGTCTTAAAGGAAGATAAAGTAGTAACGGCTCAGGACAGGGACAGTTTAATGTCGGTAGCTAACGCAGATAATGCTACGGCTCATGAATCTGGTCAAACTCGTACGGTAAATATTGACGTAAATTCTGAACAATAATTGTACTCAATAGAGAAGAAAAAATATTGAACAAATATATTGTACAAAAATCAAAAATAGTCTAAAATGAGTTTAGGATCTTAATCGAAAGGAGATCGATGAACATAAACATAAAAACAAAAACATGGGAAGATATGCGTAGTTCTGCGCGTCGTATCTTTCCAGTGATTGGGGCAGTGGTCGCAGGTGCGTTCAGCCTTGGTCAGATTCAAGCTCCAGTCCATGCGGAAGAAGCTACTTGGGGCCCAACCAGGCCTACTTATACCTGGAAAAACCCGGCAGACCACGTCACCTTTAACTCGATGACGGACAATCCAGAAATTGGCAATGAATCTAATTTCGTACGTGTACGCAAGGCTGGCACTCATGATCCATTTGTGGATAATGTTACGGTAGAAGCAGGCGCTGAGTATGAAGTATCAGTTTATTACCACAACAACGCTTCGGCTAAATTAAACGAAGGCGATCGCCGTGGTATTGCGGAAAATGTGCGCTTGTATATGAACAAGATTACTGATCGACTTAACCCTGGAGAAGCGGCTTTGATTAAAGGAACTATTACCTCCTCAAACGCTACACCTAAGATGGTTTGGGATACAGCTTATCTTAATTCGAAAGAAACCGTGTCTTTGCGCTATGTGCCAAATTCCGCGAAGCTTACTAACAGTGGTTCACTTAATGGTACGATTTTGAACGATGATGCATTATTTGGCAAAGATGGCGGAACTTTCTTAGGTTACAGTAAGGGTTACTGGGGAATGATTCCTGGTTGTAACGAATTTGCTGGCCATGTTAATTTCCGTATCAAAGTTGATAAAGCAGGTTTCACTGGTGAAAAGACGGCTTCTAAGGAAAATATGAATGATTACCGTACGGAAATTACGGTAGCTCCAGGTGAAACTATCGATTTTAAATTGCGCTATAAAAATACTGGTACAACAATCCAACGTGGTGTTTCTGCTTACGATTTGCTCGGTACTGGTATGACTGCAATTCCTGGCACAACTTTCTTGAAGACTCCTCGTTCTGCTGGTTTTGAAAAAGAAAATCTCTTCAAAAATGGTTTCAATATCGGTGATTATAATGCTGGTGAAGAAGCTTTCATTACCTACAAAGTAAAATTCTCTGAAGACGAAAAAATCTTCCCATGTGGCGACACGGTAACTTACAACAATTCAGCTATCGCGGTGCTCGACACTACGATTCATAGTAAGGTAAAGGTTACGGTTCATCGTGACTGTGCAGACAAGCCAAAAACTCCTAATACGCCAAAGGAACTCCCGCACACTGGTGCTTCCGAAACTGTATTAGCCGTAGTGGTGACCGCCATGATTGGTATTGGTATTGCTTACTACATTGCTTCGACTAAGCAACTTAAGGCTTTGGAAAAGCAACACGAAGATAAAGAATAAAGAGCCCCTTTCGATAAAATGTAATCGCTTAGACGATTAAGTACAAAAAGAACCCTATGAGAGCGGGGTTCTTTTTTTGATACTGTTAGTATTTGTGTGATATCGTAGGGAGATTAATGTAGTTTAGTGAAAAGTGATGTGGAGAGTTTTTGTGGTTTAGTTATTGAAAAAAAGAGATAAATATGCTAGAATGGTCAAAGTTAATAATACATTAAGGAATATTATGAAAAAGGCAGTTGTACTCATCGGTGGTAAACAATATATCGCTGTTGAGGGTGAGACCCTACGGGTGGACCTCCTCCCGGAAGGAACTAAAGAGCTCGAAACTGGTGCTTTACTTGTAATTGATGGCGATAAAACCTTCGTTGGTACGCCAGAAGTCAAAGGTGTCAAGGTTTCAGCTAAAGTAGTAGAAGAGAAAATCGCTGGTGATAAAATCCGCGTAATCCGCTACCACTCAAAGAAGCGTGTCCACAAGGAAACTGGTCACCGCCAAAAATACAGTGTGATTGAAATTACTTCAATTAAATAAGAAAAAGGCCCTACGGGGTCTTTTTTAGGGTTTTTGAGGTGCGTGGTGGGGGTTTAGGGAGTTCTGGCTCGGAGGTAAGGTGGTTTTTTGGTTGAGAGCGAGACGGTTTTTCTGCGATAATGATTATTCTTATGAATATTATGGTAATATATAAATAGATATGGCGAAGGTAATTTGTATCACAAATCAAAAAGGCGGGGTCGGGAAGACGACGACTACGATTAATTTGGCGTACTATTTGATGAAAGAAAAACAAAAAGTCTTAGTAATTGATTTTGATCCGCAGGGAAATGCGACGTCGGGCCTGGGTATCGATAAGGCACAGTTTGAACGAAATTATTTGAATAATGAACTTTCAAATACAATGTCGGAAGTAATTCTAGGTGAGAGGCGATTATCAGAAATAATTCTGAACACTAAATTTAAGGGCTTGGATTTAGCGCCGACTACGCCACAGTTGGCTAATGCTGAAGTCGAGATGACGAAGCTGAGTAAAAAATTTGTTCAGCTGAAAAATGCAATTAATGAAGTGCGTGATAATTATGATTTTGTGATTATTGACCTGCCACCGAGTCTTTCATTATTAACCGTGAATGGGATGATTGCGGCGGATTACCTTTTGATGCCGGTACAGACCGAGTTTTATGCGCTAGAAGGAGTGGCACAGCTGATGGATTCGGTGAAATTAGTACGTAAGGCGATGAATCCAAATTTGAAATTATTAGGGGTACTTGCGACGATGTATGATAAACGTACCTCTTTGTCGGTGCAAGTGTTAGCAGAAATTAAGAAATATTTCCGAGATAAGGTTTTTGAGACGACGATTCCACGCAATGTAAGGTTAGCGGAGGCACCTAGTCACGGAGTGCCGGTGGGGGATTATGACCGATTCAGTAAGGGTGCGAAGGCTTACAAGGAATTAGCAAAAGAAGTATTAAAAAGAGTGTAAAAGAAAAAGAGAGTGTGAAAATGGCAAAAGGTTTGGGTCGCGGATTTGAAAGTTTAATTCCTACGGATATTGTAGAGGATGATTTTGATATTACTTTGTCGGAAGATAGTTCGAAGAGTCAATTGATGGAGCTCGATCTTGTGAAAATCGTGCCAGAGAACGATCAGCCACGTAAAGATTTCTCGGAGGAGGCTTTGGCGGCGCTTGCAGAATCGATTCGTGAACACGGAGTGTTGCAGCCAATTGTGGTGGTGGCTGAGGGGAGTAAATATAAGATTGTAGCAGGCGAGAGGCGTTATCGCGCTTCGAAAATGGCGGGGTTAGATAAGATTCCGGCAATTATTCGCACACTAGATGCACAAAATCAGCTGGAACTTTCAATTATTGAAAATGCCCAGCGTGAAGATTTAAATGCGATCGAAATGGCAACGGCCTATGCTAAACTGAAGAATCAATTTAATCTACAACCTGAAGAAATTGCTAAGCGGGTAGGTAAGAGTAGCTCATCGGTGATTAATACGATGCGACTTTTGAATTTGCCGGATGAAGTGAAGCATGCAATGGTGGAACATAAGTTAACAGAGGGAGTGATGCGACCATTGATTTCGGCAGATCCGGAAATGGTGAAGAAGATTTTGCCGATGATTATTGAAGAGGGGTGGACAGCACGCAAAGTAGAACGTTATATTGCGGAACATAAGAAGAAAAGTTCGGCGAATTTACTAAAAACTAATGTTTATCTACACCAAGAGAATGAATTGAGCGAAAAATACGCAGCAAAGGTGCGCGTGAGGGGCCGCAGTGTGACATTTGCTTGCAAAAATGAA
The DNA here is from genome assembly GCA_015257485.1 of Nanosynbacter sp. Lineage (GTDB taxonomy): Bacteria > Patescibacteriota > Saccharimonadia > Saccharimonadales > Saccharimonadaceae > Nanosyncoccus. The sequence goes on along the minus strand of JABZKC010000005.1, from coordinate 29,500 downwards.
GATGAATTGCAGAGATTATTAGCGAGACTACAATGAGTAAAAAATGTGTTCAACCGAAAATAACAGAGAGAGAACAGGCCGCGATTGATTTTGCGACCCAGGCGCACGAGGGACAGAAGCGAAAGTCGGGTGAATCATATATTATTCATCCACTGGCAGTAATGAATATTTTACGTGAGTGGGGAATGGATGAAGATACGGTGATCGCCGGGGTGCTTCACGACACGGTGGAAGATACCGGAGTGACACTGGATGAAATTAAGGAAAAATTCGGTGAAACCGTAGCATTTTTGGTGGATGGCGTAACTAAACTGGGTAAGGCTAGACAGGGGATGCGCGATATTGACACCTATTTGCCGGCGACGAAAGATAATCTCTTGAGGCTTTTGATTGCGACAGGAGCGGATATTCGGGTTTTGATAATCAAACTAGCTGACCGTTTACATAATTTGAGGACATTGTCGGCTTTACCACCAGAGAAACAGAAGAAAATTGGTAAGGAATCACTGGAAATTTTTTCACCATTAGCGGACCGCTTGAATATGGGGAGACTGCGCGTAGAGATTTCCGACATTGCGTTCTCTTATGTTGATCCAAAACGTTTTGAATTTTTGAAAAAATTGATTGAAGAGTGTAATAAATCCGCGGAGAAGAGTCTAGAAAAGATCAAAAAAGAAGTTTCAGAGAAGCTGGCGGAAGAGAAGATTAAATTTGAGATTGATGGACGAGTAAAATCGGTTTATTCTTTGCATAAAAAATTAGCGAAATATAATCAGAATATCGATGAAGTATACGATCTGACGGCGCTTCGAATTATTGTGGAAGATGTGACGGATTGTTATTTGACGTTGGGGATTATTCACGCGCTGTATACGCCGATGACGGGGAGAATTAAGGATTATGTAGCGATGCCGAAGCAGAATGGCTATCAGTCACTACATACCACGGTAATTACGAAGGATAAGCGGATTGTGGAATTTCAGATTCGCACGAAAGATATGCACGAATATGCGGAGCGGGGGCTCGCGGCGAGCTTTTTCTATAACGAGCAAAAGCTGACGGAAAATTACAAGATGGGGAAGATTCAGCATTTGCCAACCAATTTATTATGGATTTCGGAACTACAGATGGCGGCAGCACAGCTGAAAGAGGGGAAACAAGTGGATATGAAGAAATTGAAAATCAACTTGTTTGCGGATAAGCTTTTTGTTTATACGCCGAAAGGGGATATTATTGATCTGCCGGTGGGGTCGATGCCACTTGATTTTGCCTATCGGTTACATTCGGAGGTGGGTGGACATGTGATTGGTGCGAAGATTAATGGTAAGCTTTCGAACTTGAACACTAAATTAAAAAATGGTGACGTGGTGGAGATTTTGACTTCAAAAAATCAAATGGTGAAGCTGAGCTGGTTGGATAAAATTATTACGCCACATGCGCGAAGTAAAATTAAGCAGCAATTAAATCGTACAATTCAAATGGTAATGGGTGGCGAGACCAAGAAGGCGGAAACCGGCAAGAAGATGGATGACGCGAAAAAGTCTGAGGGGATGAAGAAATCTGAAGTCGCCAAAAACCGAGATAAATAAGAAGTCGGATGTGAATAAAAAATAAGCCCCTTATGCTATAATTAAGCATATGAGAAAACAGAGATTGAAGTCACGAACTAGTTTAAACCAAGGCCTCTGTTTTTTGGTGTTTGGCTTAATTGTGGTTCAGCTTTTTCGGTTGCAGGTTTTGAATCATAAAATCTATGCGACGAAGGCGAATCAGCAACAGATTATGAAATCGACGATTTTTGCCAAGCGCGGGGAAATTTATTTCTTGGATGGCGACACGCCAGTGCCAATTGTGATGAATAAGAAAACTTACACGATTTCGATTGATCCAAGTTTGGTAGTGAAAAAACGTGAGGAGACTACCAAGAAAATTGATGAAATGGTGGGGAATTACCGCACGAAAACGAGTTGGGATGAGGTTTTTGCTGATTCAGAGCGCAAATATTTTGTGGTGGCGAAAAATGTGCCATATCTGGAAACGAATAATTTGAAAAAAGCGGATTTGACCGGAGTTTATGAGCAGGAAACCACGACGCGGGTGTATCCAGAGGGGGAAATGGCGGCGCAGGTGCTGGGATTCGTGAACCAGGAAGGTGAAGGTCAATATGGAGTAGAGGGTAGCCTGAATAAGGAACTCACAGGGGAGAATGGTCTGCTAAAGACCGTGAAGGACTCAAATAATGTGCCATTGACGATCGGTAATGAAAATGTGAAAATTCCGGCGAAAGACGGGAAGAATTTGGTACTCACGATCGATCGCAATATTCAGAAAAAAGCGGAAGAAGCGGTGGATGAAGTAACGAAAAAATTCAATATTACTTATGGTTCAGCGATTGTGATGAACCCGGCGACGGGACAGATTTTGGCGATGGCGGGTAAACCGGGCTATAATCCGGCAGAATATGCGAAGGTCACGGATGCGAAAGTTTTTCAGACTGATGCGACAATGAACGCCTTTAACCCGGCTTCAGTCTGTAAGACTTTTGCGATTGCGGCAGCGATTGATTCTGGGGTGATGACACCAGAAACGACTTATTATAATACAGATAGATTAGTGATTGATGGTTGGCCAATTGAGAATGCAATTAAGGGACACACCGGGGAAATTTCAATGCAAACCGTTTTGACCTACTCATTAAATACAGGTTCGATTCAGGCTTTGAAACTGCTAGGCGGTTCGGCTTCGGAAATTACTTACCAAGGTAAGGAAAAGCTTTATGATTATTACCATAATCGCTTTAATTTAGGGAAATATACGGGCATTGAACTACCAGAGACGAAGGGTTCGATTGTGCCGCCAAATGATATTGATGCGACGGATGCGAGGTACGCAAATATGACTTTCGGCCAGAGTTTGGATCTCTCGATTATCCAAGTGGCTTCAGCTTTTTCGGCGGTAGTAAATGGCGGGGAATATTATCGTCCAACTTTGATTGCGGGGGAAATGAAGGATGGTAAATTTGTGAGAACAGAACTCGCGAAGGCTGATCACGATGCCTTAAATAAAAATGATACGAGTAGAACAATGCGTCAAATGTTACATACGGGACGCCTCGTTTTTCCGAATGTAAAGGGGTATGATGAGGATTATTATGTGGGGGGTAAAACTGGTACGGCGCAAACTGTGAAAAATGGCAAATACAGTTTCGATGAAACGATTGGTACCTATGTGGGTTTTGGGGCGAAATCTCTAGAGGAAACGCCAGATTATGTGATTATGACCAAAGTCTGGAGTGATAATCGAAAACTGGATGGCGGAATGGATGCGAAGCCGATTTTTGATGAGATATCGAAGTATATGATAAACTATAATAAAGTCAGGAGGTAAGGCGTGGGGAATTTAGATAACAATGCATTATATGGTTTACTATTGTCGCTCGGTACTTTTTTGCTTTCGATGTTTTTGACGCCTTTTTACACTCACGTAGCTTATAAATACCATTTTTGGAAGAAGCAAAAAAAGACGACGGTTTCGGGTGACGGTCTGCCGATTATGACGAAGTTACATGCGCATAAATTCAAGCGAGTTTTTCCAACGATGGCAGGAATTATTGGGGTGATTGCAGTGACTGTGGTGACTTTACTTTGTAATTTTGACCGTGCACAAACGTGGCTTCCGATTTTTGGTTTCTTAGGTGGGGCGATTGTAGGGCTAATTGATGATGGAATTAATGTCTTTGGTTCAGGCGAGGGGGCGGCAGGGCTTCGTGCGCCAATTAAGTTTGCGATGATTACCGTGGTGAGTTTGGTGTTAGGTTGGTTTTTTGCTTATAAACTGGGCTGGACGAGTATCCATATTCCATTTACGGGCGATATTGAAATTGGCGGAGTAGTGATGGTGGGATTATTTACTTTTGCGGTGGTGGCGACCTCAAATGCGGTGAATATTTCGGATGGATTAGACGGGTTGGCTGGGGGTCTCGCGATGATGGCTTATGGTGCGTTTGGTACGATTGCTCTATTTCGTGGGCAAGTCTATCTATTTGCTTTCTGTATGACGGTAGTGGGGTGGCTGTTTTCTTATGTGTGGTTCAATGTGCCGCCAGCACGTTTTATGATGGGTGATGTGGGGTCGTTTGCACTGGGTGCGGGGCTTGGCGTGGTGTCTATGATGACGAATTCATTGTTACTTTTGCCTGTAATCGGATTATTATTCGTGGTAGAGGCAGGTTCTTCCTTAATTCAGATGATTTCGAAGAAATTTTTTAAGCGCAAGATTTTCATTTCAGCGCCAATCCATCACCATTTGGAAGCGAGTGGTTGGGGTGAAGCAAAAATTGTGATGCGTTTTTGGGTAATTGCCGGAGTTTGTGCGATTGTGGGGGTATTTATTGCGATGGTGAGCGGAATTATTAAAAAATAAAAATTTTTGGAGTGGGATTAGATGCGACAACATAAGGCAAACTATAAAATTATCATTACGATGATAATTTTGATTGCCATCGGGTTGATGATGATTGCTTTAGTAGGTCCGTCTTATGCGAAAGTGAAGGGGGAAGATACAACGTATTGGTTGGATCAAGTGAAATATCTGGTGATTACGGCGGTGCTATTGTTTTTTGAGACTAGAGTGAATTTGGTGGAAGTGGAAAAAGCTAAAAAACCTAGTGGGATTTGGCGAATACTGGATGCTATAGCAAAACAATTACCAATGATTTTGTTGATTGTGGGGTTATCTTTGAATTTACTACTGGCGGTGGCAGCGGGGCGTTCAACTTTGGCATATTGTCAGTTAGGGGCCTGTAGGTGGCTGAGACTCGGGCCAATTACGATTCAGGTGTCGGATTTTTTGAAATTAGGAGTGATGCTTTATCTAGCAAAGATTACCGCGGATTTTCAGGCGAGGGGTGGATTTTTGGAAGAGTCTGGCAGGACGACGGCACTCGGAATGTTGATGCAGCTTTTGATGGATTTATATGTGATGATTGGAAGGATAAGGGGTGGTAAAACCGCGAGTGAGAGGGGTTATGGTCAAAATTTTGTTGCGGGAAATTTTACGAAGGGAAGCGTTCGAGGGGGTAAGTTGGAAAGATTGGTGGCAAAAATTTTAGCTCGTGGTCAGGCTACTGGTTGGGCAAGTGGGGAGATTTTACGAAAAAGCTATCAATTTTATGCGAAATTTTTTGGTGTTTTAGGAGTTTCATTATTTTTGATTGTGGTATCTCAGAAAGATTTGGGTTCGGCGGTACCACTCGGGGTGATTGCGCTGACGATTTTGTTTGTGGCGGGGATTAAGATTTGGAAAATTATGATTTTGTTTGCGGTAATTTTGGTGCTGGGTGTGGGGATGATTTTGTCTTCACCGCATCGTCGTGAACGTTTATTTACTTTTACGGGTAAGGGTGATGCGACGACGGACTATCATATTGAAAACGCACTAATTACGGTGGGATCGGGTGGATTTCTTGGAGTGGGGATCGGAAATAACGTGCAAACGGCGGGATATTTGCCGGAATCGATTACAGACTCGATGTTTGCGGTGATTTCGGAAATGTGGGGATTCGTTGGGGCAGTGATAGTGGTTGGACTTTACGTACATTTATTCATGGAAATTTTGAAAGTGGCGAACACTTCGGAAAATCTCTATTTTAGATTAGTGACGATGGGGGTATTTGCTTGGATGTTTTCACAGGTGGCGGTGAATATTAGTGCGATGATTGCGCTAATTCCGCTAACGGGTATTACTTTGCCACTACTTTCGAAAGGTGGAACGAGTCTTTTGATAACGTGTTTTGGATTGGGGTTAGTAATTAATATTTCACGATTTACGACGAGAACCGAGATTTCGGACGATGAACGAAATGAGGAAATTAAAAACAATTTAAGAATGAGTAGAAGTAGTAGATTGGGAGGAAGAAGATGAAGATTTTAGTAGTAGGCGGCGGATCGGGCGGACATATTACTCCAGCGATGTCGGTGGTGCAAGAAATTTTGAAGATGAAGCCGAAGAGTAAAATTGAATTCTGGACTGACGCGAAATACTATAAAAATGTAGTGAAGCTAGCGAATGAAGCGAAGTTGGCTTGGGGTGGCGAAGAAGAAACGGGAGTGAAATTATATCTGCGCGTGCGTAAGGTTTTTGCCGGAAAATTTCATCGTTACCATGGTTTGAAATTGTCGGATTATTTTGACAATCATGCGAAAACTTTTTGTGATGTAGTGTTCGGAAATATTGCGGGGGCTTTCGGATTTGCTTTAGGATTTTTTCAAACTTTATGGCGTTTTAGTCGAAAAGAAAATCGTCCAGATGTGATTTTCTTGAAAGGTGGGTTCGTAGGATTGCCAGTTGGAATTGTAGCGGGATTTTTTAAGATTCCATATTTGATTCATGAGTCGGATGCGACAATGGGACTGGCGAACCGAATTTTGAGTAAAAAAGCAAAAATTATTGCCATGGGTACGCCGGTGGAAAAAGAGGACTCACGCTATGTGTTCGTGGGAATCCCAGTGGGAAAAGAATTTGAAAAAGTGGCGGAGAGCAAAAAGAGGCGTTTGAAAAGAGAATTAGGTTTTGATCCGGAGCGAAATTTAGTGATTGTGACGGGTGGCTCGCAAGGTTCGATGCATATTAATCAAGCGATTCGTGAAATTTTGCCAGAACTTTTGAAGTATACATCGGTGGGTCTAGTGTCTGGCCGTAAGCATTACGAGGATATGATCGATCTTAAGAAATATGAAACTTGGGAAAAGGGGAAATTAACTTCGGAGTTTCGCATGTGGAATTTTTCACCGGTGATGCATGAAATTTTGGGAGCAGGGGATATTGTGGTGTCACGCGCGGGTGCGACCACGATGGCAGAGCTAGCGAGTTTGGAGAAGCCAACAATTTTGGTGCCGTTTGAAAAATTACCGGGCGGTCATCAAGTAAAAAATGCGGAAAAATTAGCGCGCGATGAAGCGGTGGAAATGATTTTGGACCGCGATATGGAGATGGCCCCAGAAAAATTATTGAAAAAGATTTTGAATTTGCTAAAAAATAGTGAAAAGCAAGCTAAATTAGTGATGAATTTTAAGAAATATGCGAAATTAGATGCGAGCGAGTCGCTAGCGAAACTGGTGTTGAGCTTGAAGAAGTAGACTAAAAAAATAGGATTTGAAAGAATTAGGATTAAAATAGGTTTTGAAAATAAAAAGGCGATAAAAGGTGAGAATTAATAAGACGATTGCCTCGAAACGAGAAGAAGTGATTCTGGAGTCGACGAGGATTAAGGAAGAAAAAAGACGAAAACGTAAGAAAGTGATGCGTTTCTTGGGGCTGAGTACGGCGCTGGCGCTTGGTACGGCAGGGTTGACGCTTGGCGCGGTGAGCCTGATCAATCGGGGTGGCGCGAAAAAAGCTGAAGTGAAACCGACGGTAGTGAATTTAACTTCGAGCGTGGAAATTGTCGATGAATCGGGTAATAAAAACCTGATTACGGACAAGATTAAGCAGTACGCGGCGCTTTTAGAATATGATTTGAAGGACTTAGGAGTGAAGATGGCTAAGGTGGTGCTGCCTACAGATAAGACGAGACAGCTAGATGTTTATCTTGAGGGACGTTCGGAATATTATAAGTGCTTGATCGACCGTTCGCCGGCAGAATCGGCGGAGGATATCGAGCGAATGCAGCGTTATTTGATAGCGAATAATCTCGCGCCGATTTATGTGGATGTGAGGATTGAGAGCCGCGCGTACTATAAGTAGACTGCACGGTGAGATTGAACACAAAAATTAATTAGGAGGCTTCAGAAAGCGGCCTCTTTTTTACGTGCTATTTAGACTTCTTTTATGTGCATTGTTTATTGGGCGATGAGTTTTTATGAAAGAGGCGGAAATGATATGAATAGATGGTTTGGTTTATGAAAATGACATGAATAGGATGTTCGGTTTTTGGTGGAGGATGAAAAAACGAGATGGAAAAGTTTGTTCGGTTTTTGATATTGGTGATTTTTGGATGTATTTAATTAAGTAATATATTTTGAAATAAAAAGATAATATTCGCAAATAGAAGCGTTCGGTTATTATGTAATGAAAATTAAAAAATACAAAATGCAATAAAGCTGGGAAGAGGCTAAGAAAAATAAGTAAATAACAGGGAAGCGTCAAAAAGTTTTGCACAGGTGTGGAAAACCCGACAAATAATTTGCGCAAGAATTAACAGAGGTGGAGCGGACTCTATATATACGGTGGGGTTTGTGCAAAAAATAGAGATGGTGGTTTAATTGTGGAAAAGTCTGCGAAAAATGTAAAAAATTATGTGAAAAAGTACTTGCAATAAGCATAAATATAATTTAGAATTAGGTCAGTGGATAGATAAAACAAAAACCACAAAAATAAAAGTACATTAAAAAATGTTTGAGGTCGGTCAACTAGGAGTCTTGGCGCGCGTTTAGGTCACGCGTAATCAAAGCCATTCGTACTTCTTAAAACACCTCCCAATTAACTCAATATGCAACCTACACAATAAGTCTCTCAACAATCATAGTTATGAGCCGCGCAAGTGGTAAAACTGTGGTACTTTATTGCTAGGTAAAACGTTTCGTTAAAATAACAAAAACTATATAAACACAAACACGCTAAAATTTCTAGTTGAACGATCTCAAACAAGAAGCAAATAACTACAAAAACCTATCAGAGAAACCTCGGATAAGTTATAATGTAGTTATGAATGAACTTCACAAACCTGTAATGCTATCAGAAGTTCTCGAGGCTCTAAACCCGAAACTGGGCAAATCTTATTTGGATTTGACGGCGGGATATGCGGGCCATGCGGGAAAGGTTTTGGCGGTTACGCAGAATTATAAAGATTCCATCTTGGTAGACCGAGATGAGAATGCTGTGAAATATCTTCGAGAGAAGTATCCTTTGGATGAATCAATGTTAGATATTTTACAAATGGATTTTTATAGTGCGGCGCAACACTTAATCGAGTGTGGAAAAACTTTTGATATGATATTGGCAGATTTTGGAGTTTCATCTCCGCAATTAGATAATTCGGATCGAGGTTTTTCATTCAAAAATGATGGGCCTTTAGATATGCGCATGGATAGGACGCAGGAATTATCAGCTGAAACGGTGATTAATCATTTTCCAGAGAAAAAACTGGTAGAAATTTTCCAAGAATATGGCGAAGAATCTATTGGTTTAGCGAAAAAACACGCGAGGGAAATTGTAACGAGCCGACCTTTTTCTTCAACTAAGGAATTGGCGGATCGAATCGCTGGAAATGGATGGCATAAAAAACATCCAGCCACACAGGTTTTTCAAGCTGTAAGAATTTTTGTAAACGATGAGCTTTCGATTATCGAAAAAACTTTACCATTATTACCTAAACTTTTGAAGCCGAATGGTAGGGTAGCGATTATTACTTTTCATAGCTTGGAAGATCGGCTGGTGAAGCAATATTTTAAGCAGGAAAGTGCACTAGGTTATGAATCGAAATTAACGATTTTGACGAAAAACCCAGTAGTTGCGGGGGAATCTGAACTCGTTATCAATCCGAGAGCGAGAAGTGCAAAATTAAGAGTAGCAAAAAGAAATTAAGGCTAGCTTAGATTTTAAGCACGACTTCAGCTCCATTGATAAAAATAAAAACAAAAAAAGGAGGCAATATGCCAAAGCAAATCATTGTAAAAAACACCTCACGCGCACAAAAAATCAAAGTTAACTTTCGTTAATTAGATAAACTTTGGGAGCTTTTTGCTCCCACATGACGGGAAATTCTCCCTAAAGGTGAAGGCCCCGATGCGGTTGTGAGTAAATCGTAGAGTGTGTTTTATATAAAAAATATGACCTTCCCGAAGACCATATTAGCGATGCGGTAGTGCGGTTAATATGGGACTTCGGTCTATGAATATTTTTTGTGTAAAAAGATAGACTCACAGCAATTAGAAAAATAAAAATAAAAATAATTAGAAATACTAATTAAAATCTTTTTTGCGACAAGATTTTAGCGAGTATTTTTTGCGAGGAAAAATGCGAATCACAGTTAATGGACCAAAGCAAAACAGTTATTCAGTCCGTACCAGAATGACAAGCACGCGTACAGCCGCGAGTTTGCCCCGAACGAATTTTTACGCTAGTGCGGTTTCTTCCGGCTATTCGAGAAACCAAAATAGTGTGAAATACAAGAGTAATGTGTTTGGTCGTTTTTCATCGGCTTTGATGATTACGATCATGGTAGCTATTTTGGGACTTTTTTATGTCTCAGAGCAGTCGCAAACTACCGCTTTTGACTACAAAATTAACGAAGTGAATACTCAGCTATCCGATCTCGAGGCAGAACGAGACGATTTGCGAGTGGAGCAGGCAAGGCTTCAGTCGATTGCGAATAGCAAAAATTCCACTGTGGCGTCGAATATGGAAACCGCGACCGCCGCAGGATTTACAAGATAAATATTGTTTGTTTTTGGTTTCTCTTTTCGGTGATGGACGTTTGCGAGGCGGAAATTACCAGGCATAAATAGGCTCAAACTGAAAAATCGGTTTGAGCTTATTTTGAACTGCTTATGCTTTTTTCTCTCTCTAAAATATGGTAAAATAATTTAGATAAATGTGTCCTCTTGGGGGCGGTAAGGAGTAAGTATGGCAGAAAATCAAGACAAGGTGATTCAGATTGCGGGTTCAATTACCGTAGATGAGCTAGCAAATGCGCTCGGTCTTTCCGTGACATTTTTGATCGGCGAACTTTTTAAGCAGGGAATCGTGGCGACGATTAATCAGCGACTGGATTTTGATACCGCGAGTATTATTATCGAAGAATTGGGTCTAAAAAACGTGCGTTTGGAGCGCAAAAATACTTCGACCAAGACTTCGGAACTACGAAGGGAATTATCAGATAAGGCAGTGATACGTCCACCAGTGGTGGCCGTGATGGGTCATGTCGATCATGGTAAAACTACTTTACTCGATACGCTCTTACATAAGAAAACCGTGGAGGGGGAAGCCGGCGGTATTACGCAACATATTTCGGCTTACCAATTGAAGCATAACGAACGCTTGATTACTTTTCTGGATACGCCAGGGCACGAAGCTTTTGCCGCAATTCGTCAGCACGGTGCGATGTTGACGGATATTGTGGTAATCGTGGTGGCGGCCGATGATGGCGTAAAACCTCAGACGGTGGAAGCGATTAAGTTTGCCCAGAGTGCGAACGCAAAAATTATCGTTGCGATTAATAAGATTGACCGTGAAGGTGCAGATATTCCACGCACGATGGCAGATTTGGCGCAGCATGGTTTGAACCCAGAAGAATGGGGCGGTGACATTACCATGGTGCCAATTTCGGCAAAACGTGGAGATAATCTCGAGAAGTTACTTGATTTGATTCTTTTGACGGCTGATATCGAGGAATTAAAAGCCGATGTGCAAATTCCTTCCGAAGGTTTGGTGATTGAGTCTCACATGGAGGTTGGTAAGGGTTCAGTGGTGAATCTTTTGGTGACCGGTGGAGAATTGAAAACTGGAGAATTCATCGTGGCGGGTGGTGCTTATGGCAAGATTCGTACGATGTTGGATTTTCGTGGTAAGCCAAAGGGTAAGGCCACGCCTTCGACCCCTGTCACAGTGACCGGTTTTAAGGAATTGCCAAATTTCGGTGATAAATTTATCGAAGTGAAAGATGAAAAGTCAGCACGCAAGATGGCGCTTCTCAACGCGCAGAATTTGGTGGAAGAAAGTGCTTCCGCGAATGTGACGAGTTCGGACCTACTTCGTATGATGAATAACGCAGATAATGCGAAAGTCTTTAATGTGATTATTAAAGGTGACGTGCTTGGTTCAGTGACTTCGGTGGTTGATTCTTTGAAGATGATTGACACGAAGGGTGAAGTGATGCTAAATATCGTGTCTTCTGGCGTGGGCGATATTACGGAAAATGATATTTATATGGCAGAAGGTGATAACACCGTGGTTTATGGCTTTAATGTAAATGTGCCAACCAATATCGTGAAATTGGCGGCGCGTGACGGAGTAGAAATTCGTAATTATAAGATTATTTACGAACTGCTCGATGATGCAAAAACTTCGATGGAGAATCTTTTGGATGCGGAAATCGTGGAAACCGAAATGGGTGAAATGAAGATTAAGGGTGTCTTCCGTACTGAACGCACGGCAATTATTGCGGGTGGTGAAGTTTTGACTGGCCTAGTGAAAAAAGGCTTGATGGGCCGCGTCTATCACGAAAAAGAATTGATCGGTGAAGTGGAAGTCGATTCAGTCCAAAAAGAAAAAATGGATGTAAACGAATTGGTGGCTGGTGAAACTGGTGGTATCGCCTTTAAGTTAGAAAAGAAGTTGGTGATCGAAGTGAATGACCGCGTGAAATTCTTTACCAGGGAATTGGTGAAAAAGAAGCTTTAAAAAAATAGAGCCTGAAGATATTTATTTTTTGAAAAACACACTCAAGGGGGGAGAATGCCGCATACTTCGTTCCGGAGACGCTCAGGGAAGGAGAATGTCGCATACCTTTTTTCGGACCGCTCAAGGGTAAGAGAAAGCCGCATACCTCGTTCCGGAGACACTCAAGGCCGTTCGGCCAAGCTTATGCTCCGTCAGAGGTAAGCGGCATTCTCTTTTCGAAAAATCAAGCTAAAGGCAAGACGACATTCTTTTTGAATAATGTTCAGATAAAAAGTTAGATGACATTCTTTTTTTTGATATCAAAAATCTATTCTTCTTATGGTAAAATAAAACTATATGCAAGGCCAAGAATCACATATAAAACCTCATGGGGGGGGGGTGGTTTAATAGAGAATTAAAGATTTTCGTATTATTTCTAAGTTTAATATCTTTCTCTAATTTAATTTTCAGTAACAATACATTTGCTCTCTTCACCCCGGCGCTTTCCGCTTCCGTGGATCAAATGAGTTTACAGATAAATGGGAACCAGGTGATAAACAGTACGAATAAAACCACAGAAATCCCACTAAACCTTACGGTAAATACAAACAATAAGACTGGCTATACGGTGACCTTAAGTTCCGAAACTGAAAATACTGCACTAACCAATGCAGCTTCTACCGCTGGTGCAAAAATTAATTCGATCTCGTCCGCTGGGCCGCTGGGAGGTTTTTCTAATAATACTTGGGGCTATAAGTTTGGTGCATCTACGAATTATGCACCGATCCCAGCATTATTTGCTCCAGCACAAATCTTACAGACTGCAGAAAAGACCAATGGTAACGAATCGAACCAGTTAAATATCGGCATGAAATTAGCTGATAACCTCGAATCAGGGAATTATACAAACAAATTAATCTTATCTTTTGTTTCAAATCCATATACGCCAATAGCCATTATGACAGAGGGCCCTGATTTTAATATAAAACTAAAATCCTTGGAAACCGCGACAAATAAAATCGAGCACTTTAAGAAGAGTACTGTAGCACCAGCTGCCTCCGTGAATGCGATAAATATTGAAGACGAGGAATCCGATTATGAGATAAAGCTCTGGTTAGATCCGACAGATAAGACTGCCTATTATTATGCTGAGCCAGAAAAAGTTTATTTAAATACGGATAGCTACAATATGTTCCTTTTAGGATTTGGTGAACAAAAAATCAAAAACATCTTAGAGCTTGATCTCTCCAACTTCGACACTTCCCAGGTGACGAATATGGGCTATATGTTTTATGGCATGTCTAGTCTTACCTCCCTTAATCTCTCTAACTTCGATACTTCTAAGGTGACGAATATGAGTGGTATGTTTGTTGGCATGGTCAATCTCACCTCCCTTAACCTCTCTAACTTTGATACTTCGAAGGTGAAGAATATGGGTACTATGTTTGCTGGCATGGCTAATCTCACCACCCTTGATCTCTCCAATTTCGATACTTCCCAGGTGACGAATATGAACTATATGTTTTCTCTTGAATATACAGATATACCTAAGGACAAGCTAGAAAAAATATATGTGAACAATGATTTTAATACCGCTAAACTTACAGATTTTTCAAGAATGTTTAAAAACCGTAAAAAGCTCCGAGGAGGGAATGGTTCTTATCTTACCAATCCTTCCACCGCCGATAAATCTTGGCTTCGCATAGATCGTCCGGGGGTACAGGGGTACTTTACGAGAAAGCCTTAATATAAGAAAGGGGGGATCGTTAATACGTGTTTTTGGCTCTTTGAAGATTCTTATGGTAAAATGAAATTATATGAAAGGTCAAAAAACCAACTTAGGCAAATCTCATGGGGGGGGGGTGGCTTAATGGAGAAATAAAGCTTTTCGGATTATTTCTGACTCTAATATCTTTTTCTAATTTAATTTTCGGCAATAATATTTTTGCTTTATACACTCCGACGCTTTCGGCTTCGGTAGATCAAACGAATCTGCAGGTGGACGGGAATCAGGTGATAGATTCCGCCGATCAGACTACGGAAATTCCGCTAAATCTTATAGTAAACACGAATAACAAGACTGGTTATACGGCGACATTAAATTCTAAAACTGATGAGACGGCCTTAGTAAATACTGAATCCGCTACTGGCGCGAAAATTGATTCTATCGACGCAAATAAAACGCTCGCGGGTTTTTCAGATAATACCTGGGGTGTGAAGATCGGAAGTAATACTAATTTTTCACCAATCCCAAAGCCCACTGCTCCAATGAGTGTCATACAGACCACTAGCAAGACGAATGGTAATGAAGCGAATTATTTAGAATTTGGTCTGAAGCTAGGAGATAGCCTCGAGAGCGGTAGATATGTAAATAAGCTAATATTTTCAATTCTAACAAATGACTATAATCAAATCGCCATCATGACCGAGGGGCCAGATTTTAATGCAAAACTAAAAGCCTTAGAAACTCCGACCAGCGAAATCAATTACTTCAGGAAAAGTCCTGTCCCACCAGCTACTTCCATGAATGCCGTGAATATTGAAGATGAAGAGTCTGATTATGAAATTAAACTTTGGCTAGACCCGACCGATAAGACGGCTTATTATTATGCCGAGCCAGAAAAGGTTTATTTGAATAGAGATAGTAGCAAGATGTTTTATTCAGAACCTTATGTACAAAAAATAAGAAATGTCTTAGAGATAGATCTCTCTAATTTCGATACTTCCAAGGTGACAAATATGAGTAATATGTTTTTGGGCATGTCTAATCTCACTTCGCTTAACCTTTCTAATTTCGATACCTCCCAGGTGACGAATATGAGCAGTATGTTCGGTTTTATGTCTAATCTCACTTCGCTTAACCTTTCTAATTTCGATACCTCCCAGGTGACAAATATGGCAGGTATGTTCTTTAATATACTCCTCCTTACTACGCTAGATTTTTCCAGCTTCAATACTTCCAAGGTGACAAGTATGAGTAATATGTTTAATAATATGCCTAGCCTCACCACGCTAGATCTTTCCAGCTTTGATACCTCCAATGTGACAGATATGAGATATATGTTTTTTAGTATGTCTAATCTCACTACGCTCGATCTCTCTAACTTCAACACTTCCCAGGTGACAAATATGAATGGCATGTTCTCGCTTCCAGACATGTGGGCATCTAATGATAAGTTAGAAAAAATATACGTGAATAATGATTTTAATACATCTAAGCTTACAACTTTTTCTAATATGTTTAGTAATCGTAAAAAGCTTCGAGGCGGTAACGGCTCATACTTAACTGATCCATCTACGGCAGATAAGACTTGGCTTCGTGTGGATCGTCCTGGTGTGCAGGGGTACTTTACGAAGAAAAGTTAGTTTTCTGACTAGGCGGAAAGTGGTGGGTTGCGCTTAAAATCTTGATTGTGGATTTCGAGTTCGGCGATCTGGCTAAATATAGTTTAGTTCGGTTTTTGTTCGGTTTTGGGGTAGAAGTAGAGAAGAGCTCGATTTTTTCGTGAATAATATGCAAAGATAGATATTGGGGGAGAGGGCAGTGGAAATTGGTTTGAAATAGAGAAGAAAAAGCTAGAGAGAGGGAAACGCAAAATTTAATTTTTTTCGTGAAATTTGGCGCAAAATACATATTTCACAAGAAGATTTATTTAAAGTCAAGGAGTCTAACAGGGGTGGCGAGGTTGGAGCGATTCTGAAGCTCTTCTCCGAAGCCCCAGAATTATCGGAATTAACCCGTGTATTTTGATATAAAATAAGTACTTTACCTCTGTTAAATGATAGTTTAAGTGGTTTTTCGAACACGTGCGGAGTAATTCTCGGGCCTTTAGAAGAGCTTTTGTGGTTGATTTATTTTTGGAAAAATATTTGGCTGGGTATGGGCTAGTGGAGATGGTTCGGAAGAAAATATTTAATGATTCTCTGTCTGCAGGGAAAAAATTGATGGATGGCCACGATTGTTTGTATATAAGTGGATTTGCCTCTTTATTGTCGTAAAATAGTTATTGTGCGACATTAAGAATCTAAGAAAAAGATGGGTAAACTATCGTCTAAATTAACTCATAAAATATCCCGCTTATGTTAAATTAGTGGTTTGGAGGCTTCTAGACGGTCGTAGATGTGGTTCTGTGGTCTTAGACGAGTATTTTATGGTCTGGCAAGAAAAAGTCTTGTATGGCGGCTTATAGGGCTTGATTTTTGACTTATGGTAATTCCCCTGCAGGATTTGAATTTTGGTCAACTAGTGCAGATTTTTATATTAGATGAAAAACTTTGACTAACAGAGAGGGAAATAATAAACAGAGAAGTAATAGAAGTAAAACAGGGGCGTAACAGGGGTGAAATAGAGGTAGAATGATGGGTGGAATGTGTGTGAAATAGTATTATAACAGGGGTGGATTATGAGCCAAACAGGGGTGGAGAAGTGTAAAGAAGAAAAATAAGCCCTAAATGGGCTTATTTTTAGTTGATTGGGGTAGGCTTCGGGCCAGAAATAGGAGTTGGTTTATTTCCCTTTTTCTTGAAGTTGTTGCGGTTTCGGAAGCTACGATTTTTGAAATTACGATTCCCTTGCGGCTTAGCGTGAGATTCGTGGGTGCCGTTGTTTGGGTTCGGTAACGATGCGGATGGTGCTGAGTTTAAGGCGTTTTCAGGCATCTGAACGTGATTTTCGGCTGATTCTGGTTGATTAGTCGTATTCGAATGTGGGGCTTGTCCTGAGGCCTCTGGTGAGATTTGCGCGTCATTTGTGGAAACAGGGGAATTAACGGAGGTGGAAACAGGGGTAGAGGTAGGGGTAGAGTTTTTGGCTGATACAGGGGTAGAATTCTGGGTGGCTGCAGGGGTGGAAGCACCGTGATTAACGAAAAGGGGAGTATTTCCCTGCTTTGAGCCTTGGGCTGCGGTTTGAGATTGGGTTGGTGCTTGATTTTGAGATGCCGTTCGAGCCTGGGATGCGGTCTGACTCTGTACCGTAGCTTGATCCTGCGTGGCGGTTTTGGCCTCTAAGATCTCTTTAAGGTCTTTAAGTCCTGGTTTGGCTTGATTGGTGACGGTATTTGGTGAAAACTTTTTAGTATCGAAAGGCTTAGTAGACATCGAAGGTTTGCCATTAATGAAGGTGAGGGTTGGCAGATTCTCGCGAGGGGCTTTGTCGGCAGGTTGGCGGCCGGAATTCGAGAGTTCTTGCTTGTATTTTTCGCTCTGTTCGATAGTTTCGCGAATTTGGCGCTCAATCTCGGCGCGTGGATGGGAGTAATACTCACGGGAGTGGGCGATGATTTGATCGAAATTATCGTGAGGGCTATGTGGGATATTTAGGGTAGTAGCAGAGAAAGCAGGTACCTTTTCCCCACCGATAATCATAGAAATTACGAAGTGGCGGTTATTCATTTGAATCAAATCAGATTCGTCGAAAACTGGGGCGAATTGCTTGGAGAGAATTGGCGCATCGTCGGCAGAAACGCGGAATGAAATGGTGGTACCAACGTTACCGAAGACGGCGTTGCGCACGTTCTCGGTCATCTGGGAGATGTACTGGTTGGCCACGGTGAGATTGAGGCCGTATTTACGAGCTTCAGAGAGAATCACCGCGAAAGAATCGGTGGCAAAGTTTTGGAACTCATCGACATAGAGATAGAATGGACGACGTTTTTCGACTTCTGGAATATCCGAACGAGACATGGCGGCTAGCTGAATTTTGGTAACCAGGAAGGCACCGAGAATACCGGCATTATCTTCACCGATGAGACCCTTAGAGAGATTTACGACCAAGATCTTCCCTTCGTCCATAATTTGGCGGACATTAAAAGTTGATTTTGGTTGACCGATAATGTTACGAATAATTGGGTTGGCAGTGAAAGCACCGACCTTGTTTAAGACTGGGGCGATGGACTCATTGATTTGCTTATCGTTCCATTGGCCGAACTCGTGTTTCCAGAATTGTAAGACCGTGACGTCAGTACAATAATCGAGAGTTTCTTTACGGAATTCTTTATCGGTGAGGAGACGAGAAATGTCGAGTAGGGTAGTTTCTGGGCGATCGAGCAGGGCAAGTAAAGTATAGCGCAAGATATGTTCAAGACGTGGACCCCAAGAATCGCCAAACATACGCTTCAAAACGCCAATTACCTCAGAACAGACGTTTGGCTTCTTTGAAGCATCAGAAACTTCGAGTGGATTGAAACCGACTGGATATTGCGTGTCCGCAGGGTTGAAATAAATGACATCTTTGACACGAGAAGCGGGTACGAAGCGGAGGTTATTGACTGCAAAATCACCATGCGGATCGATGATACAGTAACCCTGATTATAGAAAACGTCAGAAAGGGCAAAAAGTTCGAGCAGACCAGATTTACCGGCGCCGGTTTGACCGATGATATAGATGTGGCGAGAACGATCGCGACGTAGCATGCCAAACTGATGATTAATGCCACGGAAATTGGTTAGACCGAAGGCGGAAATATTTTCGTCATTGCTGGCAATACCGTTGATGAGAGGGAGTTTCGCTGGCGGTTCAGCAGTTTTTGAGGTGGCCCAGACGATGTTTGGAGTCTCTACTGAGGTATGTGGTAAATGATAGACCGAGGCAAGCTCAGAAATATTGAGAATGAAGCCTTCGTCGGTAAATTGACGGAGTTTGTAAGCTTCGAGATCTTCTCTATTGAAGCTACCACCGATGGATTTAAAACCATTGAGGTTGGTGGAGTTATATTGCTTGAAGGTACCGACCAGAGCCTGCATATCGAGTTGGGCGTTAATCTCACTGTCACCGAGATAAGCGAGGCGGATTTTGACTTGATAGCCGAGTTTGGTGGCCTTAGTTTCGGCAGCGGAAATTTGTGATTTGACACGTTCGGAGAGTTCAACGGCTGGTTTTGGGCTACCAGAACCACCGCTTGGTGGGGTGGAAAGTGCAGAAAGAAGTTCGGCTAGCCAAGTCCAATCGATATTAAATAATCTAAGAGAGGAAGCGGGATTTTTTTGAGCTTTGACCCAAGTGTCGGTTTTTTGGTGCCAGGAATCGGCGACTGGACGCGTGAGGATTTGAATCCAGAGCTCTTCGTTGCTGTCTGGATTAAGCTTGGCTAGAGTGCCAGTGATACCAGCGAGTGGATCGACTTCGAAGGTGTCGAAAGTTTTGATCGGTAAAACCTCATTTTCGGTAAGTGAAAGCTCAGAGGTGTAGACGACGTTGTGACTGTGTACGGTTTCAGTGTAGTCCTTATCGACAACGTGAATTTGCACACTTGGATACTGAGCGTAAATCTGACCCTCGACGAAACTCTGCAAGGTTTTCGGTACATAAACATAAAAACGAATCTGTCCACCAGAGGAAACAATCTCGAAACTGAGATGTTCCTGGGCGGTGCCAGATTGACGTAAAAGTTCGGTATCTTTCAAAATACCGTGAAGCGAGGCAAACATTTGCTCGGCGGAAAGTTCCTTTTTGTCGTTATTTTTTGGAATTTCCAGCATCAAAAGTACTGACTCGAGATTAAGAGTCTTTAGCTGATTGATTTTTTTATAATTTTTGTATGTGAGATATCCAAGTATACCAACGATTGGAAGCCAAACGATGGGCATCAAGATAAAATGAACTAATTCCGCTATCATACTTCTATTTTAGCATTACTGACCGAGTTCGTCAGCATAAGTATAAGTGTTTCGGTCGACGCGGCGGAAAAGTTTTTTGTTTTGAAGATTTAAGAGAATGGTGGTTTCTTTAACCTTGCGGGTTTTGAGGACACGTTTGACGATTTCTTCTCTTGTGAGCGGCTCGCCGGCTTCTTTTAGGATGTCGGTAATGATCTGTGCGACCGTGCCGCGCTTGTAGCCCCAGATATCGAGGGCATAAATACCGCGACCGATTAAGACAAAACGAGGGTCTTTAATGAGCTCGTTGTGGATGGCTTGGGTAGTGACATTTTTACGGCGGAATTTGGAATTCGAAATCGCATCAGCAATGTCGTTGAAGTGCATTGGCTCGTTTTGATTCTTCAAGATAACGTAAATCTTGTCACGGATGTTTTTTGGGTTGACGGTTGGCCATTTGGCGAGACCCCATTGATCATCTAGTGAAGAAAGTTGCTTAGAGATAGAAGCGATGGCACGGATGTGATTTGGGTGCTCATAATTCAATTTGGCGTCAAGTTCATCTAGGCTCATTGGAAGCTTATTATTGCGGATAAGAGTGACAATTTCATCGGCTTTACGCTTAATTTCGCGTTCGTTGCCGTATTCAGCGATGCCGGTGGCGTTGTAATAACGCTCGGATTCATCGATGTGAACGAGGCGCGCGGAGATTTCGCTAATAAAGTTGATGGCGGCGAGTTCCTTTTCGTTCGGATTGTGTCCGTAAATTTTTTGGGCAAGAGTGGAAATGCGAGCGATTCTTCCCTCTTCGACGAGGAAGCGGATAATGATTTTTTCGGCGGCACCGAGTTCAGGAATTTGATTATCTTCGGCCATGACACGAAGGCGGATAATGATGGCTTTTTCTAACTGACGGACGCGTTCCCTAGTAATAGAAAGCACTTCTCCGATTTGTTCGAGGGTTTCCTTTTGGCCATTCAGACCAAAACGACGAGAAATAATCTCCTTTTCACGGTCTTGTTCTATAATATTAAGACTTCCTGTCAAGGCTTTCTGAATAGTCTCCGCATGTTTATCCATCTTATATTTTTCCCTTATCCACCCGATAATATATAAAAATTACTATAATTATAATATAAAATTATAAAAAGTCAAATAGGAATCTTGTGTAGCCGCTTTCCGTCTAACTTCTTTAAATATTCTATCATAAATTGTACATTTAGGACAGAAAATTATATCTAAATTTAAACATTGGCGTTTTCATGGTGTGGTTGTAGATAATGATTATGTTTAATGTTATGGCAATAGTAAAAAAGTTGTTTTTAGTTTTTCTTAGTAGAAGTCTTTTTTGCCGTTGATTTTTTGGCCGCAGTTTTTTTGGCTGAAGCTTTTTTAGCGGCTGGCGCTTTGGAGCTTAAGAGAATTTCTTCCGCTTCTTCCCTGGTGATAGATTTTGGATCACGATCTTTTGGAATTTTAGCGTTATTCGGCCTGGCGCGACCACGGCCGCTAGCGGGTTTAATGGCTGGACCCTTGATATATGGGCCGAAGGGGCCATTGATAATCTTAATATCACCCCAGTCGGCGAGAATAGAGTCGATTTTCTTCTGATAGAGAGCCTCGGCGGTTTCAAGGGTAATATGATACGGATTTTCCGCTTCGTTGATTTTGCTAAGTGCGATATTATGTGTACCAGCTTTAAGAAATGGACCGAAGGGGCCACTCGCGGCAATTAATTCGGTACCGTCTTTGGCGTGACCAAGAGAACGTGGTAGAACTGGCAGTTCTAATTGCTTGAGTGCCTGTTCGAGAGTAACGGTTTTGACGGTTTTCCCTTTGGGTAGAGGAATGAAGATTGGCTTTTCACCACTTTCTTTTTCGTTTTCGCCAAGCTGCAAAAAGCCGCCGTTTTTACTAATTTTGGCATAGATTTTTTTGCCAGTCTTCGGGTCAGTGCCGAGTTCAGTGGCTGAATTATAGCGGTTGGCCATGGCAGAGGCGCCAATAGCTTCAGAGAATGGGCCATAAAAATCACGGAGCATTTTTAAGCGAGTGAGCTTTTTCTCAGCAATAAGATCGAGTTTTTCTTCGATACCGGCAGTAAAATTATAGTCGACGATGTCTTTAAAATTTTCGCAGAGGAAATTTGAAACTAGCTCGCCAACTGGAGTTGGTATGAGTTTTCCCTTGGTGGAACCAGTTTTTTCCGAAACGGTTTGTTCGGAAATTTGATTCGACTCATCGAGGGTGAGCTGTAAAATATCGCGTGGCTCGCCTTCGGATTCACCTTTCACTACATAATTTCTGACTTGAATAGCGTTAATAATGGAGGCATAGGTACTTGGGCGACCAATACCGAGCTCCTCAAGTTTTTTGACTAGTGAACCTTCAGTGTAGCGGGCAGGTGGTTTTGAAAAAGTTTGTTTAGCTAGTAGGGCGTGGCGCTTTACGCTGTCGCCAATCTGGAGATTTGGTAGGGTAGTGTCCTTACTTTTGCCATAAACTCGAAGGAAGCCATCAAAAATCACCATCTCGCCAGTAGCCTTAAATAGTTCGTTTGGTACAGTGTCGGCCTCGAGATAGAGACTAGTTTTAGCTACCACGGCATTCTTCATCTGGGAAGCTAAGGTGCGACTTCGGATTAATTGATATAATTTCTTTTCGTATTCGTTTTTCCCTGCTACTTCCACGTCAATGTGGGTCGGACGGATGGATTCGTGAGCCTCTTGGGCGTTGGCGTTTTTGGTATGAAAACGGCGAACTTCGAGATAATTTTCGCCAAATTCGGTCTTAATAAGATTAGCAATCTCGGCTAGAGCCTGATTCGATAGATTGAGCGAGTCGGTACGGTGATAAGTAATGTGACCAGACTGATAAAGGCCTTGAGCGGCGGACATGGTAGTCTTAGAGCTGAATCCAAGGCGGCTATTGGCTTCAATCTGGAGCGCAGCGGTAGTAAGTGGTACTGGATTAGCCTTTTTAGCTTCGGTTTTTTCAAGATTTTGCACCTTAAAATTGGCATTCTTGAACTGCTCAAGGAAAAACTTAGCTTCTTCAGCAGTAGCGAAAGTGGTTTTATCGAGATTAGCTTCGAAGACCTCAGAAGAATCGAGATCGGAAATATTGGCGGCTTGGTCACTGAATTTACCAGTGACCTTAAAACTAGATTTGGCATTAAAGCGTTCAATTTCCTGTTCGCGTTCGACGATTAGACGGAGGGCGGGAGACTGGACACGGCCGGCGGACTTAGCGCCTGGTACCTTGGTGCGCACGATACCTGAGAGGTCGTAACCTACCAGCATATCGAGAGTTTGACGGGCTTGCTGACTGGAAACCATATTCATATCGACAGTGCGCGGATTTTTAATGGCTTCCTGAAGAGCTGGTTTGGTAATTTCATGAAAAGTAATACGATGGGTGGTCTTCGGTAATTTCAAAACCTCTAAGAGATGCCAAGAAATCGATTCTCCTTCGCGGTCTTCGTCGGTCGCAAGCCAAATCGTGTCGGCATCTTTGCTAGCCTTTTTAAGTTCAGCGATCACTTTTTTATGGTCTGGATCAATTTCGTAAGTCACGGCGAAATTATTATGCACATCGACTATGGTATCTTTGCGAATATGGCCGACCGAGGCCAGAACCTTAAAATCATTGCCGAGATATTTTTCAATAGTCTTGGCTTTGGCTGGAGACTCGACGATGAGGAGATTTTTAGACATACTTATATATTATCACGCTTGTCAACTAGAAAAAATTTTTTGTAAATTTGCGGCGTGAAATTTTTATAGAGGTAATTCGGGGATGAATTTTAGAAAAATTTGCAAAAATCCCAAAAAATCTTGGAAAAAGGACTTGTTAAGTTAAAATGTTTATGTTAAAGTTTAGGTGTGTGAAGGTTTTCTGGCAGTATAGAAAGGAAATATACTGTGAGAATAAAAAATAAAAACCATAAAAAAATTAAAATTGCGACAGCATTAATGGTTTTATCTGGTGCGGCATTATCGCCAATGCTGTTTGATTTGCCAACACCAGTATCGGCAGTGCAACAATCCGCCTCAACAACAATTAGCGTTGTGATTGATCCTGTGATTTCAATTACCACGCCAAGTTCAATTGATATTAATATTACGCCTACTCATACTGGCGCGTTTAATACGGGTACTGGCACGGTGAATGTTTCGACCAATAACGGTAAGGGATATACTACCTATGTCACCTCTAAGACGACGAATACGGATTTGTCTCAGCCAGCTGCCTCTGGTGTAGCCGACAAAATCCCTTCAATTAGTGAGTCAAAATCGACGATTTCTGGTACGGGCTGGGGCTGGTCTGCCGATGGCACTACCTTTAATCCAGTGAAGCAAGCTGGCACGGCAAATGCTTCGACGATTTTTGCCAAGACTACTTCGGCTGCTACTTCTGGTAGTGCTAAGACGATTACGGTCGGCGCAAGTGCTACTACCTCTATTCCAGTAGGTACTTATTCGAATACATTGCTCTTTACAGCAGTTGCGAACCAATAATACTTTCTTTTTGATTCCCTGTGGTCGACGGGCTACGGGGATTGAAAGGAAAAATAAAGGATCTTGTTTTAAAACTGCGTGGAGATGCTTTAGAGACCGCCTTTTTGGGTGGTCTTTTTTTGGTTTTTGAATTTTTTGGCTGATTTCTGATTGGGCTCTGGTGGGTTTTATGGGTTAGTTCTGACGAGTTTCTATGGGTTGGTTTTTTGAGTTTTAACTTAGACCTTAAAAATTTAAGCATCAAAAAACCCCAAGTAAGGGTGGGCATCACTTGGGGTTATTAGACCCTACAACGCATCTCTATTGATTCCGGGAGAGCCCCGGAGCGTGACCCACCTCACTCTATTGGGGCCCGCCGGTTATAGGGGTTGCTATGTTCTTAAAAACTGACTTTCAAGTGGAGGTAATACTTATACTTACAACCGATAAAAGAAAAATTGTAAGCCGAAAGTCTTTTAAGAACACGCAACTTCTGTTATATTAGTAACAGAAATTATGATTTATTTAGGTGCGGTTTAGAGATCGTGCCTTTTTCTGGCTCCAACCCCTAACTGTTTCGTATTATAGCATTATAAATAAAATTAGTCAATATATAAAATGTAAAAAATATTAAAATCAAGTACAAAATTGGAGGTTTTTGTGCAAGTCAAATCTATTTCCCCTCTAGAAGACGGGTTTTTGCGTAAATTAGAATTTATTGCGCTTAAGCCTAAAATATTGTATTATTATGGAAAATCACCTGGCGAAGCGGTAGACTCTGAGATCAAGGGAGAGAAAAATATTTCAGAAAAGGTGCCGGATCAAGCTTATGCGCGACCAAAGACGGTAGCAGTGGTGGGGGCTAGAAAATACACCAAATACGGTGAAGAATGGGCGTATAAGATTGCTTATGAATTAGCGAGGCGTGGAGTGGTGATCGTGAGCGGGTTGGCTTACGGAATTGATTCGATTGCGCATCGGGCGGCGTTAGATGCTGGTGGTTTGACAGTGGCGGTATTAGGGACGCCAATCGACAGGATCTATCCAGCTCGACATACTGGTTTGGCGCGGGAGATTGTGGATCAAGGAGGTATGGTGCTATCGGAATATCCGCCACAAGAGATTTTGGCAAAAGATGAGAAGTTATCACGTATATTAAATAGTCAGTTAGGGATGCGATCGGCTTTTCTGAAACGTAATCGATTGATTGCGGGGTTAGCCGATCTGGTGGTGGTGGTCGAAGGTGGCGTAAAATCTGGTTCACTTAATACGGCACATCATGCCATGGAGCAGAGTGTGATAGTTTATGCGGTACCGGGAGATGTGAGTCGTAGTAATTCTCTGGGTTGTAACCGGTTGTTGGGGCGTGGTGCGGTAGCTTTTACCGAGGTGGACGAATTATTGGATGAGTTAGGGCTAAAAATCCGTAAACCGGAGGAGAGCTTAAAACAGATTAAGAAAATGTGCAGTACGGAGAATGAGGCTTTGATGGTTTCAGTGATGCTTAGAGGTGTAAAGACGGGAGAAGAGATTCTGGCACAGATACGGCAGAAGAAAGATTTTTCGGTCTCAGATTTTAGTGTGACAATTTTTAATCTTCAAATGAAGGGATTAATAAAACCGTTAGGTAATAATGAGTGGATGTTATGTGTGTAGAAAAATTTCAATTACCGAAGACGATTACTTGGATTGATACGATGAATATTTTTGCACGGATGGAGAAAATGCGGCGTTTACATACGATGACGGTGGCGAAGCGTTTCGAGTTGAATCTAACCGAAGTAAAAATTATGAGCTATCTCAAAAATAATCAGATTGAACGGAATTTGAACGAAATTTTAGAGTGTAGTCTGATCGGTGAGACTAGCTTGTGTCGGGCGATTAGTCATTTGGAAGAGCGTGAACTGATTAAGAAGGCACTAAATCCGCAAAATCGCCGATATTTGCAGCTAGACTTTTTCGGGGAGGGGAGATTTGTGGCGAGTTATATCGAGATGGAGCAGAAAAAATTTATCAGCGAGATTTTTGAGGGGTTTACTAGAGAGGAGCGTGTATTGTTCGGACGCATGCTTTGGAAAATAAATTTTAATATTCAGAGTAGAATTCAGAAAAGTTTGGCGTTGAAAAATAAGTCATAAATCTAGATAATCAAAAAAGTTTGGCGTTGAAAAATAAACCATAAATCTAGATAAATTCTTGAGATGGGCACAGTGGGTGGTTCTGGGTTCGACCACTAAGGATATTATCGGGGTGTTATTCTTGGATAAAATCGTCAATGCGTTTTGCGATATCAGTGAGGATTTCTGGGAGTTTTTCGCGCTCTTCTGGTGTGAAGCGACCTAGTACGAAGTCCACATCACCCATCTTTTTGCGCAGGGCATTATTGGCGGTGCCGAGACGAAGACGCTTAAACTCGGTGGTGTCTAGTGCGCGAATAGTGGATTTGAGGCCATTATTGCCACCATCAGTTCCCTTTTCGCGATAACGAAGTGTGCCAAAATCAAGATTAAAATCATCACATAAAACTAGGAGGTCGCCAAGTGAAATTTTATAATAGTTCATGAATTCCTGAATACTAGAACCGACGTCATTATAGTAGGTTTGGGGCTCAATAAAGATAGTTTGGCCGGATTTTTGCCACTTGGCATGGAATTTTTCGGATTTTTCAAACTCGAGGCCGTGGGCTTTAAAATAAAAATCTAAGGCTAAAAAGCCAAAATTGTGGCGAGTGAGATTGTATTCATTTCCAGGATTTCCAAGTCCGACAATAAGTTTCATGGAAATATTATAGCAAATCTTTTGGTTGGATTTTTATGGCAAAAAATTGCCATAAAGTTTTAGGGATAAAAGAGTCCATTGTGTAGATATTTGGACCATAAAAAGCCGCCACGGGTGGTGACGGCTTGGAAAAGGTTATGAAATAGTTTTGATGAAATGGTTGCTTTAGATATGCTAATCTTCGACATAGTCATTATCGTTCTCCCAGTCTAGTCCAAGAGGTTTCAAATTACTGAGAATCTGTCTAATGATGGAGCTTCTGACAATGTCATTTTCATCCATAAAAATCTGAGCTGCGCGAGGAATGCCCTTTAATGCTCGGCGCGCATAAAGAATGCCATTATGATGCTTGTTGACGCCTTTAGCGTAAGGATGAGGTTGACTTTCGTCGCCCGTAAAGATCATTTTAGACCCCTCTCCGATACGAGTCATGGCAGACAACATCTGCTCATTGGTCATATCTTGAGCTTCGTCGACAATAATAAAATCATTCTGAAAACTCTTTCCTTTGATGTAAAAAATCGGAATAGAGCGGAAGGATTTTTGGTAGGACAGATTAGCCTTGTCTTCTAGAAGCTGCTGCTTGACACGAGGTTGAAGGCTAGATGATTTTTCAGAATATTTATCCTTACATCTATCCTTTTCTTCATGTTTTCTCTTTTTGCTAGTTCGACAAGTAAAAGTTTCTTTTTTGTCGATCATAGTATACTCGTCATCGTCTTCATAGATCCAATTTTTACCATGGATGTAAGACTGATGTGTAACTTCTTCATGTTGTTGATCGACTAGGGTACTGCTATTACAGGGACCATCATTGTAAATTTTATGATAATTTAGCAATGCATTGATAATATTGGCAGATTTGATAGACATCTTCTCTTCCAAATCCCCTGGTAAAGTACCAACGCCATCATCACCATGAACCTCTGAGGCAATAACGGAGACTATGTCATATTCACCCCCTTGGACTTGCCTCATCCCTTCAATGGCGGCAATAAAAGTTTTTCCTGTACCAGCGCAGCCAGAAACTAGAATCATATCAATATTCTTATTATAGATAGAGTCTAGATACATGGCTTGCCCAGGTGTTTTGGCTTTCAGGAAGGGCTTCTGTTTGCTGCTTAGGTAGTTATTAAGGTGGACGATTTTATCTTCATCTCCACTAACATCTAAGCGTCCAATATTCCAGAACTTTCCTCTACTGTAATTGATGTCTTTGTAATCGGAACCGTCTTCACAACTGAATTCGATGAATTCATTAGGGGTCAAGAGCGGTTCATTTGGCATGCGTGCTTCCCATTCCTCTAAGGGGATGAAACCACCTTTTTGCATGAAATTATTGTAGAGGTCTGGTGGAATGACGCATTCGCGTCGGCCAGTGAACTTAAACTTGGGGTCGGTTTCCAGCGGTAAGGCTTTAATGTTATGCGCCATGGCACAGACACGCATTTCTTTATCGTTGGTTACTAAATGGATCTTTTTGTTCAGAGCCTCTAACTCGTTCTTAACCTGCTTGGCCTTTACTAGGCAGAAGGCTAGGTTGAGAGTCTGTAAGAAGATTCGTTCATCCATGTTGACTGGTTCAAAATCCCAGTCAGTAACGGCAGATTCGGTGCTTTTAATAACCATAAAAGCACGGCTGCAGTTTTTGAAGGCAATTTGATTACCAATGTCAAGATTTGGATCGCGACCAAGTTTAGAAGATTCATCGGCTAGAACTGATTGCAAGAGCTCGTCGATACGACTTAAAACTTTACCGGCAATGAAGCTACGTTCAGAAGATTCGGAACGGAAGCTTTTCAGTTCATGGAGTACAGTGTCAGGTATCACGATACATGAGTTTTTCAGGTCGATGTTTTCAACAGCTAACTTCTTAAACCCGTTTTTGGTGGGAATAATATCGGGGTTATCAATAATAATATTAGTATCGATAACGTAATATTTTTCCTTGGGTTCAGTGGAAAGATAAGCCACAGGTTCCGTGCTTGAGAGGCTTCCAGAGGTCTTCTCATTAAGACTTGTTTGAGCACTGAGTATACTTTTGATTTCACTCATAACTATCTCCTTTTTAAGGTACGAGAAATACGTTTTAGGTATTTCTGTAGGGTGGGACTTGGATTTTTGAGGTCCAAGAATAGAGGTGCGTCCTCTATTAGGTTAATTATTGCATATTTTTCTAAGAATTCAAGAAAAACGTTAAGGTCCAGGACCTTTGCAACAAAAAAGGCAATAAATATTGCCAATAAAAA
>JABZKC010000026.1 GCA_015257485.1 Nanosynbacter sp. | reverse complement strand
GTCTTGTTTTCTTTTTACCTTCCATATTGGAGATATTATATCATGGAAGTAATTAAATGAACAAAGAATGTGAAATTTAAGGTCGATTTATGAGTTTTGATTTTTTAGCTAGATGTATTAATTCGGAATTGCAGAGAGATATGTTATAATAAAAAAGCCTAGGGGCGTAGTACAACGGTTAGTATAGCGGTCTCCAAAACCGTAGATCATGGTTCGATTCCGTGCGCCCCTGCCAGATTAGCTCGAGGGAGCTATTTTTTGTTGCGAAAAAATCTAATTAGTGGACCGATGCTCTATTGAAACAATCCTCTCGCGGATTATTTGTGGGATTGGCAGATTTTTGGCACAGAAAAAATCTCCCATAAGGAGAGGGAGATTTTAACGCTTCTTCTCTTTCACTTCGTTACGGCCAAGGTTTTTCTTGGTTTCAGTGAAAACGACGTGCTTGCGAAGAATTGGATCGTATTTCTTCAAGCTAAGCTTGTCTGGGGTGTTCATGGTGTTTTTCTTGGTATAGTATGCACGGATACCAGATTCCTCTGAAACGAGACCGACGAGCTTGCGTTTGGTATTACTCTTTTTTGACATGATTGGGACTATTTTACCATAAGATATGAAATCTGTAAATAAATGCACTAAAAATCGGGATAGATTTCGTCAAATTCAATATAAGTATCGGTTTTTTGTTCGATAATTTCTTCGACAGCCTGAATATTGGCTTCGTGGGGTTCCAAAGCCTTAAAAGGCATAAACTGGGCGGCTCTGGCAGTGCGAGACATCGGTGGATGACTCGGTAGGCGTGGTGGTTGAAGATTAATGATATCTTGGTATGGGTCAGCCAATTTAGAATCTAACTGTGAAGGTTTAGTTAGATTTGGTTGAGGGGCTCTAATTTGCTGGTTAGATTTAGGCACGGTGACCTCCAATCTGTTGATTGCGTTCACGCATGGTGGAACCTTCGAAATAGCTTGTGCCACGCAGGATGGCATTTTTGCCAAATTTTTGCTTAATTTTTAGCGTGGCTTGCTCGAGATTTCGATTGCGAGAAGTTCGTTCGGTGGTTTTTTGATTCTCGAAAAGGTCTAATTGAGTGGTGATTGTATCGACGGATTTGAGGTGTCCGAGAGTGAGACCAAGTTTTTTGACTGGACGAGTGGGATCGAGAATTTGGGTGAAGATTTGTAAAAAATATTCAATAATCAGATTACTCTCATCGGTGTAGGAAAAAGATTTAGAGCCGTGAGCGAAAGGTTTAACAGAGGTAGAATCGGCTTTTTTATCATAAGAAAGGTGAAGTGTGAGGTTATTGGTGAGCAAATGTTTTTCGTGAAGTTCATGACAGAGTTTGTCGGCCATTTCGACGAGAATATTACGGAGTTTTTCAGAATAAAGTCCGGTAGCAAGGACTTGACCGGAGCTGAGACTGTGGTCTTTTCGGCGATAGGATTTGATATCGGCAATCGTGGTCGGTTCAATTCCCCAAGCGTGGTCGATAATTAATTCAGCATTCACGCCGAATTTGTGGTAGAGCTTTTCGGAGGCGGTGAGGCTAAAGCGAGCGAGATCACCCATAGTATAAACGCCAAAATTGTGAAGAGACTTGCTAATCCCAGGGCCAATGCGCCAAAAATCGGTGAGCGGCTGGTGTCGCCAGAGTAATTTGCGATAAGAAACCTCATTGAGCGAGGCGATGCGTACTCCATCAGGGTCGGCCGTTTGGTGTTTGGCGAGAATGTCCATGGCAATTTTAGCGAGATAAAGATTGCTACCTAGCCCAGCGGTGGCGGTAATGCCGGTGTGTCCTAGAACATCTTTGATGATAGTGCGTGCGAGCTGTTTGGCATCCATCTCATAGGCGCGAAGATAACTTGTGATGTCAAGAAAAGCCTCATCGACAGAGTAGACGTGAATATCTTCCGTGGCAACATAGGCGGCATAAATAGCAAAAATTTTAGAGCTAACCTGAAGATAGTCAGCCATGGCAGGCTTGGCGATAATGAAACTGCCGCGAGGGACTTTTTTATAGACTTCAAAAAGCCGAGCGCGACCAGAGATACCGAGGGCTTTTAGAGCCGGCGAGACGGCGAGACAGATAGTTTTTTCGGTACGTGACTCATCGGCGACCACGAGACGTGCGGTCAAGGGGTCGAGGCCACGTTTCACACATTCGACGGAGGCATAAAAAGATTTAAGATCAATCGCGAGGTAGGTTCGCTCAGGAGTAATTTGCGCCATATTATTTATTATATAAAAAGGCTAAAAATAGTCTAGGCAAAGTAGGTGAGGTATGATATTATGACGTCAGCGCTAAACGAGCTCTTTTATAAACAGGAATGGAAACTTAACCAGGTTAAGAGAGCCTTACTAGGCTGAATTAACCATACTTAATTTTGCATCACATGCAGATTGGAGAGGAAGTACCACACTTCGGCCTGAAAGGATAATCGAAATGCTATTAGGCGGAGGGCTGTGTAAATTCACAGATTTTCGTTGAGAGATTAAGTAGATTTTTCCGAGATGAGATAGTCGTTGGCCGAGTGTTTTGAGCCACGTAGCGCAAAAAACATACCAACCTTTCAAAAAGTACATACAACATAACGGGTTTAACTAGTTCTAAAGTTTTTACCAAAAGTCACTTGTTTCCATTCCCTGTTTGCTTTACGTCTACCGTATTAATAGTACGGAGTCGGTCGCTCACTTAGTAGTGACAGTAACATATTTTCTCGACTTTTAAAGTCGATCTGCCCCGATAGTTTCGGGGTTTTTTATTGGCAACAAGTAAAGGTTCGGGTTTTAGAAAAAATAAACTCCCGAGATTTTCGGGAGTTTAGTGAGAAAATAGTGAAGCCAAGCACCAAGCCGATTGAGGTTGGTGGGTTAAAAACGTAGAGTGGAAGTTGCTTCTGGAGCAATATCCGTGGTGTCAATTTCAGTTGCAGCAAACTGGTCGCAGAGATTCACGAGATAGCGGCCACGCTTGAGTGTGGTTCTCCATTTTCTTGGAATACTTCGAAGTCCGTATTGAATACCAGCTAGCGAGCCAGTGAGGGCGCCGATCGCGTCAGTGTCATCGCCGAGATTAACTGCGGTAAGCACAGCATCTTGGAAGCTATCAGTAGTAAGAAACGACCAAAGTGCCGCTTCTAATGTATCTACTACATAGCTACAAGAAGGAATAAATCCTTTAATGTCGCGATAAATTTCATTTTTCAGAATTCGGCTATATAGAGTGATTTCTTCTTTTTCAAACTGACTGTAATCATCTAGCTGAGTTTTGAGATAAGCCCCTTTTGGAGCATCGCCATCCAGTAAGTGGCAGACGAAATTAGTGTAAATTAGACAACCCAGCACGCTAACTGAATGAGCGTGGGTGAGGGATGAAATATTTTTCACTAATTCGTAACGTTTTTCGCCGGTGATTTGGTTGTTGTGACAAACGAAGGCTACTGGCAAAATGCGCATGAGTGAACCATTGCCATTATTGGCGTGATGGTTTAGGCCACATTTGACGGGGTGTCCGCCAATGAGGTAATTTTCGATCGCGCGTTTGCAGGTGTCGTCAATATCAAAGGCGAGATTGGTGGCAGTGAATTCATCATGCAAATACCACTTGGCAAAATTCTTCATAATGTCGTGATAATGGAAACGTTTTTGATCGATCAGTGACTGCATTAAACAGATGGTCATGGATGTATTATTAGACCAAGTCCCGGCAGGTTGATGATGGGTGCCGACAGGCAGCATCTCAGTGACCGGTATGAGTTCTAAGAAATTTCGATTTAGAGACTTAACGGGTGCCCCTAATGCATCGCCAACAGCAAAGCCGACAAGGCTGGAACGAATTGTTTGCTTCATGTCCTTTTTCTCTAAATGTGCCATAGTATCTCCTCCTATCGATTGGGTGATGATGTGGGATTCTTTGTGAAATGGGACCAATTTTGGGTCAGATTTTTCACGGTTTTTCTCGCATCGAGATTTATATATTGTAATATTTTTATAGTGATTTGTCAAGGTATTTTGACAAATAATATAGTTTGTGTTACAATAGTATTTATTCTATAAGAATGCACATTTAGAAAGGGGGTAATTTTATGAAGCAGGCACTTAAAGATTTTATTCTCGACTGGAATAAGTCACACAATCGCTTTTCCTTTTGGTCTCAGGAAATACCTGGTATGGATCGTCCTGCTGAAGTAGGGGTTCGTTATTCGGCGGCTAAGTATCAGGACTTCTATTCTACCGATGAATGGAATAGATTGAGGGATATCATTGATGCAAAATCGCGCGGTACGATGTATGTTGTTAGTGATGAATATCTCTTTGAGAGAGGAATAATTGATATTAAGGTTGCGTCATCAAATCATAATTATCAGGAACGGCATGTCATTGGTGTCCTTAGATGGATTGGAGAAGAGTTCTTCTTTAAACAGGAAAAGAGTGAGTCGTATCATTAGTGTCCTTAGATGGATTAGATAAGAATTTTCCTTAAACGGGATAAGAGTGAACAGGGATTCCTAAGGGCTCGCTATTAAAGGCGAGCCATTTTCATTTTCTTATAATATAATTAGGAGTAGTAATTGTTTGTTTGGAGGTATTATATGCTTAACCCGAATGCGTCGAAAATAAAAACAGAATATGGGCGTGTAGAAAACATCTTGGCGATGATGACGCCTAATCCACGCCATTTTGAAGGGTCGAATTATCCGACTGATGATGTTAGAAAAGATCTAAAACTGCTTGATGACTTTAAGCATACGCCGGAATATAAAAAAGTTGGAGAACGTTCTGATGCAAAACTGCTAGAAATAACTTTTACGGATATGGTAGAGCGTGGTGAATGGTTTAGTGAAGAAGATTCTTATGGTGATGATCCAGATTATTTGGCATTAGTCACATTCCCTACTGCCGAAGTAGATGATGTCTTTAATTATATCGATGTAATTGGCATGATTAGCAATGAGACTACTAATCATGAAACGCTCCCATTTGCAATTGATTTAACCTATAATACCGATAACGATAAAATGAGCTAGAAATTCAAATGGAAACATGTCTATGGGAAGAGAGATACGGCACCGGATGAGGCATCGGAATTTGGGGAAAGCTTCGTTAGTAAAGACTATTCTGGTAACGATATAATTATGACTAAAGCTCTGCCATTGAAGTTTCGGTATGGCTTGAAGATTCCTGGATTTGCTTCTGCTAAATATTATGAAGACAAAAAATAACTCCTGGAATCCTATGTATAAAAAAGGACGAATTGATGTAATGCCCAGATTTATTGTGGGTTATTCAACGGATATTGCCGATGTACTTTCCCGCGGCATGCCAACAGATGAGTTTAGAAAGAAATACGGTGAAGCTTCATACCAGAAAGAAAGGTCAATATACAAATACGCTGAAAAGTGCGCAAAATGGTGTACGTTATTTGAATGCTCTAAGCAAGCTTCAGATATTCGTTATATGCTAGAAAATATGGGTCCTGAAGAAGTAAAGTGGATGCAGGAAGATGAGTTAGAGAAGGCTAAGAGGCAGATTACAGCGATGGACGCTTATTTTGATAGAGCCATCCAAGTAGCAACTGAGAAAGCTCAATCTAATTCGGATGAAATGGCCGCCATGAAATATGCTGGTAGGGATATGGTTTGTCAAGCAATTAATTATCATAGTAATGATACTTTTAGATATAGAAATTGAAAAAATACCCCCTACGGATAAAGTAGGGGGGTAGCTTGATTATGAAAAATTTTTACCATAGGGATTTATCGTGACGATGTCTCCTAGCTCCTCTATAAGTGCTGCAAGGTGACGCTTAAGTTCTATTGGTATTGGTTCTTTTCTGATGAGATTAAAAACAGCTCGATGGTATTGTAAAATATCCCACTTTGAAGCATTGAAGCGGTGCCAGATTTCATTACCAAACTGATCGTAATCTTTTAGAATATCAGTAAGATTATGAATTTTATCAGCAGCGACGACAAAGTAGGTCTCAATATAATATGAGCTACCGAGGCGCTTCAAATAACTTTTCTTGCGTTCCTTCCACAGTAGCTTGGGTTGACCGGCGGTTTTAGGTTCTGAAACATCTTTGACGATGTCGGTAATCTCATCGCCAAAATCACGACGCATATCGGCCTCAGAGTAGATGCCTGGATTAACATCTTCAAGAATATCGTGCAGGATCCCAGCAACAATCGTGGTCTCGTCATTGGTATATTGACTAATAATCATGCCGACGGCAACGGGGTGAGAGATATATGGAATATCAGTTCCCTTGCGGTTTTGACCTTGATGAACCTTGGCGGCGATTTTGAGTGCAAGATTGATTTTGTTAGTAAACATAGATTCACCTAACCTTTCGTAAAGTATGTGGAGTGGCTGTTTCGGTAAAAATTCCTCAAATTTGTAAGGTGCAATAAATTCACCTCTCTCCCGAGAGGTGAAGGTGTGTGGCAAATTTTTCGTAAACCTAAATGTCTTTTACTTTGGGTTCACGATACCAGATGATGCCAGATTTTTCAGAGGCAGGAATTTCTAAATTTTGCTCTTTAAAATCCTTATAGGTCGAAACCAACCATATAACAGGAGATCCAGTGATATTAAACCCAGCGTTATTAAACCATACTAGAAGACCGAATTCATCTGCGTCGGTAATTATACCGATAAAGTGCCTCTCATCAAATATATCTCGGTATGACGGCCATTCAGCCCTTGAAACTTTTTGCCAACCGTTGTACTCGAGAATCTCACCCCAATGCTTAGCATCGAAGCGATGTTCTCCAGGTTTACGTGTCCACGGTTTAGGTAATTTTGGTGAATTACCGCAGTATTTTTTCATTAACCAGGCTACATAACTAGTACTACGCCGAATGACGAAGCCACTAGAATCGGTAACCAGGGTATAAAAATCACCGTCGGATTCTGGCCAATTGGCAAATTTGAGATCAGCGTAAGGATATTCCTTGGCGTCAGTTTCCATGATGAAACGATAGAGTTGGCGACAGATTGCGCGAATAATTCGATTAGGCTGCCAGGCAGCACAAGATTGTCTTGCGAAAAAATTTGCTACTTTAATCTTAAATGTACTCATGATACCCCCCCTCCTTTTTTCATGTTGTATGGGAAAATACCCAATATATATATTATACAATGAAGAGCGCAGTGTGTTAATTTTTGACAAATTGTTGGTTCAGTTAAACAATTAAGAAAGACACCTAAAACAAAAAAGGAACAATCCTG
>JABZKC010000004.1 GCA_015257485.1 Nanosynbacter sp. | reverse complement strand
GCCCAGTCCATAGCCTCGGTGCCACCGGCGCCAGCGGTAATACGAATAATGGCATCTTTTTGATCGAGTGGATCGGTGAAGCGGAGAGATTTTTTTAGTTCAGCGTAAGTTTTCTCG
The DNA here is from genome assembly GCA_015257485.1 of Nanosynbacter sp. Classification (GTDB taxonomy): domain Bacteria; phylum Patescibacteriota; class Saccharimonadia; order Saccharimonadales; family Saccharimonadaceae; genus Nanosyncoccus. Next base: position 47,572 of record JABZKC010000004.1, on the reverse strand, counting down.
TGAGCAGTAAGTTGAGCCTCGATTTCCTCAGCGAGATCTTCGGCGGAAAGTTCGATTAATTCATGCAGGTCGTTCGCTTGAGATTTGAGAATTTGCCAGGTGCTAAGTTCGCTTTCGAGTTTTTTGAGTTCAGTATTGACGGATTTGGCACGAGCAAGGTCGTTCCAGAGTTCAGGCTTGGCGGATTCTTCTTGAAGATGGGCGAGTTTAGCGAATTTTTCATCAAGATTTAGCTTAGCCCAGGTATCATCAATTCCCTCTTGCAAGAGAGCGAGGCGTTTTTCGAGGTTATTCATATAGATATTATAACTGATAAAGTGACAAGAGATGAGGAAATGTGGTATAATAAAAAATACATTGGAGATTCGCCAAGTGGTAAGGCAGTGGGTTCTGGTCCCACCATTCGGGGGTTCGAATCCCTCATCTCCAGCCAAGTTATATTTTTAGAATAAGTGTGATATTTTTAAATATATACTTACAAGTTAAACGCACCGCTAGCCTTGAGCGGATTTTTTTATTTTTGCTTCAATTTTCTTAAAATGCCTGATTAATTGTTGCATTTCTTGCTCTAACTTTGCAATTATAGCTTTGTCCTGAATTATCGTCTCATAGTAACGCTCCAGACTCCACTTTGTAATGGTGTTTGTAATCGTCGGATGTTTCAGCTGTAATTATTCTAACGACTGTCATTGATATTTTTTATACTTGCACCATAAATACAGAACCTACAGATCCGTTGTTTGCAAAATTAATAAATTATAGTATAATATAGATAATTTTTGATATTTTGGTTGTCGGAATAGTTCTTTAAGGAGGAAAGTGCAATGAAAGAAAAACATGAGTTTAGGATTGTAATAACGCCTTTTTGTAATTACAGATGTTTTTTCTGCCATAGCGAAGGAGTTATTGAGGAATGTACACCACTTTTATTAACGCCTCAAGATTATGGCTTTATAGCAAAGGCTGGGAAAAAACTTTGGGGATGGGATACTATAACAATTACTGGCGGTGAACCACTCGTGTCGCCTATTTATCGCGAAGCTTGTGAACTAATAGCAAAAGAAGGGGTAAGAATTACAACCGTTACAAACGCCTCTCTGGTTTCTAGCCCGAAAAAGATTTTTGCATACAATAGTCAAGTCAATATATCTCTTCATACTATGGATCCAGTAATCTATGAAAAAATCACAGGTTCGTCGTATCCGTTAGACCGGGTTATTGATACGGTCATAGCGATACGCTCATATTTTCCTAATATGATACTCCATCTTAATTATACGGTTATTCGTGGAATGAATGATGATCCACTTGAAATGGAAAAGGTTATAAGGTTCGCATCCAGAGTAGATGGTGAAGCTAAATTTATAGATCTAGCTTCAACCAATAAAAAGATAGTTGTGCCATATGAAGAAATTGAGAAGAACCTTCTTTTACTGGGTTTTGAAAAGACAAAAAGTGATAATTGGCAATCATTCTTTTCTCGTGCCGATGAAAAGGCTATCATTACGAGATGTGGCTTTTCTGAGCAAAATAGTAATCGAGGCTATAGGAATCTTTTTCTGAATCCAGATGGTACGATTTCTAATGGTAGTGGCAGTGACCTCAGAACTAATCTTTTATTAGAAATTCATGAGCGAAACATAGAAGGATTCGCTAAGAAAATTGAATGGTATTTCCCGCCAGCAAAAAGAATCTAGATCTGGAAAACGGAGCAGTAATGCTCCGTTTTTTTTATTTGATGACTTTGTATTATTGTTGAATCTCTGATATTTTTTGTTTCAATGTTTCTGCGTTAATCTCGGCTAAACGCCCTCCAGCGAGCCACTCAATATTTGTGATATCAACTAAATTTAGATTCATGTTTTGTTCAAAATCTGCCAGGTCAGCTTCGTTTTGGAACTCAAACTCAACAATTACCAAACCAGCGTGGCGACCGGTAAAAATATCTAGTTCTCCCGTCCAATTGGAAATATTTATAGTATAGCGTTCTTTTTCGACATTTGATTCAATACTATTCGATAATGCGTCGAATTCATATTTTGACAATTCAATCGTAGTCTCAAGCATGGTTGTTAAATCATCATCTTTAATTGGGCGCTTTCGTGTAAGCATGTATTTGTCACCTTTTTGGCGTAAGCGTAAATCTTTGTGAGCGTTACCGTTTGGGATATACACATCATTCATAATCACTTTCGATCCTGGAACGATGAGTGATTTTAGGTGTTCAACTTTATCTTTAGAAACAAGAAAACGTTTTTCGATTTCTAACTCTTGCATAAAATCTCCTAATAAACTAAATTATTACCCCTATAATACCATACCCTTGTCGCTCGTAGAATAATATCTTTAATGAAAGGTATCGCTATGTGATGTATTGGAGACTTGTTAGTTTTTAATAATTTCAACACGTCGTTCTATTGATATAATTACTACATGAATAAGGTGAACATATTATTGACTGAAGCTAATGGTAATCTCTCGGATAAGAGAGAAATGATAGAGGCTGCTGTAAAAACAGCTCAAGAATACGCTTTCCCAAAATTAAAGATAGACTGGGATATCGATGTCTTGGTCACTAATCGAGTCCCGATGATTATACCCGAAAATGGTGCTGGTGGGTATACATTTTCTGCTGATTTTATTCGCATTAATATTGATGACGAAAAAGCAACTAAAAATCTAATTTCGGAAACGTTAGTCCACGAATTTTGCCACGCGGCTCGCTGGAGTAAAAATGATGAGTGGGCAAACTCTCTCTTCGATGTTTTGATTTTCGAAGGGCTAGCTTGCGCGCTTGAAACCGATTTTGCAAAAAACAAATCTGAAAAATCCTTGTTTATTAAAACTGTCCTTGAATGCTCTGATAATGAGAACAAAAAGATTCTAAACCTGATCCAAGATAAATTAGACTCTGATAAATATAACTATGATGAGATTTTCTTTAATGGCAATGATGAGCTACCACGCTGGGCAGGGTATTCACTCGGATATTATCTAGTTAAAAAATATCTCGAAAAAACCAATAAAGAAATCGAAGATGCTTTCGCTGATAAATACGCAAAATTCAAGATTGTTTTGTAAAATAAAAATTCCTAAACTATGAGGTTTAGGGATATATAATTTCTGTGGCTGGATCGGCAGGATTCGAACCTGCGAATGCTGGGACCAAAACCCAGTGCCTTACCGCTTGGCGACGATCCAATCTGTTATATTTTAGCACGAAAATTGATTTTTCACAATAAAATTAGTGCTAAGGTGGCGTCTTGCTAGTGATTTGGGGCTTTATGAGAGGTTGGGGTTAAAATCAGACTTCGTAGTAATGCAGGGCACAATTAGACTTCGTAATAGTGCAGGGCATAATCAGATTTCGTAATAGTGTAGGGCACAGTTTGGATATGGTTCTTCGATGATATTGTCGTAAAGGAATGAGTAAAAAAGTTGTTCAGCAGTGCCGCCACGCAAAACAAAGTCAATCAGGCGAAGAAAATCACCGTGAGAGACAATTAAAATTGTGGCATCTGTGGGATTATTTTTGAATAATTCATTTTTGACAAAATCTTCTGCGCGGAGATACATGGAATGAATGCTCTCCATGTTAAATCTTTCACTATTGAAGCGGTCTTTCCAGCTAATGCTGTGTAATTTTTGACTATCCTTCCCTTCGAAAACGCCAAAAGCTCGTTCGACAAGACGACGGTCATACTGAATGTAACAGAGATGCTGGTGATCAATGTGTTGGGTTTTAGGATTGAGGTGACCGGTGACAATTTGGGCGGTCTTGCTGGTACGCATCAGAGGCGAGGCATAACAGCGATCAAAGTGAACATCCTTTAATTGGCGTTTGATTTTAAGGGCTTGTTTGACGCCAGTGGTATTAAGATTGGTGTCGAGCAGTCCGGCGCTGACACCTTGTTTGTTTGCATCGGTTTCGCCGTGCCTTAGAGTATAAATTTTCATGCTAATTTGCGGCTCCGTAATTATTTAAAAAATCTTTGAAGAAAGGTTGGTTTTCGTAGGTTTGATTATAGTCGAAATTACTTTCAGGTACCGGGAACGGGAGGTTGGCGTAAAGTGGCTGCCAATAGCTGGAATTATTTGAAAGCGCTTTAGAGGTGCGGGAAGAAAGTGGGTTTTTTAAGAGATTGCCGAGGCCGAGACGCTTGGTGGCTTCGGAAAGTCCGGAGATGAGGCCGCCGTTATTTTCTTGATTAAATTGTTTGAGGTCTTCAATGAGAATTGGCGGAGAAGCCATGCGATGATGATAAGCGGTGCGAAGTTCGTCAACTTCGCCAACACATTCAAAAGGCTTCATGGTATTATCGACACCAAGCAGCCCCTTGAAGGTATTGAAAAGCTCAGGTTTTTTAAAGAGATCCTCGTCATTGAAGAGAGATTGGAGATATTGAGGTGGGACGAATGGGCAAAAAAGTAGATAAGAATTGGCGCATTTGGCACATTTTCCGCACCATTTGAGGGTGGAATTTTGATTCTTTTGTTTATAATTAGCCTCATTGCAGGAGCTGAAACTGTATCCGTACTCTTTCCAGCATTTTTGGACAAAAAGTTCGGCGATTTTTAATTCCGTGTATTGACGGATAATTGAGCCGACATGAAGTTCTGGTGAAAGGTAGCGGCGCACATACTCGGTGAAAAAGCGTTCGGCATCCCAAGTTTTGGACCATTGATGGTTGACTGGGAGATCACCAATTATGGCATGAGGTTCGGCTCCTTCGTGGCCAATACTAGTAAGGACTACATTTTGATTATTTAAGATAGCCTGAATCAAGGCGAGGGCTTCGACGATAAAAGTAACTGGAACGTGACCGTTAAGACCGTGGGATTTTTGAAGATGGGCGATATCGATCTCGCGATAAACAATACTAGCATTCATATGAGTGAAAGAATCACCTAGGGTGTCGATGACGTGAGGATGTGAAAGGCTAGGGTCGCTAGTGACATACCATGGCTCAAACGGGATATTCTTTTCTTTAAGTAATTTCGCAACTAGCAGACTATCTTTACCACCAGATTGTAGGGCGAGATTACCTTGACCGTTATATTTTACGGCCGGTTTGGCTTGATAATTCGGGGTGGGTTGGAAGTGGGCTAAATGAGCACGAGTGAGACGATTTTCAAAGGCGTATTGACTAAGCCCCTCTTGATAAACTGTGCTGAAAAATTGTGCTTGGAAAGCATCGATCGGGACATCGAGTTTGACTGCAGGGGTGGGATGGGTTTTATAATAACTGGTACCAATTAGGATAAAAGCAAGAAACATTGCACTATCGAGCAACTGATCAAGGGCGGGGTCGGCGGTGGGATTGAAGCGATATTTTTTATCGGCGTCGGCTTTTTTGGCGAAATGAATTTTTTCGGTAAAGAAAATATTATCAATTCCCTGATAGACGAAGCTAGCGGTCAAAGAGGCGCGATCTAGATAGTAACTGACAAAACGAAAAACTGGGTTCCCGGAGGAAGGCTGATTGGTCGAATTAGAAAAACTAATAGCGTTTTCGTTCATTACATTAATTTTATCAAAAATGAGAGATTTTGGTAGATGGTTATGGTTATTTTAGGCTTTTTACGAGAGCCTGGAACTGCTCGCCGCGATCACTGAAATTTTTGAACATGTCGAAGCTGGCGGCACCTGGACTCATTAAAACGATGGCTTCTTTTGGGCAATTTTTAGAAATTGGCAGGCAAAGATCGTAATTACTAGCGACCAGTTCAGTTTGGGCTTCGGCAAGTTTTCTCGCGATATTGACGGCTTCTTCAAGAGTTTCGGCAAAGCAATATTTTTCTGGGTCTTCACCCGCGGCGAGTTGAGTTTTGGTTTCACCGATGAGGATGATTTTCTTGAGATTTTTGGCGGAAAAGAAGCGCTGTTTCATTTCGGTGAGATCAAGTCCGCGATCAAAACCTCCGGCGATTAAGAAGGTAGGATAATTTTCAAAGGCAGCAATGGCAACATCGGCGGCTGGGAAGGCGGAAGAATAATTGTCGTCATAATAACGCACGTGATTGAGCTCGCGGACGAATTGTAAACGATGTGGTAGACCTTGGAACTTATGAAGTCCGGCGGCAATTTTTTGGTAGAGTTCGCGATTTTCTGGCAGGAAAAGCTTGTCATAAGAGATATTAAGTAGGGCAAGTACGGCCAAAATGGCAGCTTCGGCATTTTCGCGATTGTGTTCGCCAGGAATTTGCAGTTGGTCAAGTAGAGTGTTTAATTCTTCGAGATGAGTCTTGATTGGATAAGAGAATTTTTGACCCTTACTAAGTTCGCCAATAGTTTCGGAATAGAGATTGTTAGCATAGTAGATGCAGGAATCTTCAGCGGTCTGATTCAAAACGATATGAGATTTAGCATCGACGTAGTCGTCGAAATCGGGATGACGGTCGAGATGATCGGGTTCAATACGTAAAACCACGGAAATGTGGGGAGATTTTTCGAGATCCCAACATTGAAAGCTACTCATTTCGTAGACTACGATATCTTTTTCGGTGATTTGATCGAGTTCGAGGATGGCGGGGTTGCCAATATTGCCAACCAGATGGACGTGCTCGAATTTTTCGGAGAATTCACGCAGAATTGAAGCAATAATGGAGCAAGTAGTCCCCTTGCCTTTAGTGCCAGTGACGCCGATAATCGGAGCTTTGACGTGACTAAAGAAATAATTAGTAATGGTGGTCCAATTGTCGATGAGATGAGGTGATTTTTGCTTGGCTAGATAAAGTGGATGTACGGAAGGACTACGAAAAACCAGGTCAAAATTTTCTAGACTAAAAGAATCAAGTTCTTCGTCGGTGAATTTTTCGAAAAAAGTAATTTCGTCCTGCTTGAAATATTCGGCGACGGCGTTACCTTCCACCCCTTTACCTAAAACTGCAATTTTCATGAACTTATTATAGCACTTTAATTTAGGGAAATTTTTGTTTTGAGATATTTTTAAGTTATTTATTGAAAAAAATATGACGATTTTTACTTATACAGGCTAGCGACCCTGATTTTTCTAATTTTTGAAGAATATCTTTATTAAGGTCAATAACTGTATCCTGTTTGTTCATATAGAAAAGTCCATCAAGTTTAAATATAGATATGAGCTCTTCTTGCACATCATTGGTCAATAAAAAACGATCACAGGGTATTATTGAATTTATTTTTTTACCATAGCTTTGTAGTAATCCAGAAATAAAACTACTTCTCTCTATTGGTTGTAAATTATAGAATGGAAGTTTCTTATTTATTGTATTAATTAATTCTGTTGAGTTTTTTATATTACTAGTGATACTGTTATAAAAATTACGCATAGTTTGAATTCGTTTTTCTGCGTCATCTAAGATATTAACTGGAATATGTAATTTACACGCTAATAAATCTGATGAAAAGAAATCATTTATTGGATCAAATACAATTTCATGATATTTATTGCTGTCATCAAGCAGCTTTATGCTATATGTAGTATGTGGTATGTGTATGTTTCCATCATTGAAATTTTCTTGATTTTCAATAAACCCAGTTTTGTTTAACTTATACTTCAGTAATTCAGCTAGATGTATGGCTATTCCTTGACAAATCATGAAATTTATATTTTCGTTTAGGCTGGATGTCTTATTGGTCATTATTAAATTATAGGAATCTCTTAATTTTGGAATGTTATGGAAATTCAAATAAAAATCCTGACTATACGATGTTCTATTGCATACCATTTGGTATATAATATTGGCTTGATTAATTTCGGATAAGTTTCTAGGTATAAGTCCTAATAATTTTTCTTCATTTGGCGTAGGTTTATTAAAGACATATTTAGCCATGTCTATTCTGGATTCTGGGTTTTCTATGATTTTTGCAACTAGATCTTGTTTACTGAATATCTTGTCTTGATACTCATCCTTGCGAAGTGATGTTCTTAGGATACTTTTTAATTCAGAAATATTTTCCTCTGTGTTTTGATCTTCATTTATTAGCTTAATAACACGAGATCCGATCTTTTTGCTGATTTGTGATGCATATGACTCTTCTAATGTTTGCTGTGTTTCAATTTCGTCAACTGTTCTTGGCATTCTATTTCTGCTGCTATCATTTTGTCTTCGTTTAATTATGGTATCTGGGTCAGCCTTAACTAGAACTATGTCTCTGGGTTTTAGAGACTCAATTGTTTTATTATCTACGTATATGTCATCACCACGCACATGCGTAATGTGCGTATTTAAAATATGGTGTTTATTTTGTGCATTATTTATTGAATCTAGTATTAATGTATTTGCTTCGCGTTCAATATCGTCGATATTTTCTTCAGAAGTGAGTGTTTTTGCGTCGATGTTATTCTTTTTTAATAATTCTGCGAGTATTCTATTTGTGGAATAGATTTGTGTATTATTTTTATCAAAAATTGCATGTTCTATCAAAAAATCTTTACCTACTCCGCTTAATCCGGTTACTGCTATAGTATTATGATTTCTTTCCATAAAATCTTTTGACCCGTTTAACTATGTAATCCCCAATTTCGCCATATCCGATTCGACTATTTAAATTAGCTATATCAACTAATTCGTATCCGACAACGGTGCCACCTGTGTCTTTTTTGAATTCGCCAAGTTTTTTTAGTAAGCCATAGATGCGCAATTGATAACATTCATTTCCTAAGTCATCGTAGACACGCTGATATCCAATTGGGGACCAATCCTCTATTGACATATTTAATTCCTCAATAATTTCTCTTCGTGCGGCTTGGATTATATTTTCATGAAGTTTTACTCCACCACCAGGTAAATTTTCTCTAGATGAGTTGTATTTTACTATCGGAACCATGTTATTGTAATTGCCAATAACATAAACTTGTGACCAGGGAAGTTTTGGAATTTCTTTATTAGTTAAACTATAAAAATCTACCTTATAATTTACTCCATGATATTTGAAACCACCATAAAAATCTGCTTTTTTTTGTATTTTTTGTATTACTAGGGCGTTTTTATATTTTTCATTAATATAATGCTCTATGTATTTTTTTGGTGGGACAAGATACAGGTCTATGGGTTTAAATTTTTTCTTGAAAATTAAATAATCACTATCATCTTTTAATATTTCTTTTAATCTATCTATATATAAGTTATTGTTACCACGTTTTTTTGCATCTAGTATAACCTCACATGCTTTTTCTTTTGATGGATATAAGATAGTGTACTCTATGCCTAGTTTTTCCAGGCAGCTTAATACTTCTTTTGATAGGACAATAAAAATAAACTTATACTTATGTAAATTGTTAGTTATGGCGTCTATGTAATTTTGTGGAAAATTTGTGTTGTGAATTCTATTGGCAGCTCCTTTAATTTTTTCAACATCTCTAATATCCTCATTGTAGATATATTCGTAATATGTGGATTCTAAATCTAATATTTGATTTGGAAATTTTGTTGCCAAAGTTGTTTTACCTAGGCATCCAAATGCTGCGATTATTGTGGCTTTATTATTTTTCTTCATAACTATCTCCAATTTTTTATCATATATCTTATAACGTCATAATCTTCGTTATTTTTATCATTGAGATATGTGGAGAAATTTATATCTTTTCGTAATGCTGTTATTTCTTTAATCCACTTGTTGTAAAAAATTAGGTTATTGGTGCGTAGAATATTTTGCCTTTCTGAGCCTTCTGGTAGTGATTTGTGTCTAAAATGGTAGACAAAAACATTATTATTTACTGCAATTTTATAATTATGTTTAAGAAATTCCCAACATAAATCAATGTCATCTGTTCCATATTTATGGTATCTAGGGTCCGCTAAGAAGCCAATCTCTTTCAAAGCTTTAATCTTTATTAGAACACAGTGGCCTGGTATGGATGATGGTATTTTTGTTAAAACTTTAATACCACCACCATTATTTTCGAGTAAAATATTTAAGTTTTTAGATATATTATCGTTAAAAAACCGTGATATTTCCAGTTTTGGTGGAAGACCTTGTATCTTTGATTGTACGAAACGAGTATCCACTGCAGGGTCAATTGATTTTGTATATTTTGAGACCCTTAAGGCTCCCATCATTCCAATATCACCGTCTAACTCCATGGAGTCTATGAGTGTTGTTAGCCAGAAATCCCACATGTAAATATCATTATCGCATTTACAGATATAATCAACATTTAACTTTAGCGATAGTGAATATGCTTGATTAAGTGCCTCTATTGCACCAATGTTTGTGTTATTAAAACAAAGAATTATACCCATACAAGTACCACGTTCTCGTAAGTCAGATAAATAATTACGAACGTCTTTGTCTGATCCATTATCTATAATTGTTAGGTAGTAGCATATTTTTGTTGTATTAAAAATTTGCTCTATTGTTGTTTTTAGATATTCAAATGCATTGTATGATATAACAACAATATTTACTTTTACATTATTCATAGTTATAATGCTTCCAGTCGTCGTGGTAATTTAGGTGTGAAATAGCAGTACCTCTTGTTGTGAATAAGTATGTTGTTGGCCCCATGGAACTTATTGCTGCTGCTGAGGATATCTTCCTGCACTCATTTATTAATACTGTTGTTTTCTTGTGTTGTATGGCCTCTTCATATTTCTTTGTGCCAATTGAATTTATTTGATTAATGGTTCTACTAAAAGTATCGAAGTCAACATTAATTATGCTTGGTATGAGTTTATATAGTATGTCATATGATATTTTATAAGAACTTAACGCTGATGTTGGTAATATTTTATCCCAGAATTTATCTTCAGATTCTCCTGATAATGAATATTCATTCTTTGGTATAAATAAATCAATATTAAATGGAAAATTTTTAATATCATATACAGTAGTATCTATATTGTTTTGTGCTTTCAGTCCAAATTCTATTATTAATCCAGGATTAAAAAAAGTTTTAAGCCAAGTGTAGATGTTCTGCCGATACCATATCTATAAAGATCTACAATATTTAATTTTTTATTGCTTAGCATAGCACACCCCCATAAAATTGCGCATTCAATTTGCGTACTTAATCCAATTCCAACGTGATTTTTAATTGCATTATCTGTTGTTTCTATTTTAACATTCCATGAATTATTTACATTTAAAAAATCCCGTATTTTGGTAAAATTAATTTTATTATCAATTTTGGATATATCTATATTGCTGCATATTTTATCTTTAAATGATTTGGATATTTTTACAAAGATTGGAGCTTCTTTTATTGAACACCCCATAGAACCATGCCTTATAAAACCATCATTGTTAGATAGGTCCAGGCTGAAAAAATGTATTCTGGGATATATATTTATAGTGATTTCATCGTCGTTTAGTGAATATTTAGGTAAACTATTTAATACATTTTTGATTGTTATATTTGGTCCCATACCTAATATATATAAGAAAAAGATAAAAATGTCAAAAGAAGCTTAGTTAGAAAACCAGACAATTGGCCAGCTGGTTGATGATTTGTTTTTCGACGGAGCCAACTGCGACCATGGCATGAATACCGGAGCCGGCAAATTCGCGAGCGAGTTCGACGATCAGGGGTTTGCTGATTTGTTTAATAATATTTGGGAAATTATCATAAAATTCGACTTTTTCGGTCATAAAATAGTCATCGGTGTAATAATCGGAAATCTGGCTGACGGTCTGGGCGCCCATTTGATAGCGACCAAGAGCGTAGGTCTTCACGGCTTCGATGTCAGTGTCAGAAATCTCACCATTGAGAGCTTTAATCATTTCGAGTTGAATTAATGTAAAGAGTTCTTCGGAAGTTTCGAGGTTAACTTCGCCATCAAAATCCCAGGAAGAATAATGGTTGGTACTATTAATTCCACTGCCCATACCATAGACTAGACCGCGACGACGAGCTTGGCCAAAAATGCGACTGCTCATAGTACCATTTAGTAAGTGATTGAGAGCGCCCATGGCTTGAGTTTCTTCGGTGGAAAGGCGTCTCGGAGTAATCATGGAAAAACCAAAGGTGATATTGCTGGCGTCTTTTCGCTTAATCAGGACGGCATTAGAAGAATGTAGTTCGTCGACAGGAATTTCGAAACGTTCACCGGGGCTTAATTCCCAGCTTTCGAGATTGCGAATAATTTCTTTTTTGCGATGCTTGGTTTGGCCGGCAATAATAAAACGCATATTGTTCGCGGTGTGAGTGCGGCGGTAATGCTCGTTAATGTCATCAAGGGTGATGTTGTTAATGGTGGAAAGACGTTCGCGTAAATTCAGAACGTTTTCGCCAATGGCTTTTTGGAGACGTGGCCAAAGTAGACGGCCATAATCGTTCATGTAGCCAGTGAGTTCGGCGCGAACGTTGCCTTTTTCACTTTTTAATTCCGCGTCGTTAAATTTGGGTGAAGTAATAGCAATGCGTTTGAGATCTAAAATACGGTCCCATTCAAAATCCGCACATTCGGTTTCGTAACAAACGGAATAATCGGAAGTCCAAGCATTATGGTAAGCACCGTTTTTGGTAAATTCAGCCTCGTAAGTAGATTCATCAGGATATTTGGCGTTAGCACCGAAGCTGAGATGCTCAACAATATGTGCAATTTCGTAGAGTTCTGGACTTTTGGCGAAGCGCATGCCGCCACGAAATTGGACTTTCATGTTCATGACGGAAGCACCTGGTACGTCAATTAAAAGACCTTTGGCGCCGTTTTTTAATTCAATTTCTTCAATGGAATGTTTCATGTTTAACGGCGGCCGTGCTTTTTGTTTTGACGTTTAGCTTTTTTCTGTTTTTTGGCCTTATTGCGTTTTTCACCGAGGCTAGCGGATTTGGTTGGTTTTTTGGCAAATTCGTTATCAAGATTCTTTTCGCCAGCTTCGATAGTGTTAACGCCGCGATTGGTGGCAGATTCGGCCATCTTGGTGAGTTCAGTGTCGTACTCTTCCCCGTCGATAGTGTCGGTGGCGACCGCTTCTTGTGGGGTAATGGAGAGGAGGATTTTCAAAACTTCTTCACGGAGATTCTTTTGGAGGCCTTCGAAGAGTTTTTGGGATTCAGTGCGGTATTCGACTAATGGGTCACGCTGACCAATCGAGCGCCAGTGGATGCCTTCACGGAGATACTGCATGTTTTCAAGGTGTTGCATCCAGAGAGCGTCGAGAACCTTGAGATAGACTTCACGTTCAATTTTGCGCATCACGTCGGCACCGAATTCGAGCTCTTTGGTAGCGTAAGCTTCTTTGACGGCAAGAGTGGCAAGTTTGGCGCGCTCTTCTTCCTTGCGTTTGAAGCCAATTTCAATAATTAAGTCACGATCAAGATCGAAAACAGATTGGAATTCTTTGATGAAATTACGATTAACACGGATGCTTTCGGCGGTCAAATCAGCCACAGCTTCTTTGATAAGGCGGTTAATTTCGTCAGAGATATTTGCCCCTTCGAGAATCCTGCGACGCATGAGATAAACGATGCGACGGTGGCGGTTGATGACGTTGTCATACTGTACCACGTTTTTACGGGAATCGAAATTGAAACCTTCGATACGTTTCTGGGCAGCTTCGAGCATCTTGGTGACACTGCGGTTTTGAATCGGAGTATCTTCGTCGATACCGATACGGTTAAGTAAGGCGCCAATCTGATTACCCTGGAAAATGCGCATAAGATCGTCTTCGCAAGAGACAAAGAATTGAGTGATACCTGGGTCACCTTGACGACCACCACGACCACGGAGCTGGTTATCCACGCGGCGACTATCATGTCGTTCGGAACCGATTACTACGAGACCGCCGAGTTCTTTGACTTCATCGGTGAGCTTAATATCGGTACCACGACCAGCCATATTGGTGGCAAGAGTAATCGCGCCTTTTTGACCAGCTTTTTCGACGATAGCGGCTTCACGCTCATTATTCTTCGCGTTAAGTAATTCGTAAGAGAGTCCGGCTTCGTCGAGATATTTAGCGATTAATTCGTTCTTCACGATACTGGCGGAGCCAATCAAAACTGGTTGACCTTTTTCGTGGAATTTCTTTACTTCTTCAACGATGGCGCGGAGCTTGCCGGCTTCAGTGCGGAAAATTAGATCGTCTTTATCGATACGAATAATTGGACGGTTAGGTGGAATTTGAATTACGTCGAGGGCGTAGATTTGCTGGAATTCTTCAGCTTCGGTGAAAGCCGTACCGGTCATACCAGAGAGCTTATTGTAAAGACGGAAGAAATTCTGGAAAGAAATGGTGGCTAGAGTCATAGATTCTTCTTTGACTACGACGCTTTCTTTAGCTTCGATAGCTTGGTGGAGACCTTCGCTGTAGCGACGACCCTGCATGAGACGGCCAGTGTTTTCATCGACAATAATGACTTCACCAGGATTAGTGACAACATAATCGCGATCACGCTGGAAAACTACCTGAGCGCGCAAAGCTTGATCCATGTGATAAACCAGACGGGTATTGTCAGCAGAATAAAGATTGTCGATGCCAAGCATGCGTTGGACTTTTTCAATACCAGTATCAGTGAGCGAGACAGAGCGATGTTTTTCGTCGAGCACATAATCGTCTGGACCGAGGTGAGAGGCGATTTTGGCAAATTGATAATAAGAATCTGGATTATCACCAGCTGGGGCAGAAATAATCAATGGAGTCCTGGCTTCATCAATAAGAATCGAGTCGACCTCATCGACGATGGCGAAATTAAGTTCGCGTTGGCGGAGGAAGTCAACTTCGTTGACCATGTTATCACGGAGATAATCGAAGCCAAATTCGTTATTCGTACCATAAGTCACATCAGCTTGATAGGCTTGTTTTCTGGTGCAAGGCTTCAAGTGTTGCATACGCTCATCGGTATGTTCTTCATTAATATATTCTGGATCATAGAGGAAGCTGGCGTCAGCAATAATTACACCTACACTCATACCGAGGAAGTGATAGACTGGGGCGTTCCAACCTGCGTCACGCTGTGCGAGGTAATCGTTGACGGTGACAACGTGGACGCCACGACCAGTTAAGGCATTCAAGAAAGATGGCAAAAGTGCGACCAAGGTTTTACCTTCACCAGTTTTCATTTCAGCGACATTGCCTTCATGAAGGACAATACCACCAATCATCTGAACATCATAGTGGCGCATGCCGAGAACACGCTTGGTAGCTTCACGCACCAGGGCGAAGGCGTCTGGTAAGATTTCGCTTAAAATTTTGGTTTCGTTGCGTTCAAGTTTTTCCGATTTAACAGAGGTAGATTGCTTCTTAGTACCGTCAGTAGATTCAGCTTTTGTCTCAGATTTTTTAGCTGAAGCTTTTAGTTTGGCACGAGCGATATTAGCCTCGGCCTTCTTATTAAGAGTGTCCAGACGTTCTTTTAGGACGTTGGTTTGAGCTTTGAGCTCGTCATCAGACATGGCTTCGTATTTTGGTTCGAGGCCATTGATGATTTTAACGATTTTGCGCATGCGCGCGAGATTGCGCTTGGCTGGGTCACCAAAAACGCCCTGCAAAATGCGGGTAGTGGTGGTCTTATCAGCTAATTTATCAGTTGGCTTGCGTTCTTTTTTAACTTTTGGAGCCTTAATTTTAGCTTCCTGAATTTTTTCAATTTTTTTCTGAGACATAAACAGTCGAAACCTCCAAATCGGAATAATATTATAGGGATATTTTATCATAAAAAATACATGTTTTTAAGAGAACATGTATTTTTAATTAAGTTTTATTTCGGGAATTTTAGGCTAAAATTAGGAATTAGATTTTTTGCCAAAAATGCGGGAGAAAACACCACGACGAAGGTGTGGGGTGCTCTCGATTTTATAACGACGGATTTGGCCCATTAATTTAGCTTCGATGATGTCGATACCAGCGAAGATGTTAGAGCACTCATCTTTAGCGGCGATAACTTTACCACCTGGAATTTCCATGGCGGCAGAAATTTCGTACTTATTACCGTGAGAGCGACCTACTTCAGTAACGACGATTTTAGCAACGATGTCTTTTTTGCTGCCGTGTGGCAAATATTTATCGAGTTTACCAATGCGTTTGACGGCGTATTTGTGAAAACTATCTTCGATTTTGTAGTTGCTACCACTAATTTCAATTTTTTCGATCATAATTTCTCCTTATGGCTATTATAACATGTCGGTGCCGAGGTATGGCTGCAAGACTTCAGGGACGCGAAGTTTGCCACCTTCTTCAGCGAAGTTCTCAAGCACGGCTACCATGGTACGAGCAAGCGAAATGGCGGTTCCGTTCAGAGTGTGAAGCACTTCGACAGTACCATCTTTGCGGCGGACGCGGATATTGAGGCCGCGAGCTTGGAAGTCGGTACAGTTCGAACAGCTGGTGATTTCACGGTATTTTTGATCAACTGGAGACCAGTACTCAATGTCGTATTTCTTGGCGGCTGGCGCACCGAGGTCACCGGCAGCGATATTGATGACATGATAAGGAATGCCAATTTCCTGCCAGATTTCTTCTTCAATGCCGCGAAGTTTTTCGTGAATTTCTTTACTTTGCTCTGGGGCACAGAAGGCATACATTTCGAGTTTATTAAATTGGTGAACGCGGAAGAGGCCACGAGTGTGCTTACCATAGGCACCAGCTTCCTTACGGAAACAGGCGGAGAGGCCGGCATAGAAAAGCGGAAGTTTGTCTTCGTCGATAATTTCGTCCATGTGGTAACCGGTGATAGACATTTCGGCAGTAGCGATAAGAGCGAGATCTTCCCCTTCGATGTAGTACTCATCGCTTTGTTCGGAGCTACGTGGAGCGAAACCAGTGCCTTCGAGAACGCGAGAATTAACTAAATCAGGCACATTCATGAGGGTGAAGCCGTGTTCAATAATTTTCTTGATACCGAATTGAATTAGGGCATTTTCGAGCAGCGCTAAACCACCTTTGATATAGTAGAATTTTGCGCCAGCGACCTTGGCACCACGTTCGAAATCAACCCAGTCACGAGAGATGGCGTAATCGAGATGATCCACGCCGGTGGTCTTACATTCACCCCATTTTTTGACTTCCACGCTGGCCGATTCATCACCGAGTGGGACATCGTCAAAAATCACATTAGGGACGGTTTTAAGTTTGGTGTTTAGCTCTTTTTCAAAATTAGAAAGATCGGCTTCGAGGGTGCTAAGTTTTTCTTTGATTTCCTTACCTTTGGCGATTAGCTCGTCGCTAGGTTTGCCATTTTTCATTTTGGCGGTATTATCATTACGCTCTTTACGAAGGGCTTCAACTTGTTGAAGGAGAGCTTTTCTTTGGTCATCCAGGGCGAGAATTTCATCAAGATTGACGTTTTTGTACATTTTTTCTTTGATGGAATGTTCGACGAGCTCTTTGTTGTTGCGGATGAAATTAATGTCCAACATTTTTACCTCTTTTCTTTAATAATTTTAGTTAACGATTTTGAGTTCTGAATTATGCGTGAGTGGAAGATTCGGAGGAATCTTCAGAAGTATTTTCAGAATTGGCGCGGCGCTTAATGATTGGGAATGGGACGGCCTCGCGGCCGGAGACACCTTCAAGTAGCCAGAAATTACGTTCGGAGTTACCCCAACCACAGGCTGGTGGCATGCCGTACTCGAGCATTTCGACGAAATCTTGGTCAAGCATTTGAGCTTCACTGTCACCGCCATCGCGCATAGCTTGCTGTTCTTCGAAGCGTGCGAGTTGATCGAGCGGATCGTTTAATTCGGAGTAGCCGTTGCCCATTTCGGTACCGGCAATAATAGGGTGGAAGCGTTCAGTGACTAGAGGATTTTCTGGAGAAATTTTAGCGAGTGGTGAGAGTGAAAGTGGTTCTTCGATCAGCCAGAATGGACCGCCGGATTTTTTGCGAATTAGCTTCCAGAGGTTATCGATAAGGCGAGAATCGGCCTGTGCGGCGGTAACTTCGACGCCGTGAGCTCTTAAAATTTCGATGATTTTAGCGCGATCTGGATTAAAAACATCGATGCCAAATTCACCACGAAGCAGGTCAGCGTATTTGATACGTGGCCATTTATTAGAAAGGTCAATATTGAAGCCATTAACCTGGAATTTGAGGGTGCCCCAAGTTTTTTCGGCGACATATTTAAGCATTTCTTCATAAAAATTCATACCGTCTTGATAATCTTCGTAAGCGGCATAAGATTCGAAGGCGATATGCTCTGGCAAATGCTCGTCATCGACACCTTCGTTGCGGAAACGCGGGCCGATATCGTAAACTTTTTCAAAACCAGCACCGAGTAGGCGTTTTAGTGGTAATTCTTGAGAAATACGAAGGTAAAAATCTTCACCCAGGGCATCCATATGAGTGACGAAAGGCGTAGCATCGGCGCCACCGGTGGTATGTTCGAGAACTGGAGTATTTACTTCGATAAAACCGTGCATATTCATGAAATCACGGGTGGCTTGCCAGAATTTGCTGCGACGAACCATGCGTTCGCGCACTTCGGGATTAACATTCATGTCGACATAGCGACGACGGTAACGCTCCTCTTTATTGGTAAAGCCATCGCGACCCGGCATCGGACGAAGGGTTTTGGTGAGAAGTTTCACGTAATTTGTGAAAAGTGAAATTTCGCCAGTTTGAGATCTTCCGACGAGACCTTCGGCTTCGATAAAGTCACCAGTATCGAGCAGCTTTAATTGCTTAGTGCCGATAAAACCTTCTGGAGTTTGGTCTTGTTTCATGAAAAGTTGAATTTCACCAAAATAATCACGAATTTTGACGAAAGCGAGCTTGCCGAAGCTACGAATAGCGACAATGCGACCGGCAATAACGACTTGTTTGCCATCGAGCTCCGCAAAATTATCCAAAATTTCAGAAATCTTGGTGTTGCGATCAGAATGAGAAGGATAAGGATTGATTCCCATCTCCTTTAAGGTGGTCAGTTTTTTGAGTCGTTCGTTGCGGTAGTCGTTTAATGTAGCCATAATTTTTCTTGTTAATTAGATTTTCATAATTTCGGCTTCTTTAGCCTTGAAGAGTTCGTCGATTTTAGCGCTGAAATCCTTGGTGAGGTCGTCAATTTCTTTTTCGCTACGCTTCTTAATGTCTTCGGAAAGGTCTTCGATAGATTTTAATTCTTTTCTAGCGTCATCGCGGATTTTACGGAGAGCCACCTTAGCTTCTTCGATCTTTTGGGAGGTGGTTTTGACAATTTCCTTACGACGTTCTTCGGTGAGTGGTGGCACTGGGACGCGAATGACGCGACCGTCATCGGCTGGATTGAGATTGAGGGTTTGATCGGCACGAATTGCATTAGAGATACCGGCAATGGTAGATGGGTCAAATGGGGTGATCAAAAGCATGGTTGCATCAGCAATGGTGACATTAGCTACTTGATTAAGTGGCATGTACTGACCGTAGGCTTCGACCTTGATGCTGGAAAGCATGTCTGGATGAGCGCGACCAGTGCGAACTTTTTTGAGTTCCTGTTGGAAGCGATCGATGACGGCTTGAAATGCAATTTTATATTCGGTGTTATCAAACATAGTTTTTCCTTATATACTTATCTATATTTTATCACATCAGAGAGAAAAATACCCCTGATTCGGGGTATTTAACTTTTAGAGTGAATTCTTGAATTCTTCGAGGCCGATAAGCTTGGTTTCGCCAGTCTTACGGCCGGTGATTTCGACTTGGTTATTTTTCAAGGTCTTTTCCGAGATTATGACGCGGTAAGGGATACCGAGAAGTTCAGAATCCGTAAGTTTTTCACCGATGCGCATATCGCGATCATCGAGGAGAATTTCCTTACGGTGAACATCGTGAAGCTCGTTGGTAATTTTAGCTGCTTCATCGCCAAGACCGATCAAGTAATACTTGAAAGGTGCGATGTTTTCTGGCCAGACAAGACCTTTTTCGTCAGCAAACTTTTCTGCAATTACGCCCATGACGCGAGAGACGCCGATCCCATAGCTACCCATGAAGACGGTTTTCTTCTCGCCATCTTTGTTATCGTATTTGAGGCCGATTGGGTCAGAGAATTTGTAGCTGAGGGTAAAGATATTACCAACTTCGGCAGCGGCGGTAGAATGAAGATCTTCTTTTTTGACGCCGAGGTCATTTAAGACTTCATCAACCACGACCTCTTCATTCAAGACGATGGATTTATCATCGTTAAAGTAGATAATATCCTCGCCAACTGGGGTGATGGTCTGGAATTCGTGACTATACTTAGAGAAAGCACCACCAGAAGCATAGGTTTCATAGGTGCAATCACCGAGGCCGAGACGGGTGTAAATGCGTTTATAGGCCTCTTCGACTTCGTGATAGAACTTCTCGTGGGATTCCTTATCGGTTGAAAAACTATAAAGATCCTTCATGAGGAATTCGCGAGTACGGAGAATACCGGATTTGGCGCGAAGTTCGTTTCGGAACTTGGTTTGGAATTGGTAAACGTAGACTGGGAGGTCCTTATAAGAAGAAATGTATTTGGTCATTAAATTAGTGAGTGGCTCTTCGTGAGTAGGAGCAAGACCCAATTCGCCGCCGGCGTTAAGTTTGGTTTTAAACCAGACATCGATTACGTCATCGCGCCAGCGATCGGTTTTGACCCAGGATTCGGGGTTCTGAAGCGCAGTCATTTGCATCTCCTGACAACCGATAGCATCGAGTTCGTCACGGATGATGTCTTGAATTTTGTTTAATGTGATCAATCCGAGTGGTAAGAAGTCATAAACACCGGCCATTTCCTTGTAAATATAGCCAGCACGAATGAGAAGTTCAGCGTTGCGGCTGGTCTCTTCTTTCCCTACTTCACGGAAGGTCTTGATAAATGATTGACTTAACTTCATCCTTCACCTTTCCTATTTAAAATAATAATATTCTAATTGTATCACAAAAAATAGAAATAACAGAGATAAGTTGACATTTTTTGGGGCTTCGTGTATTTTTTAAGGAAGAATTATATTAAAAGAAAGATTGTATTTTTTATTCCTATGAAAAAAACAGTAAGTTTAACTCAAGATGGTAAGAAAAATCTTGAGAATGAGTTGAAAAGTCTGATTAAAATGCGCCCAGCGATTGCGGATCGTTTGGCGACTGCACGTTCTTTTGGCGATTTGAAAGAAAATCAAGAATATTCGGACGCGCGTGCGGAACAACGCCAGGTGGAAGGCCGTATTTTGGAGATTCAAGAAATCTTGAAGAATGCTGAAGTTATTAAGGCTGCGAAGGGCGGCAAAATCGCGGTAGGTTCGACGGTAAAAATTAGGATGCTTGGTAAGGAATACACCTATTCTATCGTGGGTGCCGTAGAAGCTGATCCGTTAAATGGTCGTATCTCAGATATTTCACCAATTGGCAAAGCTTTAATTGGCAAAAAAGAGGGTGAGGAATATACCCTACCAAATGGCAATAAAGGTGAAATCCTCGAAGTTGCTTAAAGTTGGATAGACTAAAAAATGAGGCCGGGCGGCCTCTTTTTTATCATATTTACTTAATTTTAGATAGTGCTAGACAATAAATAACATGTAAAAGGCAATGGTGTTTTTGAGTATATGTAAAATAATCCCAGCATAAATAGTCCCCGTAGTTTCGCGCATCAAACAGGCGACTACGCTGAGTGCGAAGACGTCAATGCCGACATTCCATTGTCCGTGGAGAAAACCAAAGAGAATAGAAACAACTAAGATCGAGGTAATTAGTGAATGTTTTTTGCGAAGTTTGCCGTAGATAAGCCCGCGGTAGATAACCTCTTCGAGTATTGGTCCGACTACTACTAATGCAATAGCGGCAAGGGCTTTGCCAAATGGAGAAATTAGGGTGGAATAAAGTAGTGGTTGAGTTTCGTTAAGATTAAACCATGGGAAAACCGAGAAAAGTGCGGTAAGAATAGCGGAAAAAGCGAGATAACCGAAGAAGCCGGCGAGCGCGAGCCCAATATCGGAGAAGGTGACTAAATTATTTAAGCCAAGCTCGTTACGGGTGACGGGAGCCTTGAGTGGTTTTAGATGTTTAAAAGTGAGAAGGAGAAAAAGAAAACTTAGAGTATAGACTAAGGCGGAAAAAACTGTAGCAGTGAGGGGAGTTTTTAGGGCGTCAGAGCCAAGAATGATTAACATCGGTACGCCTACGATAAATTGCGCGGCATAAAAAGTGATAATGGCTAAGATTGGAAGATAAAGGAGATCTGAGCCGGATTTTAGCGATTTGACAATTTTACTTGAAAATGAAGATTTTGATGTCATATTAATGGAAGATACGGATTAGGTCTAAAATCGTGACGAGAATAAACATGGCAAAGAGAAAGAGGAAGGTGGTAGCGATAATTTTTCCTTCCGCCTCGGTCGAGAGTTTCTTCTTGATTAATTTAGAGATGGTAATCATAGTCCAGCGGCCACCATCGAGGGCTGGGATTGGCAGGACATTCATACAGGCGAGGGAGATGGAGATGATGGCGGTGAGGAAGAGTAATTCGGTAAGTCCAGCGCTGACAAAGCTTGGGAAAATGACCCCGATAATGCCCACTGGGCCAGAGACGGATTCACCAGCTTTGGCAAGTTCTTGTTTGCCAGACTCTTTAGCTTCTTGGTTGCCGGTGATTTGTTTGGCGACCCCAGAGAAGAGGTTTTTTACCATATCATAGAGACCACGGAAAGTTTCGCCAGTGATTTGGACGGTGGTACCTAGTCCGATGAGAGGTGCATCGATTGCGGAATAACGCGCGAGGAATTGTCCATCCATGCGCATGGAAATGCCGAGAGCTGGCGAATTGTCTCCTGAATTTAAGGTGACTTCGTGTTCGCTAGTGTCCTTGGTGGTTGGATCGAAGGTACGATAGACTACAGTTTGCCCGAGATGAGATTTGTTAAAATCTTGAACATCAAGGGTGGAGGTTAGCACTTTCCAGTTATCTTCATTCTTAGCTTTGGCATCATGAATTACGGTATTAGTCTTCAGGGTGCTACGACTAGCTGGAGAATCCTCGAGAATTTTATCGATATAGATTTTTGGCATGGTGAAATGCGCTTTTTCATTAATATTGAACTGATTATTCATGAATTGAGGCATGCCGGTGATAGCAAGAATAGTAAAAATTAAAATACCATAAAGCCAGTTCATGGTAACGCCGCCGAAAAGAATGGCAGTTTTTTGAAGATAATTTGTGGCACCAAAGGTATGAGGTTTTGTTTCGGCGTCTGATTCCCCATCCATGGTGCAGAAGCCACCGAGTGGTAAAAGATTGATGCTGAATATCAAATAATCTTGTTTATAGAGTGGATCATTTTTATATTCGGTGCTAGGAATGAAAAACCAGATATATTTATCTTTTTTAGTCTTGTCCTTCCCCATGGCGAGCAATTTCTGGAGACGTTTTTGGTTGACTTTGGCTTTAGATTCCGATTTAAGACTGTCATAGAATTTTTGGACTTCTTTAGCTGGAAGATGTAGCCAGGCAAGTTTGCGTGGCGGAAGGCCGATGCCGAATTCATTAACTTTGACACCAGATTTTTTTGCCATGATGAAGTGGCCAAATTCATGAATGACGACGAGTAATGTGAGGGCGATAAGGCCGATAAAAGCACCAAATAAAATATTCATATATCTATTTTAGCACAAGAAAAATAGAATAGGTTTTTCGCCTACTCTATTTTTTATATATGAATAAATAATTTATTCAGTGACGCCAAGTTCGATGCGTTTGAATTGCTTGACGGTGATGTTTTCACCAGTTTTTGCAATCATTTCCTTGATGAATTCTGCGACAGTCTTAGAATCATCGAGAATGTAAGGTTGGAGCATCAAAACTTTGTCGGAGAAAGCTTTCTTAACTTGGCCAGAAAGGATTTGTTCCTTCATATTTTCTGGGCCCTTGAAGTTGGCTTCAAATTCTTCCATTTTAGCCTTCATAGTTTCGGCTGGAATATCTTCTTCGGAAACGTAAAGTGGGGCCATGGAAGCAACTTGCATGGCAAGTTTGTGAGCAAGATCTTTGAACTCATCGGTGTTAGCGACGAAAGAAGTTTCACAGTTCACTTCGATGATAGCGCCGAGACGACCGTCGTGAATGTAAGCATCGACGATACCTTCGCGGGTTTCACGGTCGCCACGCTTTTCAGCCTTGGTAAGACCCTTTTCGCGCATAGCTTTGAGGGCTTTGTCAAAATCGCCATCGGCTTCGACAAGAGCTTTTTTAGCGTCGGTGAGACCTACGCCAGACAATTCTTTGAGTTTTTTAATGTTTTCAATGGTAATTTCTGCCATTTTTATCTCCTTAATAGATGAAAATTAGTTTTTGGCGGATTTGATAGCTTCGACAAAGTAATCAAGAATGAGTTTTTCAGCCTTGGTGGAATCGTCGTTAGCTGGAATGACGATGTTGATGTCGGTTGGGTCGACATTAGTATCACAAATAGCGATAACTGGAATGTGAAGAGTTTTAGCTTCCTTAATGGCATTCTTATCTTCGCAAGCGTCGGTGACAATGATAGCGGCTGGTTGATCAGTCATATCCTTGATACCACCGTAGCGAGTATTAAGAACGGCGATTTCTTCTTGGAAGCGTTGAACTTCGAGCTTGGAATAGCGAGCTTCGAGTTCACCGGTCTTCATGCGGCGTTCGAGGTCTTTAACCTTTTTGATTTGGCGGTTAACGGTTTCGACGTTAGTGAGAGTACCACCAACCCAGCGTTCGGTAACGTATGGCATGTCGACAGATTCGGCAGCTTCTTTAACGATAGCTTTGAGTTGCTTTTTGGTACCAACGAAAAGAATTTTCTTGCCGTCTTTGGCGATTTTCTTGGTAAGAGCGAGAGCTTCTTCGAGGCCAGCTACGGTCTTTTCAAGATTAATAATGTGAGTGTCTTGGCGCTTGCTATGGATGTATTGAGCCATTTTTGGGTGCCAACGTGAGGTCTTGTGACCAAAGTGAGCTCCTGCTTCGAGGAGTTCTTTCATGTCGATAGTCTTGGACATGTTTTCCTTTCCCTTCACTTCATCTTGTCTTCAGGAAAACGGATGAAGCTGTTTCATTAAATTAATTACTTTTCTATCTTAACATAAGAGGTGGATTCTGTAAAGCTAATTCCCTATTGAAAAAACCGCGAGTATCTGATAAAATGATGACTAATTATGAGTAAACAAGAATTGCATCCAAAAGATTATCGCTTTGTGGTTTTTGCTGATGACGCTGCGAACTTTTCTTTCTTGACTAAGTCTACCGCTAAGAGCGAAGAGACTATCAAGTGGACCGATGGAAATGAATATCCACTCGTGAAGGTTCAGATTTCTTCGGCTTCTCACCCATTCTTTACTGGTGAAGAGAAGATTATCGATACCGAAGGTCGCGTTGACCGCTTCAAGGCTCGTGCTATGAAGGCAGAAGCTTTGAAACAGGCTCTCGCCAACAAAGCTGCTAAGCAGATGAAAGAAGCTGAGAAAAAAGCAGAAAAAGCTGAAGCTTAAATCCAAAATAAGGCCAAAAGGCCTTATTTTTTTGTGAAAAGTGAAAAGATATATTATAATAGAGAAGTCATGGATCTTTAGCTCAGTTGGCTAGAGCGTACGATTCACATTCGTAAGGTCACTGGTTCGAGCCCAGTAAGATCCACCAAAAAATTCTGAAATCCCTGGAAGGGATTTTTTATTGGAAAAGAAAATTCCCCCTATGAATAGTAGATATTACGGTATAACAATATATTATTGTCAAATAAGCATAATAGATTTGAAAGTTTGGGTTTCTCATTGGAATCTCTGGAAAGTTATTATATAATTAATCTAATATGGACGAAAAAATCAAAAGTTTAGAGTTGGAATTAACTCAACTTAATCAATTCTTGGAAAATCCGAAGGCTTACCTCGAGAGCGATTTTGCTGCAAAATCAAAGAGGAAGGCAGAGGTCGAATTAATTTTGGATTTAAAAAATGAAATTACCCGTGCCGAGCAACAGATTAAGGATGACGAGGCAATCATTTCGGACCCTGAACTTGGTGAGATGGCAAAACTGGAAATTCAGGAACTTACCGAAAAAATTACCGATTTAACTAGACAACTTGATGATAAGCTAATTCCACGTGATCCGGATGATGATAAGCCGGTGATTATGGAAATTCGAGCTGGGGCCGGTGGTGATGAGGCTTCATTATTTGCGGGCGAACTCTATCGTATGTATTTACGATATGCGGAAAAACATGGTCTTAAAGTGGAACTAATGAATGAAAGCTTAAATGAAACCGGTGGTGTAAAAGAAGTGGTCTTCAAGATGGATGGCGAGACGCCTTTTGGTACGATGAAATTTGAAGGTGGCGTACACCGTGTACAGCGCGTACCAGTGACGGAATCGCAAGGTCGCATTCATACTTCTACGGTGACAGTAGTGGCTTTACCAGAGGTAGAAGAGTCGGAAATTGTAATTGATGAAAAAGATTTACGTATCGATATTTATCACTCTGGTGGTCACGGTGGTCAGTCGGTGAATACGACTAACTCGGCTATTCGTATTACACATATGCCTTCGGGTATTGTGGTGGCGATGCAGGATGAACGGTCTCTACGTCAAAACAAAGAACGCGCCATGATGGTGCTACGCACGCGTCTAAATGATATTCAGCGAGCAGAGGCGGCGAAAAATGCCTCGGCAGCGCGTAAAAACTTGATTGGTACGGGTGACCGCTCAGAGAAGATTCGTACTTATAACTTCCCACAGGATCGTGTAACTGATCACCGTATTCATTATTCGAGATCGAACGTGAATGCAGTGATGGATGGGGATATTGATGATATTATTTCGGAGCTGAAGAAGTGTGAGCTCGATGTAATTCGTACGGAAAACGGTATTGCGGAATAATTTTCAAAGGAGAAAATGGCAACCACGGTAAAAAGTTGGCTGGATGTTTCGAAGCAGATTATCAATCCGACAGAGGCGGAAATTATTTTGGCAATCTCGATGGATGTGCAGGACCGGAGCTTTTTCGTGACGCACGGAGCGGACAAAATTTCTGATGAGGCGCGGAAGAAGGCGGACCAGATGGTGGCTTTGCGTGCGAATAAGGTGCCACTAGCCTATATTTTAGGGGTGAAATGGTTTATGGGGCGACCATTTTTGGTAAATCAAAATGTTTTGATTCCTCGCCCGGAAACAGAACTCGCGGCGGAGCTGGCGGGAAAACTTTATTATCGAATAATTGATGGAAAATTTAATAGCGGAGAGCAATCCGATATAAAAAAACCGGTGACAATTGTCGATGTGGGGACGGGGTCGGGCTGCATTGGGCTTTCGGTGGCTTTGGATTGTGCGAATAGCCAGGTGATTGGTCTTGATATTTCGAAAGATGCCCTGACTGTAGCGCGAATTAACCGGGATAAACTTGGGGTGAAGAATATTAAATTTTACAAATCAGACCTTCTTTCGACGATTTTGCACTTGAAGATTCGCCCAGAGATTATTGTGGCAAATTTACCATACGTGGATGAATCTTGGGAGTGGCAATCGCCAGAATTGCAATATGAGCCAAAATTAGCACTCTATGCGGATAAGGATGGTCTGGCGCAGATTTATCGTCTACTCGATCAAATCAAGCGAAATTATTTTACTGCGAAAAACCTGGAAGAACTTTCGGAGTCAGAAATTCAGGATGAAATTGAAACAAATTATGTGATTATCGAATCAGATATGAGTCAGCAACAAAAAATTATTGAATATGCGGAAAAGTTGGGCTTTGAATTAGGCTTAAAGAAAGATTTAATTTTAGGATTTTTCTATCCAGTGGATAAAAAATAAGGCAATAATTAGTAGATCTTTAGCTAAAATACATAAAAAATTTATGAAAAAATAAAAAATAGCCCCGGGATAAAAACCCTGAGATAAAAGTCCTAAAAAATAACCCTGGGATGAATGCCCTGGGATAAAAAATAACCCCGGAGGGTTATTTTTTTTGACTTTATTCTTCGTCGTCGTCAGACTTTTTATTGGTGGTAACTTTGGCACTATCGGCGTCATAAGCTTCAAGTTTAACATCGAGCTCGATATATTTTTTGTCACGATAAACTTCGAGTTTAACTGTGTCGCCGACGGCGTATTCACCGATTAAGCTACCAAGAGATCCGGCAGTGCCGATTTTGGTGCCATTAACGGCGGTAATAATGTCGCCGTCCTTAATACCAGCCTTGTCGCCAGCACTACCCTTAATTACGGCGGAGGCATTGTTTGAGCCTTTGACATAGGCACCAGCTGTGACATCAAGTTTCTTCTCTTTGGCAATAAGCGGGGTGATGGTTTGATAGCGGACACCGAGGACGGCGCGTTCGAATTTGCCATCTTTGAGGACGCCAGCCATAATTCCCTTGACGCTATTAATAGGGATAGCAAAGCCAACGTTATTGCCTTGGCTGGCATAGGCGGTATTGATCCCAATTACTTCACCGGCGGCATTGACGAGTGGTCCACCGGAGTTACCGCCATTAATTGCGGCATCGGTTTGGATCATATCGGAAAGGGTTTCATAGGTGGTGCGAGAAGAATCAGAAGCGGTGAGACTACGACCTTTACCAGAGATGATGCCGGAGGTCACGGAGTTTTGGTAGGTGCCAAGTGCATTGCCGATAGCTACAACTTGCTGGCCGATGTTAGTGGTCTTGCTGTCACCAATTTTGATTGGAGTAAGATCTTTGACGTCTTTGATTTTAATAATGGCAAAATCATTGATTGGGTCAGTGCCGATAAGTTCGACATCTTCATAAGTCGAACCATCGTCGAGGATGACGCCAATTTTAGTGGCATTAGCAACGACGTGCTTGTTAGTGGCAATATAACCATCACTACTGAGAATAAAACCGGTACCAGCAGCCTGGGAGACTTGACCAGTAAAGAAAGAACCGGTGGTACTAGTATTGGTGATGATTGAAACGACACTCTTTGAGACAGAATTGGCAATTTCAGAAATTGAACCTTCAGCAAAGGTAGCGGCGTTATTGCTGGCCGAATTACTACTATGGAAAATCGAGGTAGTCGGACGGTTGTAGGCATAATAAAGCGCGGTGCCTGATAAGGCGACGGCTACGAGACTAGCGAAGGTGGCAAAACGATTTTTGCCAGTTTTAGTTTGAGATTTCTTTTCGTTCTTTGATTCTGTTGATTCTTCGGCTTTTACGTCATCAATAGAATTATTTTGGTCGATGGCTTCTGCTTCGTCTTTAGATTCAGCTTCTAATTCATCTTTAGATTCAGCTTCAGATTCAGATTTATCTTCAGTCTCGGATTCATCTTCAGTTTCGGAATCGGTTTCAGTTTCAATTTCAGCTTCGGTTTCGTTTTTGAATCGTTCTGAAGCTTCAGACTGTTCTGAGGTGTCGGTAGCTTCTGAATTTTCGACTGAATTCACGGATGAATCGGTAGATTCGAGATCTTCTGATTCAGACATGTTTTTTACTTCTTCTAAATCGGTTGAGTCTTTTGGCTCAAAATTACTTTTATCTTCGTTCATTTTTTACCTCCTTAAACGTAAGATTAGACATTAAATAGCGGTTTACTAAACCACAGCACGATTATCAGGATTACGGAAATAGCAAAAATAGTTGGGATGAGAACATCTTTTTTCTCAATCTTTTGTTCGTTTTGGTTGGCGTTTTGGTAAAGTAATCCAGTGATGAAGGCTAGAATGGTCAGAATAATGGTGACTTGCGGGATAATCAAGCCAAAGGCCTTAAAAGAATAAACAATTAACCAGTACTCGGCCAGCCAAGAAATTTCAGCGAAAATCAGGCCAGAAACCAGGGTGATTAATCTGTAATTAGTGTCTTCACTCTGGACCAAGACGTGACGAGAAACGGCAAATCCTAGGATGAAGTTCAGGATAACTGTGAGAAACGAACTGCTGCTAGCTACCATGAGGGTGATCGCGGTACTGCCGAAAAATACTGCGAGGAGGGCCTGAAGTTTGGTGGCGAAGTTAGATGACATTGGCTTGAGAACGATGAGCCAGAGTGAATAGAGGGCCGTCAGTACGTAATGTAATGGGCTTAAAATATTTCCGGCACAGTAGGCGAGAAAGACGAAGGAAAAACCCATGATGAGGTCGACTAGGTTGGATTTAATATTAATAAATAAATAACGTGGACGTACGGCAAACATACGCCACTTGGAAAGAAGGACCAAGGCGCAACCAGGGAGAAAACTTGCGGTAGCGAGGTTTAAGAAAATAGTGGCAATGGCAAGCACTAAATTGAGTAGCACATGTAAGATTGTACTCAAAATATTGCGGCCACGTCGGATAATTACATAATCTGCCATATAGTATATTATACCTTATTATTAAAATAAACGAACGTGATCGAAGGGATAAAGTCGCATGAGTACTGGTCCGATGATACGGCAGTATGGAATGGTGCCGAGCCCATAACGTGAATCGTAGGAGTGGGTCCCCTCACGGTTGTCGCCGACCACGAAAATTTCACCGTCTGGAACGGTCGTGTCGACTTCGCCGGAGGTGTTTTGCTTTGGCCCGTCGGTAGCAGATTTTCTGGTAGCAGCATCGGGATCGAAGCCGTTGGGATTTTGGTCATTATAAACCGTAATTTTACCATCTTTTACTACGACGCGTTCACCTGGGAAAGCAATAACGCGCTTGATGATGTATTGATCCTTAATGGTAGGATCGACACTACAGGTAAGTTTACCACTGGATTCACCATTGAGAAAAACAATGATTTGACCACGTTCTGGTACGTATTCCTTACCTGACAGATGACTCATGCTGACGGCTAGACGATTGACGATTAAACGGTCATTTTCGCTTAAGGTGTTATCCATGGAGTGTCCGACGACATTATAGGAGCGAAAAACGTAGGCGTTGAGAAACATGGTGCCAAGTACGACACAGATAATAAAAAAGATTAAATTACAAAAATCTTTAACGATTGGATATCTTTTGAAGAATGAAACTTTATTTTCCACTAATCTATTTTATCACGATTATGGTTCTTATTTTTGATAATAATCATGCAAAAATTGTTTTTTGAACTCGAAAAAGTTTTGATTTAGGATGCTTTCACGAATTTGTTCGGTGAGGCGAATAATGAAACGTAAATTATGAGCGGTAGCAAGATTGTAATATTGACGCTTGAGTTCCGGGTCACCAGATTTCCAAAGTGCGCGTAGTTGCCCCCTGGTCCAACCGGCTTTGCAGGTAGTACAGTCACAATCGGCATCAAGTAATTCATTGCTATCCTTAAACTTACGCAGATTAATATCGCCGTATTTGGTATAAATTTTACCGTGGCGAGCTTCGCGGGTCGGTGCGACACAGTCAAAAGTATCAGCCCCCATTTCAGTGCCAATTAAAATATCATCCGGATGCGAGAGTCCCAATAGGTGGCGTGGTTTATCCTCGGGCAATTCTTCATTGCACCAACGTAAAATTTCACCAAGGTCTTCTTTGAGAAAAGCACCGCCGAGACCATAGCCATCAAACGGCATTTCGCCGAACTTTTTAGAGGTGCTACGCCTTAAATCTTCCCAGCGTCCACCTTGTAGAACCCCATAAAGACTTTGACGGTAACCCAGTGAGTCGCGTAATTTGAAATGCTCGTCGAGACTACGCTTAGCCCAACGCTCAGTGCGGGCAAGCGCCTCGACATTATATTCGTAGCTGTCGGCTAGTGAGGTGAGCTCGTCAAAAGCCATGTGAATATCGGCGCCGATGCGACATTGAATTTGCATGGATTCTTCCGGACCAATAAAATCTGGTTGTCCATCGAAGGGATCGCGGAAATTAACGCCATCTTCCGTGACATGAGCGAGACGTTCTTGGTGAGCGGTGTTGACTACTCCACGCTCGCGTTCCATGGAGACGACTTTACCAAGTCCAGATCCTAATGACATCACCTGGAATCCGCCGGAATCAGTGAGGGTTGGTCCATGCCAATTGGACCAAGTAGCTAAACCACCGGCTTCGGCAATTTCGTGAGATTTACGACGAAGATGGTAGCCATTACTGAGCATGGCTTGGGCTTTAGTTTGATGAAGTTCTTCTGGCGAAAGAAAACGAATGGCGCCGGTGGTACCAACGGCCATAAAGGCTGGAGTTTTAATATCGCCATGTGGAGTATGAATCGTGCCGGCGCGACCAAGTGCGCCAGGAATACGTTCATCAATTTCGAAAGAAAAGCCGGAATTTCCCATAATTCTCTAATTCTTAGCGGTCTCTTCAGCGCTTTTTGCGATTTCGACCTTGTGAGCTGGAATATATTTGCGGAGATTATTCACAATCAGAATTTCAACTGGCGATAAGACTATTTCGATACCGACCCCGATGATATAAGCAAAAATGGCTTGATTTAAGAAGTCCGAGAAAGCTAGGATACCTAAAAATGCGACGGTTTCAAAAACAAGTGTATCGAAAAAGTGAGCCACAAAAGAAGAGGTGAGGGCACGAACGATGAAGAGTTTTTGGCCAGTCTTTTGCTTAATCTTTTCGAAGATGTAGTTATTGGAAAACTGCGAAAATAGATAGGCAGTGAGTGAACCAATAATGATACGTGGCGCAAAGCCTAAGACATTAGCAATTGATTCTTGCATGCCTTCCGTACCAGCGAATGGTGGCAGGGCGATAACGATCCAAAAAGTGAGCGCAGCAATGATATTAACGAGGAGGCTTCCAAGAATGATGTGCTTGGCGGTTTTGTGTCCGTAAAATTCAATGATAATATCACCGAGAATGTAGGAAATTGGAAAACTGATTACTCCCCCGTCGACTGGAATACCAAAGAGATCCCAAAGCTTAGTCGCAGCTAGGTTTGAGATCAAAAGGATTCCAGCCGAAATTGCGGTGAAGTAAATTAAGAGATTACGTTTTCTAACTTGCTTGTCCATCTTAGAAATTAATCTCGACAGTTTCGTCATCTTTAGTTTTGATAGAGCCGTGAACATTGGTGAGTTCGATGGCAACAGAAGTTTCATCGTAGGCTTTGCCGGTAGATTCGTAAGCCTTTTGGTTTAATTCCTTGTCGGCAACAGTTTTAGCTTCGGCGGTAAAACGCATGAGACCTAATTCGTTGCTAAAGACATAGATTTCGACCTTAGGATTTTTTTCGATTTGAGCGTAAACTTGTTTATTAGATTTGGTGCCAATGTAGAGGTGGCCGTCGAGAATACCAGCGGCATCGAAAATGCGTAGATGTGGCTGGTCGCCATCGGTAGTTGCAATATAAAACATTCCTTCAAGAAATGGTAAAACTTGTTCCATAGTAATTTTTCCTTTTTAAGTGCTTATTAATTATGTGAAATTTTGGATGACTAGTCAAGCAAATCGGAGGGATTTGATTTTTTTGAGACTCGGTCTATTTTTTTTGGAATTCAGTCTATTTCTAGATTACGCTTGGAGTTTTAATTATTTTTCATCATCGAGCGCGGCGCTAATTATTTTTCATCGTCGAGTGCAGCGCGAATATTGGCGGCTTCTTCGAAAAGAATTTTAATGCAGCCAGCGATTGGGATTGCGACAATACAGCCAATCAAACCGAAAGCATACATACCGATGGTGATCGAAATTAGGATGGCAAGTGGAGGAAGATTGAGACCTTTACCTTGAATACGAGGACCGATGATATTATTCTCAATTTGTTGATAGATGAGATAGAAGATAAAGAAAGCAATAGCGGCGCCTGGAGCGTTGATGAAAAGGAGAGTGGTATTCAAGATGCAGCCGATGACTGGTCCAAACATTGGAATGAGGAAGAAGAGGAAGGAAATGAGGCCGAGAGGTATGGCAAGAGTAACTGGAAGACCGAAGATGAGAGTGATGATAAAAACTCCGAGCATGGTCATGAGGCCGTCAAGGAGAGCGATAAAGACCTGAGAGGAGACATAGGCAGCAACGACATTACTCATGCGACTGGTAACGTGCTGCCAGACTTTGGCGGATTTTTTATCTTTTACGGCCATGACGCGCCAGAAATCTTTTAGCATGGTCGGTCCATCGAGCATAAAAAGAATAGTGAGCACAATGGTAAGGATGATACTGGTAATAATATTGCTAATGGCACCAATACTGCCGACGGCGATATTACTAATATTCCCGAGCATCGTACTACTGAAACTTTTGATGCCGGAGGTTAAGTTGTCTTGGAGATTAGAAATACCAAAATAATTGCCAATACCATTAATATCTAAATGATCGATAACTTCGGAAATTTTGGCTGGGGCGGTAGCAAGAAAATTAGAAACTTGCTCGACAATAACCGGACCAATCACGCCTACGATAATGGCAAAAGCCAGAGCAATAGAAAAAACGGCTAGTGCTGAGGAAAGTCCGGGACGACTTTTGCGTTTATCAATCTTGTCGATTTGCTTGGCGAGTGGATGGAGGGAAATCGCTAGAAAAGCGGAAATTCCGACGATAATTAGACCACCGGCAGCCTTAATGATGAAAATTCCGGCAGCGGCAAAAGCGATTAAGACTAGCCAAAAGCGGACAAATGTTTTTGTATCGATATCAATTGTGCGTGACATATACTCCTTTTCTTGATTATATCATTGGTGATTCGAGATATTGCCAGAAACTGGCTTGATTAGTGTCGAGAATGCTAAAATTGTGAGCTTTTAATTCTTCGCGAATCTGGTCGGCTTTGGCGTAATTCTTGTTCGTTTTTGCTTCGGCGCGCTGACGAATAAGGTTTTGAATTTCGGCGGATGGTAGAACTAGACTATCGAAGAAACGAAGGCCGAATAATTCATCGACAAAACGCCAATCATTTAAGCTTAATTCGTTTTGGTCAATTTCGGCAAAAACTTCAGCGGAATTAAGATTCTGATTAATGATGGCGGTGAGTTTTTCTTGTAATTCAGTGGTTTGATAGTCAGATTTTTGAATTTGCGTAAGCAGTGCTTCTTGTAATTCAGTGGTTTGATAGTCGATTTTCTGAATTTGCGTAAGCAGTGCAGCTTGATTTTCGGTGTGAGTAGTTTCTTGTAGGGTTTTCGCAAGGCGATTTAGCCAATGTAGGCGTCGATTTTTGGCGGCGGTAAGGCCTTCGAAGGTGAAATTTCGTTCGGATTGATAGTGTCCTTGCAGAATCCAAAGTTTAAAATCGAGCGGTGAGTAACCGCGATCTCTTAAATCTTGAATGGAGTAGGTGTTGCCAAGGGATTTGCTAATTTTTTGGTTGTCTATGGTGATAAAATTGGCGTGAAGCCAGTAATTGGCCATAGTTTTACCAAAAGCCGCTTCGGATTGAGCAATTTCGTTGGTGTGGTGAATCGGAATATGATCGATGCCACCAGCATGAATATCGAGGGGTTCGCCTAGTTCATAGTGCGAAATAGTAGAACATTCGAGATGCCAGCCTGGATAACCTTTTTTGCCTTGAAAATCCCACTGCATGGCATGATCTTCACCTGGTTTGATAAATTTCCAGATAGCAAAATCAGAAACATTGCGTTTTTCGGAATTAAAATCGACACGGGCGCCAGCGCGAAGGTTATCGAGGTCTAGTCTGGCAAAATCGGCGTAGGTAGCGAATTTACTGGTATCAAAATAAATCCCATCAGAGGTTTCATAGGTATATCCACGCGAAATTAAAGTGTTGATTACTTCAATATCTTCTTTGATATAGTCGGTGGCGCGGCAAAATTTGGTGGGTGGTAACAAATTTAGGGCGTTAAAATCTTGAATGAAGGCGGCTTCGTAGAATTTAGCAATTTCCCAAACGGTTTTATTTTCACGCTTGGCACCTTTTTCGAGTTTATCTTCCCCGTCGTCAGCATCGGATGCGAGATGCCCGACATCAGTAATATTGATAATACGGTGAGGGGTTAGATGATTAATTTGGAGAGTTCGAACCAATAAATCCCAGTAGATATAGCTAGCGAAATTTCCAATGTGGGCAAAATTATAGACAGTAGGGCCACAGGTATAGATTTTGACGTTTTCAGGATTTTGGGGAATGAATTCTTCGATTTGGCGAGTTTTGGTATTGAATAAGTGAAGTTTAGCCATGATATTTCTCGATTAATTAGTTTCTTCGGACTTAAAAAGTAAATCATTACAACAGAAAACTAAATCACGCAGCACATCATCGTAGGTGGTATCGTAAGTGCGGAAACCAGCGGCAAAAGGGTGACCACCGCCGCCGAAATAACCAGCGATCTTGTCGGCGATCGGTTTAGAGGTGCGAATTTTTCCGGTGATTTTGCCATCTGGATAAGTTTTAATAGCGACAGCCACCTCTACACCTTCAACCATTTTCATTTCTTCTAGAATGAGGGCGTTTGGATTATATTCATCGGAAAATTCGGTAATATCAGACCAAGGAATATGGATGGTGGAAAGCTTGTCATCGAGGCTATATTCGATACGCTTGATGAGATCGGCCTTGTAGTCGAGAATACGACGGGATTTCTTCATGTATTCTTTGCGATTTTCTTCGAGCTTATTGATGTCGGCGCCAAGTTCGGTAAGGTGGGCGGCGACGCGGAAAGTATCAGCGGTGACGCCAGCAGTGGTAAGGCCGAGAGTGTCAGAAAGTAAGCCTTGGAAAATATTTTCGGCGGCGGATTGATTGATTTTGATATTTTGATCGAGAGCGATTTTGTAAATCAGATTAGTGCAAGATGGTAAATGTTCGATTATGCTCTGGTGCGGAAAATCTAAATCGTCGGCAGTTTCGTGATGGTCGATGACGAAAATTGGTTTGGTGTAGAGAATATTGCGAATCACCAAATCATCAAGTAGCTTACTAAGAAGAATAGTGGCGGCGGTATCGACGATGATATAGCCGTCTGCATGGTAATCAAAATTTTGATCAATGCGTTCCCAGCCAGAAAAATAACGGAGATATTTTGGCACATTGACCGGACAATAGAGCGAGACTTCTTTGTTTTTAAGGAGTGCTTCCAGGGCTAGACTGGAGCCTAAGGAGTCACCGTCAGGATTTTCGGCTTGGATGACGCAGATTTTGCTTTTGTTTTGGAGAAATTCTGAAAAATTTTGATACATTACTCTTTAATTTTATCATAGTCGGCGATTAGCTGGTTGGCGAAGTCGATAATCTCAGCTTTCTTGGTGGTGTATCCGACTGGTTTGCAGGCAAAAGATTCGGTATTTAAGAAATCTAAGGTATCTAGTTGATGGCGAATCGCGTGAATGAGTTTTGGAATGTCGATATCAAATTCAGCGATTTCGGATTTAGTGATGGTTTTTTCGAAGAATTCACCCGGCTCACCTGGCTTGACGTTTTTATAGCTTGGGAGAACGAAAAGTAAACTCATAGATTCGACGGTGTAATTTTTGTAGGTTGGCGAAGTGGTGACAAGATAGTAGTAGAAAAGCAGCTGAATGGTATAGATGAAAAGTTTTTTGTTATTCTTCCAGGTATCCTTTTCTTGCATACCAGTTGAGGTTTTGAAATCGTAGATGCGAATAGTTTTATTTTGCTCGTCGATAGTGAGGTGATCGATAGTACCGGTGATAGGGACGCCTTCAAAGGAAAGTTTTTCACGGCTAAATGAAACTTCGGCCTTAGCATGCTCGTCAAAGAGAATATCGTGGAAATATTCGATACTTTGAAGTAATTCGGTTTTACCAATGGTAATAAGATCTTCGATTTCACGCTCCGAAAGATCAAGATTTTTGGCAGTTTCAAGGTAATATTCAAGGGCCTGCTCAGCGGTGATTTTTTGATTAGTAATCATTTCAAAACACTTGTGGATTAGATTGCCTTTTTCGATATTTACTACATTTTCAATACTGCGTGGTGCGCCAATGAGGCGGTTGCGGTAGAAACTTAGTGGACCATTATATTCAAGGTCTACGAAATTTGAAACATCGGTGGCGGAAAGCCAAATATTATCGGCTTTGGCGTGAAGATATTTGAGCAAATCATCTTTTGGATCGAGATATTTGTCGAGCCAGGTGGATTTTAGATGTTGTAATTCGGTAATTTCAGAATTATCGGATGGATGCTGGAAAATCTCAGGCGCTTCTAGTAACGGAGAGGTTTTAATAATTTTTTCCTCATTGATTTCTATCATCATACCAAGTGGTTTGGTGGTGCTCTGGTTGTGATTAATAGTGGCACTGGTCATGGTGAGAGATTTGGCGGCACGGGTCATGGCCACAAAGAGGAGACGTAGATTACATCCTTCACTTTCGGTAGCTCCATTAACAAAAGTCAGATTAAAAGGCGGTTTAATTCCCTGCGACCCACGGTTCTGATTCCAGTGGGCATCAGAAAGATCAAGGAGAAAGACGTGTTTAAATTCAAGACCTTTAGATTTATGGGCGGAGATTAAAGTAACAGCGTTTTGATCATCGGAAAAAATTGCGGATTTTTGAATAGTGGCGTTAGCGGCTTGATATTTATCGAGAAAATCAATATAGTCGGCGAGTTTTGGATGTTCATTTTTGGTGAAATTATAAAATGCTTCCTTGAGGGTGGCGAGATTTTGGTAAAAATCTACCATCTGGCGAACTTCCTTGGAAGTGAGTTGTTCTTTTAGAGTTTCGGGATTCTCGTAGTCGAGATTTGGTAAAAATGGTGAAATATAGAGAGATTTTTCGGAGGAGTCGGTAGATTCTGAATTGGTTTCGAATGGATCGATGATGGTGGAATCAGGGTTTGAATCTGGCATCTCAGGAGACTCGGAGTTTACTTTTTGAGTTTCAAGATCAAGATAAACTGGTTTTAAATTGATGAGGAAATTTATCATGTCTTCGACAGACGAGGTGAGAGATTTTTTGGCAAGTTCGGCAAGGAATTTGGCAAAATTTCGTACGGCGGGAAGTTTTTGATAACCGAGTAGATAATCGAGAAAATGACGATGATCGTGATGTCCAGTGTGAACTAGTTGGACAAAATCAAGTGGGTTAAGTCCGAGGTAGTCGGAGCTCATAATATCTGCAAGCAAATCGAGGGGGTCTTGTCCAGACGCGAGCTGATGAATGACGCGAAGTAGGTCATGAAGTTCTTTGATTTTGGTGTCTTCAAGAATATTTTCCTTTCGCTCATAAGTAACGTTGATATCGTCGTATTTACGAAGATATGGCAGAATCGCTTTTAAGACATCGTGTTTTCGAGCGATAAT
Source organism: Nanosynbacter sp. (assembly GCA_015257485.1). Taxonomy (GTDB): domain Bacteria; phylum Patescibacteriota; class Saccharimonadia; order Saccharimonadales; family Saccharimonadaceae; genus Nanosyncoccus. The sequence goes on along the minus strand of JABZKC010000004.1, from coordinate 8,649 downwards.
GGCAATATTTTTTTGCTCTTCCCCACTTTGGATAAGATTATGGATGGTTTCAGCGACCCACTGATATTCGGAAATAGTGTCATCGAAATGATGGCGAGAAATGCGAGTGTTCGGATGGTTAATCGGTTGAAGCGCCTGATCGTCACTAGTGATTTTTGATAATTCTGAGTTTCTGGCGGCATGGAGATTTTTAGTGAAGTCACTGGAAGTTTCTCCCAGGCTGGTTAGGACGGACTCGGATTTAATAAAGCTATCGGGGATTTGGTTGGCAATTTTACGTGACAAAGCTAGGATTTCACTGGTTGAACGATAATTTTCTTTAAGAATGATAATCTTGGCGTGATAATGCTGATAAAAATCGACTAGGTTAGAAGAAAGTGCTCCTTGAAATTCGTAAATGGTCTGGTCGTCATCACCTACGGCCATAATCTCTGGCTTATCGTAGTCGGTGATGAGTTGGATTAAACGAACTTGCGCCGGGTTGGAATCTTGAAACTCATCAAGCATGATATATTGAAATTGCTCAGCCATCATGGCTCTGAAGTCTGCATCGGTCTCTAGATGCTTGATTGCTTCAAGAATCATATCGGCATAGTCAACCAAGCGATTTTCGGCGAGATAGGTTTGGTATTTTTGGCAAAAATCTAAAATGGTGGAAAATTTAATGATATCGTTAGTCTGTTTATAATAACAAACTCCGCTAGCGTTTAAGGTGAAATGGCTATCGGTAAATTTTTTTAGGGCCGCAATAGAAGGCTTATCTTTGGTGATTTCTAACTGATAAAGATCAAGCATCTGACGATAAAGTTCACTGGAAATATATGGTACGTTTGGTAAAATATTTTGATCATGGGAAGAACTGACTTGGCCTAATACGGTAAGAATCGGAAAATAGCGTTCCTTGCATTTACTTTCAAAATTACCGCTACTGGCTTTACCAATAGTGGTGGCAGCGAGCGCTTGGTTGAGATTCTCAATATCTTTTTGATTGGCTTCTTGGATGGTAGTGAGACTATCGATTGAGAGGTTGGCACCTTTTAGTTTATTAATTAGATCGGCAATATCTTTAGCCTTGTTAGCGCGAAGTGGATTGGTGAGAGGTAATTCATCAAGAAGCTGCTGGAAAAAGTTCTCTGATTCGACGGGGCTGATGGTTTTTTCGGATAGACGTTCAATTTCGGTGGCATAATTCTGGTAGCGGTCGATGACGGTTTTACCAAAGGAATGATAGGTCATGATGTTCAATTCATCAGCGGAGTTGCCGATCACAGTGCGTAGGCGGTCACGCATGTTGGTGGCGGCGGCGTCGGTAAAAGTGAGACAAAGGATGTTCCTCGGGTTGGTTTGGGTGACGTTCAAAATGTGAGCGACACGCTGAGAAATAATTTGCGTCTTACCGGTACCTGGACCAGCTAAAACCAGAAGTGGTCCGCCTAGATATTCAATGGCGGCTTGCTGTTCTTTATTCGGTCTCATCTTTGTTCTCCTTTTTAGCCCTTGGTGCAAGATTATATTTAGTTTGAATAGATTCTTTTAAGAAGATTATACTAGTAATTAGCTTTCTTCAAAAATGGATATATGTCTAAAGAGCGGTAATAAAAGCAAGAAAGCCAAGGATAACGCCAAATGCGTTAGGGATAATGAGGATATAGTCTTTTTTGGGCTCTTTGGTCCAACCATAAATCACCCAAATTAAACACGAGAAAGCGGCCATGGCAGGTTGCCAAGGTTGGCCTTTGGCTCCACCGAGATTTGCAAGAATCTGTGGAATATAGGCAATGAAAACAAAGATACCGATAAAGGCTCCGATTGACCCAACGATGGTATTGATTTTGCTTTTAAGATTGCTTGTCTTCATAAGATAGTCTCCTTTTTAATTAAACATAAACAATAATAAAAAAATATCGCGAAAAATGTCAACGATCGAGTAAGACTAGACATTCAATATGCGGTGTGTGCGGGAAAAAATTATAACCGGTAACACTCTTGATCTTATAATAATCTAGTAAGCTATCAAGATCGCGTACTTGGGTAATAGGATTACAGGATAAATAGACAAGTTTTTCTGGGAGTTTTTGCTTGATTGTTTCGATGAGTGTGGTGTCGCATCCGGAGCGTGGTGGGTCAACAATCACGGTTGAGTCATGGGTGATATGATTGTAGATGGTCTCAGATTTGGCAAGGATGCCAGTGATATTTGAATTACCAGTGCTAGATTTTACGGTTTCAATATTATTTAACAATTCGCTATGAGCAAATTTATCAACTTCGACAAGTGTGAGATTTTTATCTCCGGCAACAGTTAATCCGATGGTGCCAACGCCAGAGTAAAGGTCGATGACTTTCTTTTGGTCTTTGATAAAATCTTTAATTTTTCGTAAAACTTTTTCATATTCTGGAAGATTGATCTGGAAAAATCCGTTCGGAGAATAAGAAAATTTGTACTCCAAGATTTTATCTGTCAGATTTTTAAAGACAGGATGTGGTTGATAATTTTCATAAAGACCACCACTAACTTCACCTTGACGATTACAGCGAAGAAGGAGTGATTGGTATTTTCTAGAATCCTCTTGCTTAGTGTTTAGCTCTTCGATAATTTCCATGGCGCGTTGATAGATGGCTGGATTTTCAAGTGAAGAAGTAAGGATAGGGATTTTGTGATGCGATCCACGACGATGGATGGCTGGATGGATTTTGGCAGTCTCATGATCATAGTAGAGAGAGTACTCCATTTTATTGCGATAAAAATATTCATTATCGCTGGCTTCGAAAGCAATTTTTGGTGCTTTTAGCTTAGAAAAAAGCTCCTCGATAATTTGTTTTTTGACGGAATTTTCGTAGTTGATATCCAGAATTTGCCATGGTGAATTGGAGAGAAAATGTTCGTCACGTGGCAATACGCGGTGTGGGTTAGGGTTTTCAAATTTTAGGGCGACGGCTTCGGTGAGATGAGATTTTTGTTTTAGAATTTGATACTCAGTGACTTTTTCTCCTGGCAGAGCGTTCCACAAGAAGATTTTTTTACCATCGGAATTAGTAGCAATTCCCTGTCCGGTCGTAGCAAAGTTAATGACTTCCAGTGGGGTTTCTGGGGTGATAATTGGGTTTTTCTGCTTCATCTTAATATCTAGCATAAAGTAAATAGAAAATTTCGCAAGTTTTTAAATTCTAAAAATAATGAGAATTGAGGGCTTTATATCTGTAATTTGAATTTTTAGATTTTTCGGATAACTTGCTTATGCTTTTTAAGATGCTCCATGATAACTTGCTTATGCTTAAGGTTTTTTAATCTGTATTTTCTTGTTTTATTTAAAAAATGCTTGCCAAAAAGCAAAAGTTTTTCTATGTTGAGCTTGGAGGTTGTATATGAAAATCCGTATAGAAAATTTATTTATGATGAGCCTGATTTTAATTGCGGCTGGACGAGTGTTTTGTCGGTCTCCAGATTTATTTGGAGTGAGTAATAATAGCAAGGCGAGTTTTACTAGAATGAAGGTCGAAAAACCGTCAAATGAGCAGAGTTTTATTAAATTATTAAAAGATAAGCTCTTAAAATATTCTGAGCATGATGAATTGGCGCTCGGTATTAGCTATCTAACTGGAGACAAAGATGAATTAACCGCCTTGCAAAAAGATAATATGGCTAATGTAGGCGTAATGCATCTGATCGCAGTTTCTGGAACTCACCTTGCAATAATTGCTGGGATTTTGAGTCTAATTTTTAAGCATTTCTCAATCATTGGTAAAACTTATTTTGTACTAATATTTTGCTTCATCTACGCAATGATGATTGGTGTTGGCCCGTCAATTTTGCGTGCATTAGTCGGATTGGTTTTGATGATGTTGATCAAATACTTTGGTCGAAATGTTTCGGTTTATCGAGTTATGACGATCATAGTATGTACTTGCTTAATAATACGACCAGAATTTGTAAAGCAAATTGGTTTCTGGCTTTCGGTATTAGCTTATTTTTCTATAATAAAAATAGTGCCATCAGCCACGAGATATTTTTACGGGACGAAAGAAGAGTTAAAGGATTTTTACCGAAGACCGGGGTTCTTGGCAAAATCTTTAATCTCATCAATTGTAATCTCCGTAGTGACTTTACCAATTAGTTTATATTGCTTTGGAAAGTTTACGTGGCTCTCGATCTTAGCGAATATCATATTATTGCCAAGTTTGCCTATTGTTATGGGTTCGGTGGGGTTGATTGCGACATTTGGCGATTTATTGATATTTGGGATTAGTTTAGAGAAAATATTGATTTGGCCATTAAAAACCCATACATTTGTGATAAATACTTTGGCGGAGCAAGAGCCCTTCATCTTAGAATTGCCTAAGAAAAAATGGTGGTACTTTTTAATTTGGTTGATAGTTTTTGGATTAATTCGATTTGCTGAGAAGAATATCGAGGTAGGCTACAATGATGGCAAAAAGCAGGAGCGAAGGACGCACGATGGCGACGAAGTTCAAAAGCTGGATACTTATATCATCAAATGGTACAAGGAGATTGATCTTGGCGGCGCAAATGGAGACCAGGAGAACGGCATAAATCAGGCTCTCGAGAAAACGTAAAATACCAAAAAGACTATCTTTATTGGATTTAAAATAAAGGATGAGTGGGAAGAGAAAAACCAGAGAGATGTAAATGGTACTGGAGAGAGTTTTTTCTGGGACGCCGTTTAGGAATTTAGCAAATAATTCGGTTAGATCGTTGCCGAAGGTGCTGTAAATGGTGTTACCGGCGATAGTGGCAAGTAGGGCAATGCCAATATGTCGTCTAAGCATAGAGAATAGAATAAAGAGCAAGACGATTAATAGCAGAATAATCATAAGTTAATTATACTATAGGGTAGCTTGTTCTGGGCTGAAAGAAATATAAAAATCTGACACCTAGAGGTGCCAGATTGGGTTAGGGATTTTAGTTTAGATGCCAACCTTATCTTTAAGAGTGCGGCCTTTTGCATTGTGCTCAATATATTTGATAATTGGTAGAGCGACATTACGGTTGGTAGCTTTTTCAATACCAAATCCTGGTGAAGCATTAACCTCGAGAATTAATGGACCACGAGCGGAGCGCATAAGGTCAACACCGGCAACATGGAGCCCCATGACTTTGGCGGCCTTGATGGCAAGTTTTTCCTCTTCCGGAGTGAGCTTGATGGCAGTACCAATACCACCTTTATGGAGATTAGAACGGAAGTCATCATCAAGAGATTGGCGTTTCATTGAGGCAACAACCTTGGAGCCGACCACAAAAGCACGAATATCGGTGCCAGCAGACTCTTTAATATATTCTTGGATTAGAATATTGGTACCGTCTTCATTGTAGAGGTAGAAAGCCTGCAAAGCAGAGCGGGCAGCTTTCTTGGTTTCGGCCAGAACTACGCCATTACCATGTGTGCCAGTAGCAAGCTTGATGATAGCTGGGAGACCGATTTGCTCAAGAAGATCATCGATGTCTGTTGTGTTGCGTGAAACTAGGGTTTTTGGTGAGGCAATGCCGGCTTTGGCGAAGATTTGGGCGGCACGGAGTTTATCGCGGACACGAGTGATAGAGATTGAACTTGAGAGCGTCCAGGTATTACTCATTTCGAATTGGCGAACCACCGCGCAGCCATAGCGGGTAAGACCGTTAGCGATACGAGGTAAAATTGCGTCATAATGAGGTAAGGCTTCGCCATTGTAGTAGACTACTGGCTGGTGCTCGGAAAGTGATAAATAACAATTTTTGTACTTAATGATATCGACTTCATGACCGCGCTTGGTAGCCTCTTCGTAGAGACGGGCGGTGGAATAATTCTTTGGTCCGTTGGAGAGAATAGCGATTTTCATTTTAGTCTTCCTTGCTGATTAATTGGTTGATGTTTTCTTTGGCTTCATTAATATAGGATTTTGATACGTCGACGAGGTACCGTCCTTTTAGCGCATGCTTTCCAAGAAGTATTGGGTAGCGGTTTTTGTTACGATTACTTAGAGTGAATGAAGTTTCAAACTCAAATCCATTAATACTAATTTTTAAGTTTGTTTTATAGCGTTTTTGCCCATGCCCATTAGAACTGACGATGGTAATATCGCGGTATTTACCCTTTGGAATAATAATGGTTTCTGAGGTCTTGGATTTTTTGATCCTTTCGGTGATTTTTGTGGGGGCGTAATCTGGATGAGCATAGTCGCGTTTTAGTTCTTTTGGAGAAGTCTTACGCTTATAGAAGCTAGGGAGACTTATTACTAAATCACCAGCTTCGTTGATTTCGGCACTATTAATATGAAGCGAACTACTGTCGGCTCCGGAGTCGATTTTGGCAGGAATATCTAGAAAATTATGGTTATCTGCAAAGATTGAGACAAGGCAGAACTCACCGATGAGTTTAAAATTAGATTGTTTCATATAGATTATTCCCACTTAATAATTGTCGCTGCATTATAACATGAAAATAGCATTTTGGAAAGTGCTAAACCATAGAAATCTAGCTCGTTAGTAGTTGATTGGTACAAGAATGGTAATGATTATTTACTAGAGGGTTTTAATCCAACGAATTCGTCAGAAAGATTATCGGAAGAAAATGGATCTTTGATTTTTTTAACTTCCTCGAGTGTTTTCCTAAAATTTTCGCGGAATTCTTCGAGGGATTTAATATCAAGATTGCCAGATTCTGAAAAAGAATAGGATTTTTCGGGTTGGTCGTCATGTTTAACTTCGTGCTTCTCCGGTAAAAAGCCTGGGCGGGAGCGGTCAAGATAAATATCGCCGCTATTATGATAAATAATTAAAGATACGCTAGTAGTGAAGAGAGTGATTATGGTGGCTAATAGGCCTAGGCGCATGAGGTTATGACCGCCAGAAGACATTTTCGACATTTATCTTTCCCCTATTTGGTTAGCTGGATTAGTAATGCTTGATGCTTTGGTAGCATCGGTTTTTTCGGGAGTAAAACGAATGTTTTCGCCATCAATTTCGATTTTTTTAATCTCGGTGAGGTATTTTTCTGCGGTTTTGGTGAGGTCTTCGACCTTTTGATTGAGCTCTTTACGAGACTCTCTGGTAGTAATTAATTGATTATAGAAATCATCGGGATTTTTTTGACAGTCAATAGAGAGGAGATTTTCGAATTGTTGGCTATAGGTAATATAGAGTGAATTAAAATCATTTTTTTGTAAAACAAAATTACTCTGTAGGTCAGAAAGACCACCGAGGTTTTGGTTATTTTTTACAAGACGAAGATTGAAAGGCGTAATATATGAGTTGAGCATGGTTTGATAACTAGCGCCGAGCAAAGAGCGGATTTTGGCGTCACTAACCTGGAGTTTTTTGAGGCTAGATTTTATTGAGCTACAATTCATAGAGATTTCGCCGCGCTGGTCGTCGGTAAGTTTAGCCTTAGGTGCGTCAGCCGAGACGTGGACAGAGTTGAAAAGAATAAAAACTAAAAGAAAAGCTACAAGAATTAGAAAAAGATGAGTGATTTTGGACTCTTTAAGCTTAAGGTTTTTGATTTCTTTCATCTGTAAATAATTATAACATTAAAGTGAATGCACTCGTGCTTAATTTAAGTAAAAAGATGAGCCAAAAAGTAAATATACTTGTATTTAATTTAGGCAAAAAAGATGAGCAATATCGCTTAGGAGTTGTGGAGTAGTCTTAGGACTAGTCCCAGAAGCCGCGTTTTTTAGCAGTCTTAAATTCTTCGAGCAGTTCTTTTTGCTTCTTGGATAGGCTGGTTGGAGTATCGACTACGATGTTGATAATATGTGGACCACGTTCACCGTTGTTCATCGGGACGCCGTGTTTCGATAATTTAAATGGCGTGCCAGATTGGGTACCAGCGGGGATTTTCATGGTGACTTTACCGTCGATAGTTTCGACTTCTACTTCGGTGCCAAGCGCGGCGTCGACCATTGAAACGTGTTGTTCGGATAAAAGAATGTAGCCTTCACGACTAATTGTTTTATGTGGTTTGACACGAATTTGCACCAAGAGGTCGCCGTTCTCGCCACCTTTTTCGGGAGCAGGTCCGCCACGTCCGCGGAGACGGATGGCTTGGCCGTCGTCGATACCGGCAGGAACTTTCAAAGTAATTTCATTGCCTTCGACGGAAATTTTTTTGGTAGTGCCAAAAATAGCGTCTTTAAAATCAATCACCAGGGTAGTGCGATAATCAGAGCCACGATTCCTGCGCGCGCGTCCACCGCCGAAACCAAAAAGATTACTTAAGATATCGTCAAAGCCCTCGGCGCCACCAAAATCAAAATTGAATCCTTGGCTACTATAAGAATAGCCACCGAATGGATTGCCGCCAGAGCTCCCTGTACTACCATTCCCTACGCCGGCATGACCAAATTGGTCGTAGCGTGCGCGTTTTTGCTTATCGGAAAGCACTTCATTGGCCTCGGAGGCTTCCTTGAATTTAGCCTCTGCTTCTTTGTCGCCAGGGTTGCGATCTGGATGGTATTTGAGAGCAAGCTTGCGATAAGCTTTTTTAATTTCATCATCAGAAGCGTTTTTACTAACGCCCAAAACTTCATAATAATCACGTTTTGACATAGCAATATTATATATATTTAGCACTCAAAATGCAAGAGTGCCAGCTATTTTGGTTCAGTTAAACAATTAAGAAAGACACCTAAAACAAAAAAGGAACAATCCTG
>JABZKC010000025.1 GCA_015257485.1 Nanosynbacter sp. | reverse complement strand
ATTTCGACCAGATCGATACAGATAATGTCACGAATATGTCCAAGATGTTTTATAATGCGACATCTTTGCACTATGTGGATCAAATTGCAAAAACTATCAAGGCCAATAAAGTTACTGATATGTCGTATATGTTTTATCACGCTAGAGCCGGCGGTCCAGTAGAATTTAATAATGAATTTAATACTAATACTGTAAAAAGTATGAAGGCTATGTTTGCCGGTTTTTCTCGCGTAGATGTAAATATCTCACATTTTAGATTTGATAATTTGGAAGATATGAGTAGGATGTTTATGGGCATGTATGAAGAATTTGAGTATAATGCACGCGGATCGCAATATAGTACAAGTTATGGTGTGACTGATGTTATTTGGCCCGCAAAACATTTGGCCCCTAAGTTAAGAGATGCGAGTAGTTTATTTCGATCAAATACCTTTATTCGAAAAATTAAGGCTCCGAAATTTACTGCACCAAACCTTAAGGATCTTCAATTTGCATTTTATGGTCTCGTAAGTGTGAATCTTGTCGACTTAGCTGATTTTGATACCTCGGCCGTAGAAAATATGAGAGCAATGTTTTGTTATATCGAAAATGGGTTCGATGGTATCAGTGATCTTACTATTAGTCTTGATACATCAAGTGTTACCAATATGAACGGGCTGTTCTACTTTACTAATCTTCCGAAAAAGGTAAATTTATCATCTTTTAATACAAAAAACGTAACTGATATGTCTTACGCATTTGGTATGCTAAACCAAAGTCCGAATAGAGCCATTGTCGAAGAGATTGATATAACCGGATGGAACACAAGCAATGTCACTAATATGAATCAAATGTTTGGATTGTCCAATATAAATAAAATTTATGCGTCAGATAGTTTTGTAACTACAAAAGTAACGAATGGAAGTGATATGTTTTACCGTTCGTGGATAACTGGCCAAAATGGAACATCATGTTATGGGTGGTCATTCGCTGGTGCACGTTTTGATAACCCGCCAACCTCCCCAGGATGTTTTTGGCATAAATAAAATCAGCTTTATCAATCGTATTGAGTTTATACAAAAATGAAATATATACTCAGCGAGCTTTGACAAAAATCCTAATTCCAGGTATAATAACTAACGAGTTTCAAGCCAATTCTACTGCTGTAAAGAAAAGGCTCGCTTGAGGTTGTAAAAATATCGTATTATAGCTATTCAAGCTGTGAAGTTTTATCTAGAGCTTCACCACTGATGAAGAATCAGATTTTTATCAATAACACAAGAGGAAACTAATGCCAACAATTAATCAGTTGATCCGTAAACCTCGTAAGGTTGCTGCTAGAAAGTCTAAGTCACCAGCCCTTGGTTCTATCGTCAACACTCTTAAAACTCGTTACTACAACCAAGCTTCACCTTTTAAGCGTGGTGTTTGTATCAAGGTTACTACCAAAACCCCAAAGAAACCTAACTCTGCTCTTCGTAAGGTCGCTCGTGTGCGTCTTACCAATGGTCAAGAAGTTTGGGCTTACATCGGTGGTGAAGGTCACAACCTTCAGGAACACGCTGTAGTGCTCGTTCGTGGTGGTCGTGTGCCTGACCTTCCAGGTGTCCGCTATCACATCGTTCGTGGTACTCTCGACCTTCAAGGTGTTAATGGTCGTAAGCAAGGCCGTTCTAAGTACGGTGCTAAGAAGGAGGGTAAGTAATTATGCCACGTAAAACTACCAAATCTCTCGAACGTAAAGTTCTTCCAGATCGTAAATACCAATCAGTTCTCGTTCAGCGCTTGATCAATAAATCAATGCTTGATGGTAAAAAGCAAGCTTCCGAGCGTGCAGTTTACGCTGCTATCGAAGGTGCTGCCAAGAAATTGAACTCTGAGAATCCAGTCGAAGTCCTCGAAAAGGCTGTCGCTAACGTTTCTCCAGATTTCGAAGTGAAGTCCCGCCGTGTCGGTGGTGCTAACTACCAAATCCCATTCCCAATTTCTGGTCACCGTCAAATGCACTTTGCCTTCTCTTGGCTCGTGCAATCAGCTCGTTCGCGCAAGGGTATGCCATACTCACGCCGTCTCGAAGCTGAAATCGTTGACGCTTTCAATGGTGCCGGTGCTGCCTTCAAGAAAAAGGAAGATACTCACCGCATGGCCGAAGCCAACCGTGCTTTCGCTCACTTTGCTCGCGCTTAATTCACGAGTCCGAAAATACCATCTCTTCGAGGTGGTATTTTTTTGTTTTCAGGAACTCTCTTATGCTATAATAAAAGAAAAAAGGAGGAAAATGATTAAAATTGCAATCAATGGCTTTGGCCGCATTGGTCGAAATGCTCTAAAAATTGCTTTGATGCGACGCGATCTCGAAGTTGTAGCTATTAACGATTTGACCGACACCAAAACGCTCGCTTTTCTTCTCAAGCATGATTCCAGCTATGGTACTTACAGTCGTGAAGTGACTTTTGATGATCAAAATATTATCGTGGATGGTAAAAAAATCCGCGTCTTTTCTGAAAAGGATCCAGCTAATCTCGCTTGGGGTGAACTAGGTGTAGATGTAGTGATCGAATCCACTGGCTTCTTCACTGATCCAGAAAAAGCTAAAGCTCATCTCACTGCCGGCGCTCGCAAGGTAGTAATTTCTGCTCCAGCCAAGGGCGAAGGTGCTAAAACTATCGTGCTCGGCGTGAACGAAGGCGAAGTTACTAAGGAAGATAAGATTCTTTCCAACGCTTCCTGCACCACCAACTGTATTGCACCTATTATGAAAGTGCTTGAAGATAATTTTGGTGTCAAGAAAGCTATGATGACCACCGTACATTCTTATACTGGTTCTCAGCGTCTGCTCGATGCCCCAGCTAAGGATCTTCGTGAAGCACGTTCGGCTGCCGAAAATATTGTACCTACCACCACCGGTGCCTCGAAAGCTGCAGCCTTGACCATTCCGACCCTCAAGGGTAAATTCAATGGTCTTTCGATTCGTGTTCCGACCCCAGTAGTTTCCCTTGCTGATATTACTGCTGTACTTTCTCGTACCACTACCAAGGAAGAACTTACCGAACTTTTCGAAAAAGTTGCCAGCGAGCCATTCTATGAGGGTATTCTCGGTGTTTCGAATGAAGAGCTTGTCTCATCTGATTATCGTGGTGATTCACATTCCTGCATCGTTGATCTTCCGCTCATTGATGTGGTGGACGGTGATCTGATTAAGATTGTGGCCTGGTATGACAACGAATGGGGCTATTCCAATCGTCTCGTCGAATTAACTGCTGATTTTGGAAAGGAATAAAATGCAACTTTATGTCGCCTCTGATCACCGTGGATTTACTGTTAAGCAACGTCTTCTGACTTTTTTGGCCGAATATAAAAATCTCCATCCTGAAATGAATATTGAGGTGACCGATCTCGGGCCACTCACGATTCAGCCAGGCGACGATTTTAATGATTCTGCAATTGCTGTCTCTCGTGCGGTGCGCGAAAATCCTACCGCACGCGGATTCCTTATCTGTGGTTCGGCTCATGGTATTTCGATTCAAGCCAACCGCTTCCGTGGCATTCGTGCTATCTGTGGCTACACGGAATCTCTCGCCCGTATCGGTCGCAAACATAATGACGCCAACGTGCTTTGTCTTTCATCGGATTATATGACGGAAGAAGAAATTGAGTCGGCCGTGGTGGGATTTTTAGAGGAGCCATTTATTCCAGAAGAGCGTTACATCCGTCGAAATCAGCGCCTAGATGAGGAAAATATTTACTAAAAAGGAAAAATATGGGTGAGGATACAATTATCGTACCAACGATTTTAACTGATGACACGAATGTTTTTGTCGAGCAGATGAAGGCCTATATTTCATTTGCTAAGCGTATTCAGATTGATCTGATGGATGGCACCTTTACGCCAAATCGTAGTGTGCCCGAAAGTTCAATTTCGCAGCTTCCGAACGGTATTCAATTTGACTTCCATATTATGGCCATTCGTCCGAGCGACCACTTATCAGAAGTCTTGCGTTTACGTCCGCACCTTGCGATTTTTCACGCCGAAGCCTCGGAAGATCTCTTGCCCATCTTTGATCAGTTGAAAAAAGCTGGAATAAGAGCCGGAGTAGCCATTCTTCCGACCACCTACCCAGGTCTAATCAAGAAATATCTCGAAGTCGCTGATCACGCCCTAATTTTTGCCGGCAACCTCGGTCAGCAAGGTGCCAAGGCCGATATTTTGCAGGCCGAAAAAGTCAAAATTATTCGTAGTATCAAGCCTGACATTGAAATTGGTTGGGACGGTGGTGCTAATCTGACTAATGTCCGTGCCCTAGCTAATTACGAAGTAAATGTCATTAATATTGGATCCGCCCTGTCTCAGCCCGAAGATAAAAAGGCTGCCTATGAGGCCTTAGTGGCAGAAGCTAAAAAACGTGGAGTTTTCCTATGAGTCGCGTAGTTTGTCTCGGTAGTGTTTTACAAGATATCTATATGATCGACCACAACGATCTCGGTGAAATTAAAACCGGCGAGAAGCTCACCATCGATAAAAACAGTTTCGAAGTGGGTGGTGGTGCGATCAATGCAGCCACGAATTTCACTAGACACGGCCACGAAACTATTGTCATATCTAATTTTGGTCGTGATAGTGCCGCCAATGCTATTTTGAATTTCCTCCAAAACGAAAATGTCGACACCAGCTATCTCAATTTTACCCGTAAAAAGACTGGTACCTCGGTGATTTTGCTCGATTCCGAAACTGGTAAACGCACGATTTTGACTTGCCGTGGCGCTTCCGAAAGTTTTGCTAAGCTCGAGGCCTCCGATCTTGATTTATCTAACCCAGATTGGCTTTACGTCACTAGTCTAAATGGTGACATGAATACCTGTTTGCGCTTTTTTGAAAAAGCCAAAGAAAAAAGTATTAAGATTATGTGGAACCCCGGCATGGAAGAAATTGCCGAAAAGAAGAAACTTTTAGGCCTACTTCAAGATATCGATGTTTTAATTTTGAATGAAAAAGAAGCGAAAACCTTGATCGGCGGGGAAATCCTCGAAGAGCTTTTGGTTAAACTCGCGCGTTATGTTAAAACCGTGATTATCACCGCCGGAGCGCGCGGCTCTATTGCGACGAATGGTAAAGAGACCTATCGTTTGGCAGAATATGAAATGAAAACTCCGAAAGACACTACCGGTGCAGGGGATGCCTTTGGTGCAGGATTTTTGTCCGCCACTCTGGATGGTAAAAAGTTTAAGGATGCCCTGATCTTTGCTGCCGCCAATGCCACCTCCGTAATTTCCTACATTGGCGCTCAAGCCGGTACGCTTTACGGTGATGAAGACCTCCATCCCATGCCAATCCAAAGACTTTAATGTGTGGGTATAAAATTATAGCTACAAAGCCATAAATCACTAGTCTTTAATAAAAAAATAGAGCTCGAATGGCTCTATTTTTTTTGTCTGTAATTCGTTTTTTCTTAATCTTACTTCGAAAGAATTCTCAAATATGATTAAAACCTATAAATCTTAGACCGACTTGAAATTGTTATAGATATTTTGGTCAATCTTCAGATGTCCAATTTTATTTGCCGCGAGCACTACATCGCGCACATCATCCGTCACCTTGAAAATCTTCAAATCTTCCTTCTTGATCATACCTTCCTTAATCATCGTATTAGAGAAGAATTTAATCAGCGGCTTCCAATAAGCCTTTCCGATGAAGAAGAATGGCATTTTTGGCATCTTCTTACCTTGCATTAACATCAATACCTCAGAAAGTTCATCGAGTGTGCCAAATCCACCAGGGAAAAATGCGTAAGCCTTACTCGACATCACTAGCATCACCTTGCGGGCAAAGAAATAATGAAATTCCATGGTATCGGTGAGATATGGATTAATTTTTTGTTCGTGTGGCAAAATGATATTGAGACCGACCGACCGACCGCCATACTCGAAAGCACCACGGTTGGCTGCCTCCATGATACCAGGTCCACCACCAGTAATCACCGGATGTCCATTTTCGGCAAGTAATCGTCCAAGTTCCATGGCTTTTTTGTAATATTTATCTTTTTCGTTAGTCCTGGCCGAGCCGAAGATTGTCACACCCTGTGAGAATTGACTAATTGTCGAAAGACCCTTCAGAAGATCTTTGGCGTAAGCCATTGAACGGTCGACATCTGGTCCGGCAATCTTATTGTCCTTAAGCTCATTGAGCCAGTTTAGTGTTATCTTATCCATTTCTTGATTATAACATTAAACATAACAGTTTTCTATCTAGTATAATAGAGATATGTCTCGTGAAATTCATCTTATCTTGCACAATATTCGCTCCATCTTGAATGTGGGGGCGATTTTGCGCACCGCCGAAGGACTGGGCGTCGAGAAGGTGATCTTTTCCGGTTACACTCCCACTCCGCTCCCCGTATCGAAAGAGCTTCCACATATCGCCGAAAACATTACAGCCAAAATCCATAAGACTGCGCTTGGCGCTGAGGCTTATCTAGATCTAGCAGCGACTGATAATATTCTTCAAACCCTAGAAAATTATCGCAAAGACGGCTTCCAGCTCGTAGGCTTAGAAAATAACCTAGACGATTCGCGCCTCATTCGGATTAACTCACCGGATTTTCACGCAAAAATCGGCCCAAGAGTTGCTTTAGTGCTCGGTGAGGAAGTTGATGGCATTGCCGCAGAACTTCGTGAAAAATTAGATGTCTTTGTCGAAATTCCTATGGCTGGCGGAAAAGAGTCTTTTAATGTTTCAGTGGCCACTGGGATGATACTCTATGAATTAAAGTGTTATAATATAGAAAATAGGAGCTAAATGGAACGTTATAATCCCTTAAAAATCGAACAAAAATGGCAAAAAATTTGGGCCGAACAGGAAACCTATAAGGCAGAAGAAAATTCGACAAAACCGAAAAAATATCTCGCCGAAATGTTTCCATACCCATCTGGTGCAGGTCTTCACGTCGGGCATGTGCGTAATTTTTCGATCGTCGATGCCTTAGCTCGTTTCTATTCTCAGAATGGCTATAACGTTTTACGTCCGTTTGGTTACGATACTTTTGGTCTGCCAGCCGAAAATTACGCAATTAAGACCGGTGTTTCTCCGAAAGAAGCTACTCGTATCAATACCGAAAACTTCCGCAAGCAGGCTCAGCGTCTCGGTTTTGCCATTGACTGGTCACGCGAAATTAATACCTCCGATCCCGAATATTATCGTTGGACCCAGTGGTGTTTCTTGCAATTATTTAAAAATGGTCTAGCCTACCAGAAAGAAAGCTATCAGTGGTGGTGCCCGAATGACCAAACCGTTCTTGCTAACGAACAGGTAGAAAATGGTCACTGCTGGCGCTGTGGTACCGAAGTTGAAAAGAAAAAAATGAAGCAATGGTTCTTCAAAATCACGGATTACGCTGACCGTCTGCTCGCTGATGTTGATAGCCTCGACTGGCCAGAGAAAATCAAAACCATGCAAAAGAACTGGATTGGTAAGTCTGTCGGTTCAGAGGTGGTCTTCCAGGTGGCCGATTCTGTACATCAGATTAAAGTCTTTACTACTCGCATCGATACGATTTTTGGTGCCACCTTCTTGGTGCTTGCACCAGAGCATCCACTTGCTCTTGAACTTGCTACTGAAGATCAAAAAGTCGAGGTGGCAGAATATGCTAAAAATGCCATTAAAAAATCCGAAATCGAACGTCAAGAGAACAAGGAAAAGACCGGTGTCTTCACTGGAAGCTTCGCGATTAATCCAGTTACTGGTGCCAAAATGCCAATTTATGTCGCTGACTATGTATTAATTGGCTACGGTGAAGGTGCTGTGATGGCGGTGCCAGCTCATGATGAGCGCGACCAAGCCTTTGCAGAAAAGTATGGCCTCGAAGTAAAAACTGTGATTGACGAAAATGAAATTTTAATTAACTCTGGCGATTATACCGGTCTCAACTCTGAGGAAGCTAAGGCTAAAATCACTAAGGATCTTAAAAAAGACCAGATTGCCGCCCCTCGCACTACCTATCGTATGCGTGACTGGTTGATTTCTCGTCAACGTTATTGGGGTTGCCCAATCCCAATCGCCTATGATAAGGATGGGAATCCTCATGCCATTCCAGAAGACCAACTACCAGTAGTCTTGCCAGATATCACTGACTATAAACCTGATAGCTCTGGTCGTTCCGCTCTCGCTAAGGCTGAGGACTGGAAAAAAGTTATCATCAATGGCGAAGAAATGACTCGTGAAACCGATACTCTGGACGGTTATGCTTGTTCTTCTTGGTATCTCTGGCGCTATACTTCACCTCATGATAAAGAGCATGCCTGGGATCAAGAGGCTGTCAAATATTGGGCTCCGACCGATATCTACGTCGGTGGCGACCACGCTGTCGCTCACTTACTATATGTGCGTTTCTGGGCCATGTTCTTCCATGATTTAGGTTTGCTACCTTTCGACGAGCCAGTCAAGACTCTGCTTTATAACGGCTACATCAATGCTCCAGATGGCAAAAAAATGAGTAAATCTAAGGGCAATGTCATCGACCCACTCGATGTGATTGATTCAGGCTATGGTGCTGATACACTACGCACTTATGAACTTTTCATCGGTCCTTACAATGAAGATGCCGCTTGGAGTACCAAGGCTATTGGTGGTGTTTATCGCTTCCTTAACCGCTGCTTTAATCTAGTTTATCTCGAGAATACCACCACTAAGGTTGACGACGACACTAATCTCATGGCTCGCCATAAAACTATCAAAAAAGCCACCGACGATATGAATCGTGCGAACTTTAATACCGTAGTGGCCGCCCTCATGGAGTTTGTTAATCATCTCTATAAAAACGGCACCGCTAAAGCTGATCTAGTGGTTCTAGCCAAACTACTTTATCCATTCGCGCCACATCTCGCTTCTGAAATGCTTGAGACGCTCGGGTTCGACATTTCTTGGCCAACCTACGATGAATCTGCCTTAGTCAGCGAGACCGCCGAATATATCATTCAAGTGAACGGAAAGGTCCGCGCTAAGTTGCAACTTCCGACGGATATTACTCAAGAAGAAATTCAAAAGCTTGCGCTAGCCGACGAAAATGTTCAAAAATACCTGAATGGTGAGCCACGAAAAATTATTTTCCCACCAAATACTCGTCTCGTCAGCATCGTGGCCTAAATCTAAAATCTTTTCTCAAAAATCCACGAAAAAATCTCTCACCCGCTCTGATTTTTCTTGCAAACCACGGGTTTTTATAGTACAATAATACAAATTTATATATTAACAAGGAGCATTTAATGCCTGAACCTAAAAAGCAAAGCAGCCCAAGAAAGACTGGTCTACGCCGTAGCCACCTTCGTCTTGTCTTAGCTCGTGCAGTCAACAAGAAATCACCTGTTAAGGCTTTCGAAACTGCTAAGAAAACCCCAAATCTTAAAGTTAAAACTGTTAAAACCGCAGTTAAAGCTACTAAAAAGACAAAGAAAAGCGAAAAATAATGGCAAGTAATCGGCACCTTGGCAGAATTATTATCCTTCAAAGCCTCTATGAATACGAGGTGAGAAGTTTGGCGGGCGACGCTACAGCCGACATCAATGTTATTATCGCAAAAAATATCGAACCATACGTTAAAGCCGTTGGTGATACTGATTTTATTATCAATACCACCAAAGGTATTTTGGAACATCAAGAAAAACTTGATCAAGAATTGCATCCATTAGCACCTGAATGGCCACTCGCCTCTATTGCCGCGATTGACCGTAATATTTTGCGCCTCGGGCTCTATGAGCTCGAAGCTCAAACCGTGCCACCAAAAGTTGCCATCAATGAATCCGTTGAATTAGCTAAATCTTTTGGCTCAGAAAATTCTTCTAAGTTCGTCAACGGTGTTCTCGGTACCGCTTATAAACAGCTCGGGTTCGAGAAATCTGAAGGAACAA
>JABZKC010000003.1 GCA_015257485.1 Nanosynbacter sp. | reverse complement strand
GGTGTTCTCGGTACCGCTTATAAACAGCTCGGGTTCGAGAAATCTGAAGGAACAAATGAACAATCAAAGACCAGTTCAGTCGAAGGCGAAAAACCTCAAGAAGACTAAACCAAAGACCAAAACTGATTCTCGTCGCGCATTTACCCCCAAGACTCGAAATTCTCGCGACTCCAATCTTAAAAAACTTCAACAAAAAATTCTCAAGAAAAAACCGACCATCAAAGAAATTGTCCGCGAACCGACCTCTGGTGGTATCGTCTTCCGACTGACTAAAGATAAAAAAGATATTGAAGTTTTACTCATCCAAGATTCGAAAAACCGTTGGACTATTCCAAAGGGGCACATCGAACCGGGTGAAACCGCAAAGCAGACCGCCATTCGCGAAATTGGCGAAGAAGCCGGTCTGAACCATATCCAGGTCCTTTCTTGGCTCGGAAAGATCCACTTCAAGTATCGTCGTATTGATAAACTAGTGCTGATGACTACGCAAATTTATCTCGTACGTTCACTTGATACTACCGAGCGCCCGACCAAAGAAAAATGGATGAATGGCATCAAATGGTTTAGCTTCCAGGATGCAATTAACGTGATCGAATATGAAGATATTGAAAAACTTATGCTCATTGCCAAAAAACGCATCCGTCAAGGAGAATATTAAATAAATTTGAGTTTCTCAGGATACTTGAAAAAGCTTCAAGTATCCAAAAGATTCCCAAGAAAGTAGTTATGGAACAAGAAATAAATCTTGCTGATTATCAAATTAATATCGCGGATATTAGGCAGCATATTGATGAGGTGGCAGTCAATAAAACCAAGAAACAGCCTCAAGATGCCGAAGAGTTTACCGCCGATACTAAAACTCTCTATGCCAACTTCGCCAAAGAGAAAATGGGTATCGAATTTAAGGATATTTCGCTCTTCATCACCGCCCTTACTCATCGCAGCTATGTCAATGAGCATAAAAAAGCCCATATCGAGCACAATGAACGTCTCGAATTTCTCGGTGACGCAATCTTAGAACTCGTCACTTCTGATTTTCTTTATCGTAATTTTACCGAGCCAGAGGGTATTATGACCGCTTGGCGTTCGGCCTTAGTACGTACGGAATCGATTGGTCGCGCTTCCACCGAAATCGGTTATCTCCATCTCATTCGTCTCTCGAAAGGCGAAAAGCTCGGTAGTGACCGCACCCATGCCTCGATTATTGCCGACTGTTTCGAAGCGGTGACCGGTGCAATCTATCTTGACCAGGGGTATCTGCGCGCTAAACAGTTTATTTATCAGCATATCTTGACAAAAATGGACGAGATCATCGTTAATGAATCTTGGCGTGACTCGAAGAGCTATTTGCAGGAATTAGCCCAAAAGACCGATGGCGCTACCCCTCAATATCATGTCATTAAAGAGGAAGGTCCAGACCATGATCGCATCTTCTCCGTCAATGTAGTAGTTGCAGGCCGGATTCGTGGCACTGGCTCTGGTCATAGCAAGCAGGAAGCTCAATCTAATGCCGCCACCGAAGGTATCAAATATTACAAAAAACACCTCGGCAATCAACTTCCAGCCACTGGCCGTCTCACTCTTCGTAAATAATTTATCATCCAGGTCAAGCATAAGCCCCATTGCTTTTCAAATAATTTGCAATTTTTCATAAAATCAGTTAAAATATCTAAAATTAATTAAGGAGAAAACATGCTCGCGATTCGTATGCAGCGTAATGGTCGTACTCACTACCCAACATTTCGACTAGTCGTCCAAGAATCCCAGCGTCATCCACTTTCTGGACGCGTTGTGGCTGAGGTCGGCAATTACAATCCAGAAACTAAGAAAACCACCCTCGACAAGGAAAAAGTCGAGTTCTACCTCAAGAATGGTACCCAACCATCCACCCGTGTAGCTCGCATCTTGAAACTCGAAGGTGTCAAACTTCCTGACTGGGTCAAAGAACCTACCAAGAAGCAAAAAGCTCCAAAACACGCAGATAAGCTTCGCAAAAATCAACCAAAAGAAGAAGCTGAGGCTTAATTTCTTAAAAAACGCTCCGAAGAGGGGCGTTTTTTACCAAAAGTGCTATAATATAACCATAAACTTAACCGGAGAACCTATGTCAACCATTGACCAACAATTTGTCGAATTTATCGTAAAAACTCTTGTCAGTAATCCAGAAAAAGTCGCTATTAACCGTGTAATTGATGAAAAAGGTGTCCTACTTTCACTTTCTGTCGACCCAGAAGATGTCGGTCGCGTCATTGGTCGCCGTGGTGCTACCGCTCAATCCATCCGCACCCTTCTTCGCGCTCTTGGTACGAAGAATGACGCCCGTTATAACCTCAAGATCGTTAATACTGACGAACTTGATGACGAAGGTGAACCTACTGCCGCTCGCACCGTCACTAATTACGATGAGGAGACCGAAGAGGAGAACGACGGTCTCGCTGAGAAAACTCGTGCTGAGCTCGCCGATCTCGATGATCTCGAAGTCTAATAGGCTACGCAGAATTATTTTATAACTGTCGAAAATACCCCGGAAAATGGGGTATTTTTCTTGCTAAATTCTCTTGACATTCAATATGATAATGGTTATACTAATGATAGTTCATTTTTGAACGAAGCCTAACTGCGAGTCGGCTTACATAAACAAGTTGAGAGCTTATATGTTCAAAAATCCCACCCGAAATCAGGTGGTTTTTTGATTATCAAAAATTCGATCCTTTATATATAAAAATAATATTTTTTATTCATTTTTCATTCCTTTTATGTTAAAATAAAAACAATCAGATTAAATAGTTTTGCTAATTAGAACTAGGCAAATTACGAAAAAACAATGGGAGAGAATAATGAGTGTGAAGCGAAAGCTTCAGCAGAACCATCAAGGTAGGTCAGTTTTTCAATATCTATTAACATTTATCTTATCTAATTTTCTTTGCATACTTTTCAGTCAATCTACCTTTGCTGCACCAAATATTTCTATCTCAATTACCGGTGACACTAGTGTGCATGCTATTTTCCCAACTTCAGGCAAGGTTGAAGCTTCCAAAACCGCCGATATTACAGTGAATTCTGACGGCGTATTTGGCTACAAACTCTTCATGAGTAGTGACAGCGAGAATACTGCGCTTACTAGTCCAGATGCCAGTAACGCAGACTACATCTCATCTGTCAGTGGTAGTGACAATAAGCTCTCTGAAGATATGCATAATCAATATGGATATAATATCAAGAACACCGATAATAAACTTTATAATGCCATACCTGCCTTAGGCACTCCTGAAATGATTAAACGGGTGAAGACTAAGCTTAAAAGTGCGGATATTATTAAGTTTAATCTAGGTTTCGAATTAGAAAATACTATCACTCCAGGTAGCTATAAAAGAAAGCTCATCTTTAGTCTTATTTCAGACGAGCAAGCCTCCGCCCAGTTAGTTAGTGGTCGAGAAATCAATAAAGCGCTCAAACGCCCAACTGGTAGCGCATATGACGATCCTTTAGAATCCCCTCTTTGGAATTATTATGACATCAATATTAGGGTTGGTGTAGAAAAATGCGAAGAGGATATCCCCCCAGAAAATATATCTATCATTTCAGTCCCAGACTCTGAAGTTGAAGTGTATTTGGGGGTATTGAGCAGTAGCGGCCAAACCGCAAGTTATCATGCCTGCATTTGGAGCTATGCTACGGAATTAATATTCCCAGAAGACCTCTCTTATATGTATGCTGGCTTCCAAAGTCTTAATGGAGATGCAGGCTTTAGTTTTTATGATGGCAGGTCCGTCTCGATGTTAAACTTTAAGAAGACTAAAGATATCTCTCATTTGTTTCACACCGCCTCGCCAAGATCTAATTATATAGATACCTCTACGCTAAAATTTTTTGAATTATTTAAAAACTCTCCAATCGAAAACGCTGAATCAATCTTCGAAAATTCTGGGGTTTACAAAATCGGATCAGATTTTGAATCTATTGCAAACAAGGCTAAAAATTTCAAAAATGCTTTCAAAAATATTGAATTAAATATTGATTACAGCACCACAAATTGGCTATTCGATAATGCCGAAGATACTTCATCGATGTTTGAGGACTTCAAATCGTCTGAAATAAAACTGCCAAATGCCACTTTTGCTAAGGTAAAAAACGCCGACTCTATGTTTAGAAATGTCAAATCTCTCAGCACCTTCGATATTAATCAGGCCACTTTTGCCGCTGCAGAAGATGTAACTAGTATGTTTGAGGACGTATATTTCAAAGATACACTTAAAATGAATAGTGCTACTTTTTTAGCCGCGAAAAATGCATCTAATATGTTTAAGAATAGTGAAATTTCTTCTATCCCCTTTGCCTCTAATGTTTTCAAGAGTCTCGATAACGCCGAATCCATGTTTGAAAATGCTAAATCTGATAATGTTAAGTTTTCGAATACCACCTTCCAAAATGTAAAAAATACTCAAAACATGTTTAAGTCGGTGGAAATTAATACAGTCAGTCTACCAAGTGCCACCTTCAATAGCGTAGTTAATGCCAATGCTATGTTCATGGAATCAAAAATCAGCACTCTACATATTAGTCAAGCAACTTTTGCAAATGCTGAAGACCTTTCATCAATGTTTGAAGATACTCCAACTGAACTTGTTGATATTAATCTTCAAAGTGCTACCTTTGCACATGCAAAAAACGCTCATCGTATGTTTTACTGGGGGCGAGCCACATCAGTCAATCTGGCTAATGCGGTATTTAATGAATTAGAAGACGCCTCATCGATGTTTGAGGATCAAGACTATTTAACTGAAATAAAACTGCCAAATGCCACTTTTGATAAAACAAGAAATTTCAACCGGACATTCTTTTCTGTAACTGCAGTCACCATCATCAGCCTGCCAAAAATCACCTTTAGAGCCGCAGAAGACTTAACAAGTATGTTCCATGATTGCTATTATATGGCAACCTTGAATCTAAATCCTTCAAAAATGATTGCCTCGCACGTCGTCACCATGGAGAGTATGTTTAAGGGAACATCCAGTATGACTGAGATTAATCTTGAAAAATTGAGTATTAATGGTGGCACACTTCAGAATATTCAGGAAATCTTTAAGGATAATGATAATAGTGATACTGAAAAAATTATTTTACCAACTGTTTTCGATACTTCAAATGTCACTAATATGGCATCGGCATTCGAAAATTGCAAAACATTAACCGAGATCGGTAATTATGGCCAACTTAACCTAAAAAGCGTCACAAACGCTAGTCGTCTATTTGCGGGTGATCAAAGTCTTGACTTAAAACAGATTATTCCACTACTAAAAACTAATAGCATCGAAAATGCTTCATTCATGTTCTATCTTGCATATTCGTCAGCTCCCGTCGCTTTCTCCAATAACTTTAAGACCAATAGTACCACTACTATGCAAGGTATGTTCCAGGGATTCATGACTCCATCTCTTGATATTTCGCACTTTAGCTTGGAAAATACCACCACTATGGAGGATATGTTTAGTGGAAAAGAGGCATCGACGTGGGCCGTCGGTGGTCAATATTACGCTGTTTCTGAGGTAATTTGGCCAAACAGTATCGTGAATGCCCCGCATTTAACCACCATGAAGAGTCTTTTTCATAAGAATTATCACATTACTAAATTGAATCTGCCAAAATTCGTTAGTCCAGCCCTCACTGATACTAGTTTTATGTTCTTCCAATTAGCCAAAGGTATCACAGAGATAGGCGTTAACGGACTTGATACTCAGAATGTAGAGGATATGTCTGAGATGTTTGAAGGACTACAATTCGATCGCGGCAGTCTAGGCGGTAGCTTTGCCCCTAAATTCAAGACTACGAGTCTAAAGAATATGTATGGTATGTTTTATGGTATGGACGTTGATCATCTTGACTTAACCGCTCTTGATATTTCGAATGTTACTAATATGGAATACGCCTTAAGCGGTTCAACTTATACTACGATAGATCTCACTGGCTGGAATACCAGTAATGTGGAAAACATGAAGTATCTATTTTGGCATTCAGATTATCTCACTACAATTTATGCCTCAGATAGCTTTGTCACTACCAAGGTTACACAATCGGATGGTATATTTAATATGAATAGTGGAAGTGATAATCTTGTCGGCGGTAACGGCACCCATGCTGCAGATCAAGATATTACCTACGCTCGCATCGATCGTCCAGGCAAGCCAGGTGCCTTTACTCTAAAATAGTCTCAGAAAATGCCCCTTGAAAAATCCCTAAAATGCGGTAAAATATCTACAAGAAGTAGTGTGCCTACTATTAACATGTCTTTTTATTTTAGCGAGGTGGAAAGACATAAGTAGCAGTAATCTTCGGCGCTAAAGATTATTAACACTAAATAAGAGGGAAAAGTGAGTAAAAAAAGTACCATTCCAGATGGCAGTCGTGTCTTTTTCACTGAAGGAGACAAATTGCCTATCCCGGATCTTACTGCACACCAGAAAGATTCTTGGGAAGAATTTGTACGTTCGGGGCTACGCGAAGTTTTCACCGAACTTAATCCAATTGATGACTATACTGGTCAAAAATTGTCACTAAAGTTTAAAGATTATGAATTTAAGGCTCCAAAGCATACCATTCAGGAAGCCAAGTATAATCTTGAAACCTACGAAGCTCCTTTGCACGTCAAAGCAGAACTTCAAAACAAAGTCACCGGCGAAGTCGTCGAACAGGAAATTTACTTCGGTAATTATCCATGGATGACTGACCGTGCGACCTTTATAATTAATGGTACTGAGCGTGTAATTGTTTCTCAGTTGATTCGTTCAGCTGGTGTCTTTTTCACTGCCGAAACTATTGGTATGAAGCGCTATTACGGTGCTAAGGTGATTCCAGGTCGTGGTGCATGGCTCGAATTTGAGACCGCGCCAAATGGTTGTATCTATGTGAAGATCGACCGCCGTCGTAAAATCCCAGTCACCACTTTGCTTCGCGCTCTTGGCGTTGTGAAGGATGCTGATATTAAGGCTAAATTCGAAAATGTCGACACCGGTGCGATTAATTACATCGACTCCACTATCGATAAGGATACTAC
The DNA here is from genome assembly GCA_015257485.1 of Nanosynbacter sp. Lineage (GTDB taxonomy): Bacteria > Patescibacteriota > Saccharimonadia > Saccharimonadales > Saccharimonadaceae > Nanosyncoccus. The sequence goes on along the minus strand of JABZKC010000003.1, from coordinate 41,059 downwards.
CAGCTCTCAGGCTGCAGCCCTTCTCGAAGTTTACCGTCGTCTCCGCCCAGGTGACTTAGCTACTGTCGAGAACGCTCGTTCTATGGTTGAACGTACCTTCTTCGACTACAAGCGTTATGACTACTCTCGTGTCGGTCGTTTCAAGATTAACCAACGTCTTGGTTTCGATACCCCTAACGACAGCACTCATCGTACTTTGCAAATGGATGATCTCGTAGCGATTATTGCCGAAATCATTCGCTTGAATAATACGCAAGAGCCTGCTGACGATATTGATTCTCTCTCTAATCGTCGCGTCCGTATGGTTGGTGAGCTTGTCCAACGTCAATTCCGTCTCGGTATGCTTCGTTTGCAACGCAACATCTTAGACCGCATGTCTATGGTTGACGCTAAAGAAAAAGTCACACCATCTCAGCTTCTTAACCCACGTCCAGTGGTCGCTGCAGTTCGTGAATTCTTTAGTACCTCTCAACTTTCTCAGTTGATGGACTCTTACAACCCATTCGGTGAGCTTGCTCACAAGCGCCGTCTATCTTCTATGGGCCCTGGTGGTCTCACTCGTGAACGCGCCGGTTTCGATGTGCGTGATACTCACCCTACCCACTACGGTCGCATCTGTACTGTAGAAACCCCAGAAGGTGGTAACGTGGGTCTCGTCTTGAACCTTGCTACCTATGCTCGAATTAACGAATATGGCTTCATTGAAGCTCCGTACGTCGTAGTAAAGAATGGTAAAGTCACCGACGAAGTTATTTACGTCGACGCTAGTGTTGAACGTGATATGGTGATCGCTGACACCTCTGTTAAGTTGAACGCCAAAGGCGAATTTGAAGACGAATGGGTCTCCGCACGTGTGAATGGTCAGCCAGTTCAGGTTGAATCATCTAAGGTGACTCACGTCGATGCCGCTCACAAGGAAATTCTTGGTATCTCTGCCGCTCTGATTCCATTCGTGGAAAAGAACCGTGTTGACCGTGCACTCATGGGCTGCGCCATGCAGAAACAGGCGGTGCCTCTTCTCCGCAATCAAGCCCCAACCGTCGGTACCGGTATTGAAAATGATATCGCTCGCGCCACCTCTCAGCTTATCGTCACCGAAGGTGATGGTGTAGTCGAAAAGGCTGACGGTCAATCCGTCATCGTCAAATACGCTGACAAAACTTCTAAGGAATATCTTGTCGAGCATTTCGAACAAACTAACTCTGACCAATGTTACAACCAACGCTGTGTGGCGGTGCGTGGTCAAAAAGTTAAGGCTGGTGACACTCTTATTGAAGGTGCCTCTCTTGAAAATAATGAACTCGCCCTCGGTCGTAACCTTCTCGTGGCCTTCATGCCATGGCGTGGCTACAACATGGATGACGCCATCGTGATTTCTCGCAAGCTCGTCGAAGATGATACTTTGACCTCTATTAATATTAAAGATTTTGACGTAGAAGTTCGTGAAACCAAACTTGGTCCAGAACAGGTTACTCGTGATATTCCTAACGTTTCTGAGCACGCTCTTCGTCACCTCGGTGAAGACGGTATCGTGACCGTTGGTTCTGAAGTGAAAAACGGCGACATTCTTGTTGGTAAGATTACCCCTAAGGGTGAACAAGAACTCAGTTCCGAGGAACGCCTCCTTCGTGCTATCTTCGGTGAAAAAGCCAAAGATGTCCGCGACACCTCAGTTCGCATGAGTGGTGGTACTTCCGGTAAGGTTATCGGTGTTCGCATCTATACTCGTGAACAAGGTCATGAACTCAAGGCTGGCGTTCTCATGCAGATCAAGATCTATGTCGCAGAAATGCGCAAGATTCAGGTCGGTGACAAGATGGCTGGTCGTTACGGCAACAAGGGTGTAGTTTCCCGCGTGCTTAACGTTGAAGATATGCCATTCATGGCTGATGGTACCCCAATCGACGTCCTACTTTCCCCAATGGGTGTGCCTTCTCGTATGAACCTCGGTCAGCTTTATGAAATCCACATCGGTATGGCTGCTCGCATCCTTGGTTACAAGGTTGCAACTCCATCCTTCAATGGTATCCCTGATGAAGTAATCTCCAAGGAACTTGAAAAGGCTGGTATCGATAGTAATGGTCGTACTCAACTTTACGATGGTCTCACCGGTGAACCATTCCACGAGAAGACCGCAGTTGGCGTGATGCACATGATTAAGCTTCACCACATGGTCGAAGATAAGATTCACGCTCGTTCGACTGGTCCTTACACTATGGTTACCCAACAACCTCTCGGTGGTAAGGCTCAAAACGGCGGTCAGCGTTTCGGAGAAATGGAAGTTTGGGCTCTTGAAGCTTACGGTGCTGCTAGCATCCTTCAAGAAATGCTCACTATTAAGTCTGATGACGTTTACGGTCGCGCTAAGGCTTACGAATCCATCATTAAGAATGAACCAATTCAAGGTCCTAAGCTCCCTGAAGGTTTCAATGTCTTAGTCAAGGAACTTCAAGGTCTCGGTCTGAAGGTTGATCTTCTCGACAATGGGGAAGCACGTGATGCTGACTCTGTAATCGAAGACACCTCTCGTGAAATTGAACGCGCTCAAGATGACCGCCAGATTTACGCTAGACACAATGTTCATATTGAAGATGACAGTAATGACACCATCGATCTTACTGAAGAAGAAACTGAAGAAGCATTAACTGAAGATGGAATATCAATAACAGAAGGAGACGACGACAATGTCGATCTCGGAGAGGAGCTCTAAAATATGGCTTGGATGGATAATTATATCTCAGCCAGCGACTTCGATTCAATTCGTCTTTGCGTAGCAAGCGCCGAAGACATCTTGAGCTGGAGTTATGGTGAAGTATTGAAGCCAGAAACCATCAACTATCGAACTCAGAAACCTGAGCGTGATGGCTTATTCTGTGAGCGTATCTTTGGTCCAGTCAAAGATATTAACCCACATGATAGCAAACTTAAAGGTGTCCGCTCTCGTGAAGCTGCCGTCGATAAGGAAGGTAACTTGGTTACCAAATCTATCGCTCGTCGTGAACGTATGGGTCACATCAAACTCGCTGCACCAGTTGCTCATATCTGGTTCATGCGTGGTACCCCATCTGCTTTGAGTCTTTTGCTTGACCTGACTGTCAAGTCAATCGAAAAAGTCGTTTACTTCGCTTCTTACCTCATTATTAATGCTGATGACGCTAAGATTGAACAAGTTAAAGGCGATTTGATTGCTCAACACGATGCTGCAATTCAAGCTATTAAAATTCGTTATTCTGAAGCTGCCAAGGCTGAAGGTGCTAACGCTGAAGTTTTAGCTAATGAAGAAGCTAAAGAACTTGAAGCTTTGGATGCTGACTTCTATTCCCGCAAGAATATTCTTGAAGGCTTGAAAAAGGGTGCCGTCATTTCTGAAATTGATTACCGCAACCTTCCAGAAGAATACGAAGAACTTGTCACTGTCAAGATGGGTGCTCAAGCTATCCGTGAATTGCTCGAAGAGATTGACCTTGATGCTATGATTGAGGATCTCTCTGCGCAAGCTGAAGACGCTAAGGGTCAAAAGGAACGTAAGCTTATCAAGCGCATTAAATTGCTTGAGGGTATGAAGAATTCCAACATCAAGCCAGTAGATCTCGTCTTGACGGTTATTCCAGTCATCCCACCAGATCTACGTCCAATGATTTCACTTCCTGGTGGTCGTTTCGCGACTTCCGACCTTAACGATCTTTACCGTCGCGTAATTAACCGTAATAACCGTTTGAAAAAATTGCTTGACCTCAATGCACCAGAAGTGATTATTCACAACGAAATGCGTATGCTCCAAGAAGCCGTTGATGCTTTGATTGACAATAATGCCAACCATGGTCGTCAAGCCAGCTCCCAAAATGGTCGTCGTAAGCTCAAATCCCTCTCTGACCTTCTCAAAGGTAAGCAGGGTCGTTTCCGTCAAAACCTTCTTGGTAAGCGTGTCGACTACTCTGGTCGTTCTGTAATCGTCATTGGTCCTGAACTTAAGCTTAACGAGTGTGGTTTGCCAAAACTCATGGCTCTCGAGCTCTTCAAACCTTTCGTGGTTTCTTGGTTACTCGCTCACGAATATGCTGCCAACTCTCGCGCCGCTTCTCGTATGATTGACGCTAAGGAATCCGTAGTTTGGGATGCTCTCGACGAAGTTATTCAAGGTCGCTATGTTCTCTTGAACCGTGCTCCGTCTCTTCACCGTCTATCTATTCAGGCTTTCCAACCAAAGCTCGTTGACGGTATGGCTCTCAAGCTTCACCCACTCGTAGCTTCCGGCTTTAACGCTGACTACGATGGTGACCAAATGGCCGTTCACCTTCCTCTCTCTGATGAAGCTCAGCAGGAAGCTAAGACTTTGATGTCGGCTGCCAGCAACCTCTTGAAGCCAGCCGATGGTTCTCCAGTGCTTTCGATCTACCAGGATATCGTGCTTGGTGCTTACTACCTCACTTACGATAAACCAGGGACTGAATCTGAGACCCCACGTGCTTATAGCTCTGTCTATGAAGCTGAAATGGCTTACGAAGCTGGTGATATCGCTCTTCAGACTCCGATTCGTGTATTCGCTAAGAAAGCTATTAGAAATACCACTCTCGGTCGTGTCTTCTTCAACGAAATCTTGCCAGAAGACTACCCATTTGATAATGGCATTCAAACTTCTAAGCACTTGAAGAAAGTAATGGCTGACATCTTTAATCTTTACGGCGCCGATGAGACGGTTCGTATTGCTGACGAACTCAAGGCTCTCTCCTTCGAATACGAAACTATCGCCTCTATCTCGACCTGTAAGGATGACTACCCAACTTACCCGGAAATTCAAGACTTCATCGCTAAAGGTGACGCCAAGACTGCTCTCATCCAGGATCAGTACAACCAAGGTCTCCTCACCGATGATGAACGTTACTCTTTGACCGTTGCCAACTGGCGTGAAATCGATACTGAGATTTCTAACTTCCTTAAGGCTAAACTTGCAACTATGGATACCGACATTGCTGTGATGACCAACTCTGGTGCTCGTGGTTCTGTCTCTGGTATTAAGATTGCTTCCGCTGAAATCGGTATCATGGTGGATATCTTCAACCGTGAAATTGAGCTTCCAGTCAAGTCTAGCTACAAGAAGGGTCTTAACACTCTTGAATCCTTCATCGCTACCCGTGGTGCACGTCAAGGTATGGTCTCAACCGCTCTCCGTACTGCTGACTCTGGTTACCTCACTCGTCGTCTTGTCGATGTGGCCCAGGATGTCTTTACCGTCGATAAGCCAAACGATGATCCAGGTTTCGAAATCTTCAAATCTGAAACTGAACACACTGGTATTGAATTTGCTCAACGCATTGCTGGTCGCTTCGCTGCTGAAACCGTTCCAGGTTATGTGGAAGCCGATGAACTCATCACTCGTGAAATTGCCGAACAAATCGCTGAAGATGAAAATATCGATTCAATTAAAATTCAATCTGTTCTCACTACCAAGAGTATTAACGGTGTACCTCGTAAGGCTTACGGTGTCGACCTCGCCACTCGTAAACTTATTGAGCCAAACCAACCAATCGGTGTGATCGCTGCTCAATCTCTCGGTGAACTTGGTACCCAGCTGACCCTCGACACCAAGCACAGCTCCGGTGTCGCAGGTTCTGGTGCTATCGCTCGTGGTCTCCCTCGTGTGGAAGAGCTTCTCGAAGCTCGTTCGCCTAAGGGTCAAGCTTGGATTGCTCCAGTTTCTGGTCTAGTCGATGTTTGGGAAGACGGTAATCACTTTGTGGTTCAAATCACCCCAACCGCCGGTCGTTCAGAAAAGATTGAAATTTCTGAAGGCCGCAAGATTAAGGTCAAAGACGGTGCCAATGTTAAAACTGGTGATGTCCTCGCTGCTAAAGCTAAAGGTCTCGAACCAATCATTGCTCCATTTGATGGAAATGCTCAAATCGTCGACGGTGCCATCATTCTTACTGAAGGTGGTAGCGCTCCAGTTCGCGTCGAAATTCCTAACGATGCTGAAATGTTGGTCAAACCATCCGATACCGTCGAAGCTGGTGATCGTCTCACTACCGGTTCTTTGAATCTCCAAGATCAATTGAAGTTCAAGGGCGCCGAAGCTACCGCTCGTTACATCATGAACGAAATTATGTCCGTTTATGCTGCTAACGGTGATGAAGTTTCCGCCAAGCACCTTGAGGTAATTGTCCGCCAGATGTTCAGCCGCGTCGTGATTGACGAACCAGGCGATACTGACTTTGTGACTGGTGATATCGTCTCCCTCTCTGCCGTCGAAGACGAAAACCAAAAGCTCGAAGCCAAGGGTCGCATGCCAGCATCTTACACTCGTATGTTACTTGGTATTACCAAGGTCGCTATCTGGTCAGACTCCTTCCTCTCTGCCGCTTCCTTCCAAGATACCACTCGTGTACTTATCAACGCCGCCATCTCTGGTCGTGTTGATCACCTCAATGGTCTCAAGGAAAACGTGATTATCGGTCGCAAGATTCCAGTAGGTACTGGTGTAGTCGCCCGTAAGAACGAAGAGGAAACCGCTGAAGCTGAAGAATCTACTGAAGCTGAAACAGAAATCACTCTCGAATAAGAGTAGGAAATAAAATATACCCCGCATCTGGGGTATATTTTTTATGCCCAAAATCACGTATAATAAATCTATGCAAACTTATGTCGATTCCATCCAGCAGGCCGCCTACATCTTTCCGCCTTTGGCCCTAGCTTTTACTATTCCATATTTGATTTATAACTACAAAAAATATGGTTCTATCTGGAGCATGCGTATTTGGATCGTCTATTCTTTTATTTTGTATATGCTTTGCACCTACTGTTTAGTAATTCTACCGCTTCCTTCTCCCGAAAAAGCCGCTACATTGCATAATCACCAGATGCAACTTCTGCCGTTTAACTTTATCTTCGATATTTTGAAACACGCCAAGTTGCAGCTAGTAAATCCCAAATCCTACCTCACCATCATTAATAACCCCGCCTTCTTTTCCACGATTTTCAATATTTTCATGACTCTGCCCTTTGGCTTTTATCTCAAGTACTACTTTAAGAATAACCTCAAACAGGTCGCCATTAAGTCTTTCTTTCTCTCACTTTTCTTTGAGCTAACTCAACTTAGCGGACTCTATTTTATCTATTCCGGCAACTATCGTCTCTTTGATGTCGATGACCTAACCACTAATACTCTCGGTGGTATTCTCGGCTTTGCTTTGGCCATTATGTTAGCCAAATATCTACCGACCAGAGAACAAATCGACGAAAAAAGTCTCGAGCGTAGTGATAAAATTTCACTTCTGCGTCGTCTCGTGGCTATGGGTTTTGATTTTACCTTCGGCGGTTTCTTTACTATCTTCTTTGGTGATATTGTACTAAAATTAATCCATCTCGAATCTGATTTCTTTACTATTCAAATCCCATTCATTTTTTATCTCGTTCTCTCGACCATCATTTTACGTGGCCGCACGATTGGCTTTTTTATGACCAACCTTAAGGTCGAATCTAATCATAAAGTCGGAATCTTGCGAACTTATCTGCGTTATTTCCTACGTTACCTCTTTTTCTATCTTCAATTCATCACTTTGCCGCTCGCTTTAGTTAATGTGCTGAATCTCGCCCTCGTTAACAATATTCTTAGTCATGAAACGATTACCTATATCGCTTTGGGTCTGCTCGTAATTTTTGGTGTATATTACCTAATTAATCTACTACTAGTCGCTACTCGCAAAAGTTTATTCTATGAAAATCTTTCGGAAACCCACCTAGTAAATACCACGAAGAAAGCTAAAAAATCTAGACCAATCACAAAAATCGTCCAAAATAATGATCCAAAAGTCTCAAAAAATGACGACCAGGACGATGAGGTCGAAGAAGTCTAATTCTAACCTTGATAATCTGTGCCATTTGTGGTAAAATCATCTTTGTAAGTTTATCAAGGTGACATTTGAAGAACTAGACAATTAAGGGAAGCCACTTATTTCCGACTGTAATATTTTTTAATATAGGCCAAACAGAGAAAAAAGTCGGAACTGCCTTACTGTCTAGCTAATAGAGTGTCTCCGTAAAGGAAAGGAAAAGATGAAAGTCATCCTCGGCACCAAAATTGGTATGACCCAAATCATCAGCGAAGATGGTTTAGTGACTCCTGTTACTATCCTTCAAGCTGGACCAGCCACAGTGACTCAGATAAAGACCGTCGAAACCGATGGTTATAATGCTGTGCAGCTCGGTTACGGTAAGGGTAAGAATCTGAGCAAGTCGGTATCAGCTCACGTCAAAAAAGCTGGAGAAACATTAAGTCCTAAAATCTTAAAGGAATTTCGTACGGATTCCACCACAGATTTCAAATTAGGCGACGTATTTACAGTCGATAATTTTGAAATTGGAGACAAGGTTGCGGTTACTGGTATTTCGAAGGGTAAAGGATTTGCTGGTACTGTCAAACGTTGGAACTTCCAAGAGTCACGCAATACCCACGGCTTCAAGGGCGATATTCGTAAAGTCGGTTCTATCGGCTCGATGTATCCTCAAAAAGTTTTCAAGGGTAAGCGCATGCCAGGTCGCATGGGCCACGATCAAGTTACTGTCAAGAATCTTGTCGTTGCTTACATCGATAAGGAAAACAACATCCTCGGTCTTAAGGGCGCCGTCCCAGGACCAAAGAAAGGTATCGTAACTGTGGAGGGAAAGGAGTAATATGGCAGATTTAAATCCAGAAATCTTCAATCTCGAAGTTACTAATCACGAATTGATTAAATTAGCTTACGATGCATATCTTGCTAACTCACGTAGCTCACACGCTAAAACTTTGAAGCGTGGCGAAGTTCGCGGTGGTGGTAAGAAGCCATGGAAGCAAAAAGGAACTGGTCGTGCTCGTTTCGGCTCTACCCGTAACCCTATCTGGCGCCATGGTGGTGTAGCTGGCGGCCGTACTGGCAACGAAAACTTCACCAAGAATCTCTCAAGAAACGCTAAGAAAGTTGCAGTCATGCAAGCTCTCTCCATCAAAAACACCGATAAGAGTATCATTACTATCGATTCTCTCGGTATCAAAGATGGTAAAGTTAAGGAAGTCTTAGCTACTCTTAAGAAAAATGGTGTTACCTCAGAAAATACTCTGATCGTAGTTCCAGAGAAAGACGCTCTCACCCTACGTGCAACCAACAACATCGACTTTGTCAAAGTTGTTCGTCCTACATTCCTCAATGTCTTCGACATCATGAATGCAGACAAAATCGTTCTTGTAAAGGATTCTGAAGCTCAACTCGAAAACTGGTTAATCGGAAAGGAGAACGCATAATGCTACTTATTCCTCGAAGAACCGAAAAGGCTTACGCCGAACAAAGTAAATCTACTTATATCTTTAATGTTCCTGCTGACGCTTCCAAGCTCGCCGTAGCTAAGGCCGTCGCTGAACAATACAATGTCACCGTCAAAGATATCCGTATTCTTACTCGTAAGGGTAAAGCGACCCGCTTTTCAAAGGGTAAACACGCCTATCCAGGCACAACATATCGTCGCGACCGCAAGTATGCTTACGTCACGCTTGCTGAGGGTAACAAAATCCGCGTCTTCGACGAAGAAACTGTTGAGGAAGGAGATAAAAAATAATGAGCATTAAAGCTTATCGTCCTACTACTCCTGCTCAGCGCCAGAAGACTACTCAGGATTTTGATCAAATTACGACCAGAAAACCTCTCAAGTCTCTCTTGAAGGCCAAAAAGCAGAATGCAGGTAAGAACAACCAAGGACGCATTACTGTTCGTCACCGTGGTGGTGGTGTGAAGAGACACTATCGTATTCTTACTCACAACCTTCCACAAGGTAAGACCTACGAAGTTATGGAGATCGAGTACGATCCAAACCGTAGCGCTCGTATTGCTCGTATCAAAGACGAAAACAACAACTTCCATTACGTACTTGCTGATTCCAAGATGTTTAAGGGTAAGAAATTCCAAACTGGTGCAGAAGCTCCAATTGAAGAATCTAACCGCTTAGCTCTTGACCTAATCCCAGTCGGTACTATGGTTTACGCTATCGAGCTAACTCCAGGTCGTGGTGCTCAAATGGCCCGCTCCGCTGGTGCATCTGCTCAACTTATGGCAAAAGAAAACGGCTATGCCACTCTTCGTATGCCATCAGGTGAAGTTCGCAAAGTACTCGCAACTTGTGAAGCTTCCATCGGTGTAGTTGGTAACCTCCAACACCAAAACATCAAGATTGGTGCTGCTGGTCGTACTCGCCGTAAAGGTATCCGCCCAACCGTCCGTGGTGTTGTTATGAACGCTACAGATCACCCACACGGTGGTGGTGACGGTGGTCGTCACGGTACCGGTAAAGCGCCTCGTACACCATGGGGTCAGCTCACTCTCGGTTTCCGTACTCGTCACAATAAGAAAACTAATAAAATGATCGTGCGTAGTCGTCACGAAGGAAAGAGGAAATAATCTATGTCTCGTAGCCTTAAAAAAGGTCCATTCGTGGATTTTAAACTCGAAAAGAAGATCAAAGCTCTCTCCGCTGAAGATCGCACCGTGATTAAAACCTGGGCTCGCCATTCAACCATCTTCCCAGAAATGGTTGGTCGCACTGTCGCTGTTCACAACGGCAAAGTCCACGTTCCAGTCTTTGTTTCCGAAAATATGGTCGGACACAAGCTTGGTGAATTTGCTCCAACTCGCAAGTTCAAACGCCATGGTGGTAAAAAAGCTGATGTAAAGGGAGGTAAATAATGTCCACTCATTTTGCACACGCTTACATTAAAGGTGTAGATTCTATGCCACGCAAGACCAATGTTGTCGCTAGCCTCGTTCGCGATCGCTACGTCGCTGACGCTCTTGTCATCCTAGAACACACCCCACGCCGCGCTGCACGTCCAGTCATGAAGGCCATTGATTCTGCCAAAGCTAATCTCATTAACTCTGGTGTCTCAATTGATCCTAAGACTATCCGCATCGCTCGTATCTCTGTTACTGCTGGTACCCGCATCCGCCGTTTTGTTCCTGCATCACGTGGTCGCGCTCTTCCATTTGAGAAGATTAGCAGCAACATCTTCGTTGAAGTAGCTGGCGAAGAAAAAGCCAAAAAAGAATCAGCTAAGGAGGACAAGTAATGGGTCAAAAAGTAAACCCGGTTTCTTATCGCCTTCAAATCAGTAAAGATTGGGCCTCCAAATGGTTCACCAAAAACACTGATTTCAAAAAATGGTTAATCGAAGACGTCAAGATCCGCGAGACTATTGAAAACCGTTTCAAAGCTCGCCCAACCATTGCCCGCATCGAAATCGAACGTACTGACAACCTTACCACGGTTACTATTCGTACCGCAAAGGCTGGTGCAGTTATCGGCAAACAAGGTGCTGGTATTAATGAATTAAAGAAAGAATTGGAAAAATTCGTTTCTCAACCAATCCGCCTCAACGTGGAAGAAGTTAAGAAACCTGAATTATCCGCCAAGCTCGTTGCTGAAAATATCGGTTTCCAACTTGGTAAGCGTATGAACTTCCGCCGCGCAGTCAAGATGGCTACTCAGTCTACTATGGCCGCAGGTGCTAAAGGTGTTCGTGTCGAAGTTTCTGGTCGTCTTAATGGCGCCGAAATGTCTCGCCGTGAGAAATTCATCGAGGGTTCAGTTCCTCTACACACTCTCCGCGCTGACATCGATTTCCACTGTCATCACGCTCCAACCATCGCCGGTATCGTAGGTGTTAAGGTTTGGATTTATAAGGGAGAAAAATAAATATGGCTATTTTACTTCCAAGTCGCGTTGCGCACCGTAAGGTTAGAAAAGGCAAAAATGATGGCGTAGCTACTCGCTGTAACACTGTCGCTTTTGGTGAATTTGGTCTCATGTCTCTCGACAATGAACGTATCAATTCCCGCCAAATCGAGGCTGCCCGTCAAGCTATTACCCGCTACATTAAGCGTGGTGGTAAAATTTGGATCCGCATCTTCCCACACACCCCTGTCACCAAGAAACCTCTTGATGTGAAAATGGGTTCTGGTAAAGGTGAACCACAATTTTACGTAGCTAAAGTTAAAACTGGTACTGTGATGTTCGAAATGGCTGAAGTCACTGAAGAACAGGCAAAAGAAGCACTTCGTCTTGCCTCTCACAAGCTTCCAGTACGTTGTAAATTTGTAAGGAAAGGTGAAATTTAATCATGGCTGATAAGAAAACTGAAACCGCCAAGGTTAAAACCGTCGCTGAGTTAAAGCAAGAGCTTCTCGAAGCTAAGCGTGGACTCTACGAAGGTACCTTGCAAAATCCACATCGTATCAAAGCTTTGCGTAAAGAAATCGCAAAAGCACTAACTTTAATTAATCAAGGAAAGGGAGCCTAAGTATGGCAAAAACACTTCAAGGAGTAGTTACCTCTGATAAGCGCGATAAGACCATCACCGTCTCCATTACCAGCCGTGAAACTCATCCACTTTATCACAAGCAGTACTCACACACCCGTAAGTACACCGCTCATGATGAAGCAAATGAGGCTAAGCTTGGTGATAAGGTTGAGATCATCGCCTGCCGTCCTTACTCAAAGACTTGTACCTATAAACTCGTCAAAATTCTTGAAAAATCCCACGACTCAGTCGAATTAAAGTCTGAAGTCACTGGCGATCAAGAAGGAGAGGAAAACTAAGATGATTCAACAGGAAACTAGATTAGCTGTCGCAGATAACAGCGGAGCCAAGGAACTTGGCGTAATCCGTGTCCTCGGTGGAACTCGCGCTCGTTACGCTCGTGTTGGTGACATTGTCACCGCCAGCGTAAAGGACGCATCTCCTACAGGCAATATTAAGAAAAAAGCAGTAGTTCGTGCCGTTATCGTTCGTACTCGTGGTCAAATTCGCCGTGCTGATGGTTCTACCATCCGCTTCGACGACAACGCCGCCGTCATCGTGAACGACGACAAAACTCCAAAGGGTACCCGTGTCTTCGGACCAGTCCCACGTGAGCTTCGTGAACTCGGCTTCAATAAGATTATCAGTTTAGCACCGGAGGTTCTATAATATGGCACAGAATTTGAAATCTGGCGATATGGTAAAAATCATTGCCGGCGACCACAAGGGTCAGACTGGTAAAATCGTCAAAATGGATCGTGTCGCTCACAAAGCAATGATCGAAGGTATCGGCATTCGCGAGCGCCACATCAAAGCCACTCAATTTAATCCAAAGGGTGGTAAGAAAGATATTCACGTCGGTATCGATCTTTCCAATCTCAAGAAAGAAGGGAAATAATCATGGCTGAATATACCCCACGTTTGAAAGTCTTATACCAAGACAAAATCGTAAAAGACCTAGAAAAAGAGCTTAACATTAAGAACATCAACCAAGTTCCAAAACTTGAAAAAGTGATTGTATCTTGTGGTGTTGGTAAAAAGCGTGAAGATAAGCACTACACTGAAACCGTAGCCCTTACTCTTGCTAAAATTACCGGCCAAGCTTCCACCTCTAGATTAGCAAAGAAATCTATTGCTACCTTCAAGATTCGTAAAGGTATGGGCGCCCCAGTTGGCTACCTCACTACTTTACGCAATGACAAGATGTATGAATTCGTTGACCGCTTCATTAACATCGCTTTGCCACACGTTCGTGATTTCCACGGCGTGCCTAGCAAATCTTTTGATGAACAAGGCAACTACTCAGTCGGTCTTAAAGAACAAACCGTTTTCCCAGAAATTACCTTCGAAGACGCATCTGTTCTTCACGGCCTTGAGATTACCTTCATCATCAAGAACGGTTCTAAAGAAGCTAGCCGTAAATTATTAGAGGCATTTGGTATGCCATTCGAGAAAAAGGAGAACAAATAACATGGCCAAAAAGTCTGCAGTACTCCGTGACCTCAAGCGTCAAAAAATGTACGATAAGTACAAAGCAAAGCGTGCTGAACTTAAAGCCGCTGGCGACCTCGAAGGTCTTCAGAAGCTACCAAAAAATTCCAGCCCAACTAGGTTAAAAAATCGTGATATGCTCGACGGTCGTCCACGCGGTTACATGCGCCGCTTCGGTCTCAGCCGTATTAGCTTCCGCGAAAAAGCAAGCAAGGGTGAAATCCCTGGTGTAACAAAGAGTAGCTGGTAGAAAGGATAAGATATGTCATTACAATCAACAGATCAAATTGCCGACCTTATCACTCGTATCCGCAATGCTATTCTCGTCAACAAAAACGAGATTGTTGTACCAACTTCTAAACTAAAGCTTGCTGTACTAGAAGGTCTCAAGAAAACCAAGTTTATCGCTGACTTCTCTATCGAAGAAGCAAAACCACGCAATTTCATTCACGTCTTAATCAATCAAGCTGACGAAATCGCTCGTATTAACGAAATCACTAAGGTCAGTAAACCTGGTCGCCGTGTTTACACTTCCGCCGATGATCTTCCAAAGGTCAAATCCGGTCGTGGTGTCATCCTCGTCTCGACTTCAAAAGGTATCATGACTGGTGAGGAAGCTCGCAAAGCTCGCCTCGGTGGTGAAATCTTAGTCAAGGTTTGGTAATAAACTAGAAAAAATAAGGTCAGAACTCCTGGCCTTATTTTTATTTTTTATCTTGAATTAAGACCTAAATTATGTTAAAATTAACCGAATATTAATTGAAAGGAAGATATGAGTCGTATCGGAAAACAACCTGTACAGATTCCTGCAGGAGTGACAATCACGGTCGGCGAACAGTTCATTACTGTTGCTGGACCAAAGGGTTCACTCGAGGTTCCTGTGCAAAAATTCGTTGTGACTAAGGTCGAAGACGGTCAGATTATCGTTACTCGTGAGAATGACGAAGCTGAAGCTCGTGCCTGGCATGGTCTACAACGCGCACTTCTAAACAACGCCGTTACCGGTGTTTCCAAAGGTTTCGAGAAGAAACTCGAAATCAATGGTGTCGGTTTTCGTCTTTCCGGTGGTCCAAAAGAAATTGAGATGTCTCTTGGTTTCTCCCACCCAGTGAAATACAAAGCCCCAGAAGGTATCGAATTAAAAACTAACAAGATGGAAATCGTTGTTTCTGGCATTGACAAGCAAAAAGTTGGTCAAGTTGCCGCTGAAATTCGCGCCTTCAAGAAGCCTGAACCATACAAGGGTAAAGGTATTAAATATGCTGACGAAGTAATCCTTCGCAAGGCTGGAAAGGCAGGGAAGAAATAATGAATAAGTTGTATCGCCAAAAACGTACCCGTGCAAAAATTCATGGTACTGAAGTTCGCCCACGCTTGAGCGTTAACATCAGCAATCTTCACGTTTCTGCTCAAATTATCAATGACGACACCATGACTACTTTAGTCTCCGCTACCACTGTTGGCACCAAGCTAACCGGTTCCAAGACTGAAAAAGCCGCTAAAATTGGTGAAGAAATTGCCAAAAAAGCTAAAAAAGCAAATATCACAAAAGTTGTATTCGATCGTGGTGCTTTCGCCTACGCTGGCCGCATGTCAGCTCTAGCCGATGCAGCTCGTAAGGAAGGATTGGAGTTCTAATATGGCCGAAGCAAATTCTACCGCTCCTAAGCAACCAAAAGTAGTGAACAAAGCTGGCACCCTCAAAATGTCTGACGATATCGCTGCCACCAAGCAAACTCGCGATATGGCTGGTCGCCCAATGCGCCGCAATAATCGCCGTGATCGCGTCCGTGGTGAAGCTGCACCAAAGGAATTTGAGGAGATTACCATCAATATCGATCGTGTTTCTCGCACTGTTAAAGGTGGTCGCCGTATGCGCTTCAAAGCTCTTGTTGCTATTGGAAATAAGAAAAACAAAGTTGGTGTAGGTGTCGCTAAAGGCGCCGATGTTACCGCTGCTGTTCAAAAAGCTACTCGTGTAGCCAAGAAAAACATGGTCACCTTCCACATGTCTGGCGAAACTATCTGCCACGAAGTGGAAACCAAGGTTACCGGTGCTCACGTTTTGATGAAACCAGCTGCCCCTGGTACTGGTATTATCGCTGGTAGCATTGTTCGTTCCGTGATTGGTTTAACTGGTGTCAAGAACTTGATCTCCAAGTCTCTCGGTTCTACCAACAAGGTCAACATCGCTTACGCCGTTATCGATGGTCTTAAAGCTCAGGTTCCACGTTCCAAGTGGAATACTACTGCTACCAAAGAAAAGGAGAGCAAGTAATGAAATACAATGATCTAATCGTTGAAGCTAATACCCGCCCAACTCGTGCTGGTCGTGGTATTGCCGCTGGTCGTGGTAAGACTGCCGGTCGTGGTACCAAAGGTCAAAAAGCCCGTACTGGTCACCGCAAGATGCCTGCTACATTCATGGGTGGTCAGCGCGCTATGATGCAAGCCGTGCCTAAGCTCAAAGGTTTCAAGTCTATCCACGCCAAAGCTGAAGTCGTCTACACTGACGTCCTTAACGCTCTTTCTGGCAAGGTTGACAACTTTACTCTTTTCGAAAATGGTCTTATCTCTAACCCATTCGTTAAGGTCAAGGTTATCACCCGTGGTGAGCTTAACAGCAAAATTGATCTCGAAACCCAATTTATTTCTAAATCTGGTCTCGAAATGCTCAAAAAAGCTGGTGGTTCATTCACCAAAAATCCAGTACCAAAGCGTTTGAAAAAGCAAAACGACTAATTAGTCTAAAATAGCCCTCGTGATTAACGCGGGGGTTATTTTTTTATCTTCAAAAACTTAGGTAAATATGGTAATATAGATTAATAAATAGAGAGGATTCCATGCATTTTAAGACGATTTTGAAATCTCTAAAAAACAAAGACATGCTAAAACGCATTTTTATCGTGTTAGGTATTTTGGTTGCTTACCGTTTACTCGCACACATTCCTGTGCCAATGGGCGACGCCAAGACCTTCAAGGATGCCGTTTCTAGCTTGATCTCCAAGTCAGATTTCACCGGTTTCATTAACTTAATTTCAGGTGGTGGGCTCGCCTCCTTTTCCATTATTTTGGTGGGGCTTTCTCCATATATCACCTCCTCTATCGTCTTTCAACTTCTCAGTAAAGCCATCCCGAGTCTCGAAGAGCTTTCCGAGGATGGTGAAACTGGCCGTCGCAAGATTAATCAATGGACCCGTATGCTTGCCGTGCCTCTCGCCGTCGTACAATCCATCGCCTATATTTACATTCTTTACCAATCTGTGGTCTCCTCGAATACTCTTAGTTTCACCCCGACTCCACGTGACTGGGTCGTCTCTGTCATCACTATGACTGCTGGCTCCATTATCTTGATGTGGCTCGGCGAACTTATTACCGAGCAGGGTATTGGTAATGGTATCTCTATGATTATTTTTGCCAGTATTATTTCCCAATTCCCAAGCACTCTTGGCTCACTCGGCCAACAGCTTTTCGATACCAAGAATGGCTCACTTAATCTTTTCGGCTGGCTAAATCTACCTGTCAATCCGGTCTTATTCTGGGTCGCTCTAGCCCTGCTCGTCGTCGTAATCCTAATTCTTTATTGGCTCGTCAAGCTCAATGAGGCTCAGCGTATCATCACTATTAATTACGCTAAGCGTATCCACGGCAACAGTGCCTATGGTGGCATCAAATCTATTCTACCTTTGAAGCTTATTTCTGCCGGTGTGGTGCCAGTGATCTTCGCCACCGCCTTCCTTTCGCTCCCAGCTCTCGTCGGACAACTAATTTCTAGTATGGATAAGGGAAATACTATGGCTAAAACCATTAGTGAAATTTTCACCATGCCAAACGCCTCAAATTTTAAGACGCTCTATCCAAATGGAATCAATGCGCGTTGGTTCATCTATCCAGCTCTTTACTTCCTCTTAGTAGTATTATTTACATACTTCTACACTTCCATTATTTTTAATACCAAAGAAATCGCTGATAACCTCCAAAAGCAAGGTGGCTTCATCGAAGGCGTCCGTCCAGGTATGACTACGGCTAACTATCTAGAAAAAGTCATGACCCGCCTCAATCTTTTCGGCGCCCTCGCACTTGGCTTCATTGCCATGATTCCATTTATCACCGACTATGTCGCCATTATGCTTAGCGACGCCCCGATGGGTCTCTCCCTCTCTGGCACCGGACTCCTCATCGTGGTGACCGTAGCCCTCGAAAATCTCCGTCAGCTCGATTCTCGCGCCCTCATGGTAACCTACGACGATTATAAATAAGAAAGCTGGGTGGGATGTCTCTCGAAGTTAAATCAAAATCTAAAATCCTCATCAATCTGCCATTCATCATCTTGGCTCTGATTTTAGTCATTATTACTGCACGCCTCTATTTCTGGGAAGATCATTATTATAAATCCAAAGAAGGCAGCGAAAGAATACTACCTAAATCTAATCTTGACCTCGAAACTGACCAAGCTTCCGTGGATGAAACTCCGATCTCCGAAGATAAAACTAACTCTTATTCTGTCGCCTACGATAAACCACGCTTCATGAGTATCGAAAAACTTGGCATCAAAAATGCTCGTATTCTTCCCGTCGGACTCACCGGAAAAGGCGCTATTAGTACCCCGAATAGTATTTTCGATGTGGGATGGTATACTGGCACGCTTCCACCACTCACTGGCAAGACCGCACTTTTTGTCGGACACAATGGTGGACCAACCGCCTCTGGCGTATTCAAGCACCTAAATGATCTCGTCGCAGGCGACCTGATTCAAATCGAAATGGGCGATGGCACTAAACTCACTTATCGTGTTTATGAAAATCAAACCGTATCCCTGGCTGACGCTAATGAGAAAATGTCTGCCATGCTCGAATCACCAGTCTCCGGTCAAGACTCTATAAGCATTATTACTTGTACTGGCGCCTGGTCAGACGTCCAAAAGACCTATCTTTCACGCCAATTCCTGCGTGCCACTCTCGTGCAAGAAAGTTCGAAACGAAACTAACCATCTCATCAATAAGAGGACCGGCAAACCGCCTAAAACCTCTTTACATTTTCTGAAATCTCTGGTAAAATAGGTAAATAATTTATGGCTAGTCAAAAGGAAGTGATCAAATTAGGCGGCACTGTCGTCGATGCATTACCAAATACTCAATTTCGAGTAGAACTTGAGAATGGTCATATTATTATTGCGCACATGAGCGGAAAAATGCGCAAAAACTTTATCCGTCTTGTGCCAGGTGACAAGGTTGAGGTTGAACTTACCCCTTACGATCTTACGAAGGGCCGTATCAGCTTCCGCCTTAAATAATATCAACCCTATTTTGGCGAACTCTGAAAAAATTTCCGCTTTTTCATTAGTACCTGAAATAGATTAACAAGGAAAGGATTTTTACACAGTGAAAGTACGTGCAAGTGTAAAGAAAATCTCCCCTGATGATATCTATGTTCGTCGCAAAGGCGTACTACGTGTCATCAACAAGAAAAAACCTAAGAATAAGCAAAGGCAGGGTTAAGCATGGCAAGAATTGCTAGCGTAGTCATCCCTTCCGAAAAACAAGTATGGATTGCCCTTACTTACGTTTTTGGTATCGGATGTACTACCTCAAAAGCCATCCTTGCGGAGGCCAAAATTGAGCCTACCACTCGGGTGAAAGATCTCACCGAGGCTGAGGAACAGAAAATCAACGACATTATTTCTAGCAAATATCAAGTCGAAGGTGATCTGCGTCGCCTCGTAACAAACAATATCAAACGCATTAAGGATATCAATTCTTATAAAGGTATCCGCCACAAGGCTGGTCTTCCAGTCAACGGCCAACGTACTCGTACGAACGCACGTACACGTAAGGGTAAGGCGATCGCGGTCGGTGGTGCACAACCAAAAGCAGCAAGTAAAACCTAGTTAGTGGAGTAAAATATGACAGAAGAAGTTAGAACTGAAGAAGTCAAAGTCAAAACCAAGAAAGGCAAGCGTATTGTCACTTCTGGTCAGGTCCACGTCAAGGCCACCTTTAATAACACTATCATCAGCATTTCCGACAAGAAAGGCCAAGTCCTCGCTCAGTCATCTGCTGGTGCTAACGGTTTTAGAGGTTCCAAGAAGGGTACAGCTTACGCTGCTCAAATCGCCGCTGAAAAAGCTGGTGAAATCGCCAAAAAAGATCACGGTCTGAACTCCGTCGACGTTTACGTCAAGGGTATCGGTCTCGGTCGTGATAGCGCCATCCGTGCTATCTCTGGTCTTGGCATCAAAATTGATAGTATAACCGACCAAACACCTATCGCTCATGGTGGTGTACGTCCTAAAGGAGAGAGGAAACCGTAATGGCACGAGATAAATCTCCAATTGTCAAACAAAGTCGTCGCGAGGGCTTTGCCCTAGCACCAAAAGCTCACAAAATCATGGCTAAAAAATCTGGTATTCCAGGTCAGCACGGTGATATGCGAGTTCGCGGTGGTAGTTTGTATCTTACCCAACTTCGCGAAAAGCAAAAAGTTCGTAGACTCTATGGTCTTCTCGAAAAACAATTTGCTAAATTGATGAAAGAAGCCCAAAAGGCCGAAGGTCTCACCGGTGAAATCCTTCTAGAATACCTAGAACGCCGCGCAGATAACGTTGTTTTCCGCGCTGGTTTCGCTTCTACTCGTCGCCAAGCACGCCAACTTGTCTCTCACGGACACCTCACTCTTAACGGTCGCCGTATTGACATCCCTTCAATCCGCTTGAAGGCTGGTGACAAACTCGAAGTACGCGCTAAGTCTCAAAAGTCTGAATACTTCAAGAATCTCGACAATATCGTCGCTGCCAGTGGTGTTACTCCACTCAGCTGGATGAAGTCTGATGCTAAGAAAATGACTATCGAAATTACTGGCAAGCCAAAACGCGAAGAAGCCGAAGCAGGCATTAACGAACAACTAATCGTTGAGTATTACTCACGCTAAGGAGAACAATGACAACAAAAGTAATTCACGAAGCAAATCTTGCAGAAGTCATCGACGTATCCGAGAACTGTGCCTCATTTGTAATCAAGCCACTTTACTACGGCTATGGTAACACTTTAGGCAACTCTCTCCGCCGCGTCTTACTCTCAAGTATTAAGGGTGCTGCAATTACTTCCTTCAGTATCGAAGGTACTACTCACGAATTCACTGCAATCGAAGGTATTCGTGAAGATGTCGTCGACATCATGCTCAACCTTAAAAACATTCGTTTTAAGAGCCACTCCGACGCTCCAGTCGAGCTTACTCTTGAAATCAAAGGTAGCGAACAATCCAAAAAAGATGGTGACACACGTGTCGTCGCCGGCGATATCAAACTCACCAATGAAGTTGAAATCGCTAACCCAAACCAGGTAATTTGCCACATCGATGATCCAAATTACACTTTGAAGATGCGCTTCATCGTCGAATCTGGCCGCGGTTATCTTACTATTGAGCGCTCAGCCGAAGAACGCATCCACAGCGACATGATCGCCCTCGATGCCGTCTTCACCCCTGTAATTCGCGTTCGTTTCAATGCTGAAAACACTCGTGTTGGTCAAGATATCAATCTTCAACAATTGACTATCACCGTCGAAACCGATGGCACCATCACCCCACGTGAAGCTTT
Source organism: Nanosynbacter sp. (assembly GCA_015257485.1). Taxonomy (GTDB): domain Bacteria; phylum Patescibacteriota; class Saccharimonadia; order Saccharimonadales; family Saccharimonadaceae; genus Nanosyncoccus. Next base: position 19,661 of record JABZKC010000003.1, on the reverse strand, counting down.
CGAAGAAGCCGCTGCGATTCTTGTGAATCAATACCAGGCTCTTGCTGGAAAAACTGTCGCTGACACCGCTCCAGCTCCAGGCTCCAAGAACGAACAGGAAGATGCTGGTCTAATGCTTCCTATCGAAGAATTAGGTCTTTCAGCTCGTACTGCTAATGCTCTTGTAAACAACGCAATTCACACCATCAGAGACCTCGTTGTCTTATCTGAAACCGACCTCAAGGACCTCAAAGGCTTCGGTCAAAAGGCTCTTGATGAGGTTAAAAATAAACTTAAGGAGTTAAATATCTAATGCATCGCCACGGATATAAAGGCCGCAAGTTCGGCCGTGAAACCGACCAGAGAAGGGCACTACTACGTGGGCTGATGTGCTCTCTGATCAAATACCAGTCGATCACCGTGACTCTAGCTCGCGCTAAAGAAATGCGCCGCTACACCGAGAAGCTTATCACCATCGCCAAAAAAGGTGGTCTCGCTAATCGTCGTCTCCTCATCGCAAGATTGGATGACCTTGAAGTTGCAGACCTCTTGATGGATGTTATTGCTCCTCAAATCGAACGTGATTCTGGTTACCTCAGAATTGAACGCGCTGGCTTCCGCAAGGGTGACCACGCTGAAATGGGTACTATCTCATTTGTCGATTCTATCAACCTAACTAAGGAGGCTAAATAATGAAGACTTTTAGCCAAAAAACCGCTGAAATCAAGCGCGAATGGTATGTTATCGATGCCGCTTCTTTACCACTTGGTAAATTAGCTGTCGTTATCGCTGACAAACTTATGGGTAAGTCTAAAGTTACTTACACTCCACACATTGACAATGGTGACTACGTCATCGTCTTGAACGCTAAGAACATCCAAGTTACTGGCAACAAGATGGTTGAAAAAATGTACTACCGTCACAGTGGCTTCCCAGGTGGTCTCACCGAGCTCAAACTCGAAGAAATCATCGAGAAGAACCCAGCTTACGCCATCAAAGAAGCTGTCAAAGGCATGCTTCCAAAGAACAAGCTCGCTGACGATCGTTTAGCTCGTCTTCGTGTCTTCAATGGCGCTGAGCACACTCATTCCGCTCAAAATCCAAAGGAGATTAAATAATGGCAACCAAATATTCCTACGGACTTGGTCGTCGTAAAGCAGCTACTGCTCGCGCACGTCTATTTAAGGGTAAAGGTGAAATCACCATCAACAACAAGCCAGCTCTAGAGTATCTTTCTCTAAACAAAAGCTTGCTTGCTGAAGTGACCGATCCTTTAGCTCTCGTTAACAAGCAAAAAGAATTTGATGTTACCATCCTGGTTTCCGGTGGTGGTCTAGCTGGTCAAGTCGACGCTATTAAATTGGCAATTTCTAAAGCTCTTACCTTGGAATTCCCAGATTTGCGCCCAGTCTTGAAGAAAGCTGGTCTCATCAAGCGCGACCCACGCGAAAAAGAACGCAAAAAATACGGTTTACGTTCTGCTCGCAAACGCGAACAATTCTCCAAGCGTTAATCAAAAGAAAATACTCCTCTTCTGGGGAGTATTTTTTATGACAAAAATCACAAAAATTTCGAATCCAGCAGGTCGCTAGATGTCCATAAATCTGCGAGATGTACACCACAATAATTTTGATTTCTAGAAAATCCTCGTAATCCGAGAGAATCTATTTAATTTTAACTCAGCACAAGCGAAATCGGTCAAAAATCAGTAAAATCCGTTATAATAATAAATATGGCAGAAGCTAATGAATCCGCAGTGCTATACCAAATCAACTGCAAAAACTTGATTAAAGCCCTAAAATCACCCTCTTACCTCAAGCGATTCGTGAATTATAATAAGCACATCGTTCTTTATTTTGTCTTCGGCGTTCTTACTACCCTGGTGAACATTGTTAGTTTCTATATCTTCGCGGAAATCCTCCAAATCAAAACCGTCCCGTCCACTATTTGGGCTTGGGTAGTGGCTGTAGCCTTCGCCTTCGTTACTAATCGTCTCTATGTTTTTGAAAGTACCGCCAAGACTCATGTCGCCATCATGCGCGAAGCCGTCCTCTTTTTTATCGCACGACTAATTACCCTTGGTATAGAAGTTTTTGTTATGTGGCTCGCCGTTGAGGTTTGCAAACAAAACAAACTCATTTGGAAGGTTTTCTGCAACATCATTACAATCGTAGTAAATTACACCCTCAGTAAGGCCATCGTCTTCACGAGTAGTCGTACCTCCAAACGCCTCAGTAAACGCCAAGATAAAAACAACTCAGCAGAAACCTAGTTTGCGGTTTGGTTAAATCTGATATAATATAAAAGTAACGTATTTACGCCTAATATTTGGCGCGCACATTAATAAGGAGGGTGTTTATGCCAGAAAATTCTGAAATTGCCGTATTGAAAGCTAACCGACGCGAAGTAATTCGCAGCATGCAGGAAGCCGAAGCCAACCATGACCTGATTCGTACCGAATACAAGGTCGCCGTTGAACGTCACAGCCTTTTTTATGGAAAAATAGAGCGGATAAAGATGCAGCTTACTGCTGAGAATCTCAAATCTAAACCTCAAAATAGTTTAATTGAAGCATTAAACCGCGAGCTTGATGACCTACTCGATGAGCAAGGTATTGTGAAATTGGAAATTGAAAGCTTAAAGCGCAAGAAAACTCGTGTTTATAGCGAAATTCAAACACAGAAAAACAAATTAAAAAAACTGGATGAAAAAATCCGATCGAGAAGTGGAGACCTAGAGCCATACAAGAAATCTCGCGGACTTTAAGGCAAGAGGAGGGATAATCACGAAGTGAGAACTAAGAGCCATGCAAGAAGCCACACAAATTTTAAGGTGGAGGGGGGGAGATATGCCAAATAAATTCATACTTCATGAAAAATTTATAAGAAAAAACTGACTATGCGCTCAATTTAAAATCCCTTAAGAACCGAAGTTATATCGGTTCTTTTTCTATTTAAAAATCACAAAGTGATAAGCCAATGCTTTTTAAAATCCTAAAATTAAAGCCATATCTACCTTTTATGCCATTTTTATCTGTTATCAAGTTGACTTTATCTGGAAAAAGTTATAGAATATTAATAATTAATAAAGCAAGGCTACAAAGTTGAGATTGTAGTTTTCATAAAATAAGAGAAAGGCCCAGACTCTTAAATGAGCCACGCAGATAATTCTAAAAAAACGATTATTGTTGCCCAAATTATGGGTAAATGGATTGGCGGCGGCGTCGAATCAGTCATCATGAATTACTATCGACACCTCGACCGCACCAAGGTCCAGTTTGATTTTATTTGTGACGAAGACTCTACGCGTATTCCATACGAAGCAATTAAAAAACTCGGTGGTCGCGTCTTCCTGGTGCCAAAATACCAAAAACTCCCCAAATATCTCAAAGCCATGGAAGATTTGTTCCGTAAGAATAAATATCGCATCGTACATTCCAACATAAACACCCTCTCAGTTTTTCCACTTTACGCCGCGAAAAAGGCTGGGGTACCTGTCCGCATTTCTCACAGTCATTCCACCAGTAATCCAAAAGAATGGAAGCGCAATATTATCAAAAATATCTTAAGGCCATTTAGTAAGAAGTACGCCACAGATTATTTTGCCTGTTCCGAACTAGCTGGCCGCTACCTCTTTGGTAATAAATCTTTCGATCGCAGCGAAATAAAAATTATCTATAATGCTATTGATCTAGATAAATTTAAATTTGATCCCGAAGCACGCAAAAAACTCCGCCAGGAATTTAATATCAATGATAGCACTACCGTTATAGGACACGTCGGTCGTTTTGTTAAACAAAAAAATCATGATTTCCTAGTCGACGTTTTTAATGAATATCACACAAAAAATCCAGACTCCAAACTCCTCCTCATTGGCGCCGGCCCCCTTGAAGAAAAAATCAAAGCCAAGGTCGAAAAACTTGGCCTTACAGACTCCGTCCTATTCTTAGGCCAACGTAATGGCACAGACAAACTTTACTCCGTAATGGATGTATTTTGTTTACCAAGTATCTACGAAGGTTTAGGCATGGTACTTATTGAAGCACAAGTAAACAGCTTAAGTTGTGTTGCAAGTAATTTTGTGCCACAAGAAGCTCGATTAGATAAAAATCTTGCTTTTCAACCACTCGATATAAAAAAATTCACAGCGGCAATTAGACCGACACGGAACGAGGTTGATATTAGATATCTAAAAAAATATGATATAAAAAATAGTATAAAATTTTTGCAAGATTTATATATACATGCAAAAACTAGCTAAGCCAAAAAGGAGAAAAAATATGTCGAAACAATATAATTGCCACTATTTTAAAGAAAATCTGCCAGAATGGAAAAGAGTCAAAGACCCAATTCTCTCTAGATTTTTCTATCGCCCAGTCTCATTTTTTTGTGCCAGTGTTGCCACCAAATATAATATCTCAGCAAATACTGTTTCTTATTTTTCAGCCATTCTTTCAGTGATTGCCTGTATTTTAATTGCAGCACCAAATCACACTATTAGTATTATCGGTGCAATTTTAGTAAATGTCTGGTTAATTTTAGATTGTACAGATGGAAATATCGCAAGATCCGTCAAAAAGCAACCTTTCGGTGGATTTGCCGACGGAATAAGCAGTTATATCTTAGTTGCACTGCTTTGTTCGGCATTAGGGGTAGCAGCATATCAAAATGACGGCCTAATCTTCAAGGCCAACACTTCGATAATCATAATTATTCTTGGATTTCTTGCTTCTACCTCCGATACTCTCATGCGCTTGATTTACCAAAAGTACAAAAACACCGAAAGAGAACTGGTCGATCAGAAAAAATTAACACTCGAAAAGGACAATAGAACCGATACCACTCAATCTAATTCATTATTGGTACGACTCGAGTCAGATTTTGGCGTCGGCGGTATCTTACCATTATTAGTTTTAATTGGCGCCATCCTAAAATTCTACGATATTGTAGTTATATATTGTTTTATATATTACACAGGCGCAGGATTACTAATGTCGATTAAATACATCATAAAAGCTATTAAAAAAACGCAGTTAATCGAAAAGGAAGAAAAGTAAAATGAAAAGAATATTAACCTACGGAACATTTGATTTATTACATTTTGGCCATATTGAAATTTTAAGAAGAGCAAAAGCCTTAGGCGATTATCTAGTTGTTGCGGTATCAACAGATGAATTTAACGCCATTAAAAACAAAAAAGCGTACCACAATTACGAAACCAGAAAAAAGATGCTCGAAGCAGTTCGATACGTTGATCTCGTAATTCCGGAAAAAACTTGGAGTCAAAAACGTGATGATGTTAAAAAATATGAAATTGATACCGTAGTAATGGGCAACGACTGGGAAGGGAACGAAAATTTTGAGTCCCTCAAAGATATTTGCGAGGTAGTCTACCTACCAAGAACCAAAGACATTTCTACTACCAAAATCAAAAAAGATCTTGAGCTTAAGGCATGATATGAAAAATATTAGTCAACCAAAGATCAGTGTAGTTGTTCCAATTTACAATACGCCCGAAAAATATCTAAAAAATAACCTGCAACATCTTAAAAAACAAACCTTAAATCAAATTGAAGTAATTTTAATTGACGATGGGTCAGAAAGTAAAACCGCTAAAATTTGCGATTACTATGTTGAACAAAACAAAAATTTCCGAGTCATACATAAGAAAAATGCTGGCTTAAGCGCGGCAAAAAATACCGGAGTAAAAGAAAGTAGCGGTGAATATATCCTATTTATTGATGGTGATGATTTTGTAGAATATGACGCTTATGCTCAACTTTATCCCGAACGAGAGAAGCCAGATGTAGTGTGTGCATGTATGTCTAAAAACATGAACGGAAAAATAAAAGAATATGACTATTCCTTATTTAGAGATGGTAAAATCTACAAGAACTCAGAATGTAAATTTTTTAGGGATAATGTATTAAATTTTTACGCAAACATTTCTAGTGCAAACGGCAAATTGTTTAAAAAATCATTTCTTCTCAAAAGTAAAGAAGACATAGGTAGATTAAATCTACTTTTAAAAATAAACAAATACAGAAAGCTTATATTATTCTGCATCAAAAGAAAACTATTTCTTTTTATTTATTTACTGTCTACGATTCGATATTTGCAAAAATATAAATTCCATAAAATATAATTTGGAAGTTGAGATATTATATTAAAAATATATAAATGAGTTCTATTCGAAAACCTAAGGAAAAAAATGATATACATCTTACTAATCTCATTAGCTATCCTATCGTGGATTACGTACTCGCTTAAAAAGGATATTTTTCACCCTGCCTGCCTAATATGCTTTAGTTTTTTCTTTTCTGTTTTTTGCACAACTCTAAATATTGATACGTGGGGCATCAATCTTTCCAGTGACATTGTTCAACTAATTCTACTTGGTATTATTTCATTTATTTTACCATGTATTTTCATTCACCCCAATAAGGATACAAAAAAAGAAGCTTCAGGTTTGTCGAAGATATATGTATCAAAAAATATAATCCTGGTTTTTCTAATAGCTCAATCTATATTCTTATTATTATTTATAGTATGGATGAAAAATTATCTGAATGGAAATTTTTTAGACATTTTCAATTCTAACATAATGACAGAATTTCGATTTGAAAAATCCTTCAATCAAACAATAAATTACCCATGGTATATAAATCAAGGAATAAAATTCAGCAAAGCTTTTATTTATATAATAACCTTCTTATTCATCAATAATAATATATCTAATAAACGACAAAAACAAAAAAAACAGGGTAAGACACTTCTAGTTTTATCTATTTTAATGTATTCAATTCAAACAATGCTGACTGGTGGTAGGTCAGAACTAATTATATATGCAATATACGCAACTTCCCTGTATTTTTTTATCTACGGACGTTTAAACAAACGAACAGGAACAAGAATCGGTGTAAATACATTAAAACTAATAGTATTACTTGCAGTTGTCTTGTATTTATTCTCGGCCTCTAGAACGCTTGTGGGAAGAGTTTCAGAGGATAATCCAATTTATTATATTTCTAGGTACTTTGGTGGATCTATTCCCTTATTTGATGATTATTTAAAAAATCCAATTCCAAAATCCCAAATCATTGGAAAAGAAATCTTTTTTGGCATTAACAAGTTTCTTAATCAAATAGGCATATTACATGAAGACTATACTATTCATCTCGAGTTTAGAAGCCCTAATGGCATAGGATTGGGAAATGTATATACAGCATTTAGGCGAATGTTTCAAGATTTTGGAGCAATAGGAATAATAATATTAAGTTCTATACATGGAGCAATTATGGCTTTATGGTATAAAAAGATATACTATGCACGGAAGATAAAATTTAGCACTCATTTAATTTTATATTTTATGTTACTTCATACCGTAGTATTAATGCCATTTAGTGATTTCTTCTTTTCTACAGTGTTATCAATAAACTACATCAATATTGTGCTATACTTAACAACAATCATTTATATACTTAAAAAATATAATCTGAAAATAAGGTAAAATATCATGGACATTCATAAAATTAAAAGGAAAATAGATAAAAATAAAATAGTATCGTTTGATATTTTTGACACATTAATCAAAAGAATGGTTAAAAATCCACACGACGTCTTTAGCCTGGTTGAGAAAATATACAATTTATCAAATCAAGACAAAATTAGTAATTTTAGAAACAATAGAATTTCAGCCGAGAGAGAATGTCGTAAATTTAATAATACTGAAGAGGTTAATCTTAAAGAAATATATAAGTATTTATCAAAAACATATTCAAATAAACAATTACGTCTGCTAAAAGAAAAAGAAGAAGAAATTGAAAAAAATATATGTAAATTTAATCACAACCTTAAAGATATTTACAAATACTGCAGAGACAGAAATAAAACCATAATTATTACTTCTGACATGTATTTATCTAAAAAAATTATTATATCAATACTCGAAACAAATAACATCAAATATGACAAACTTTATTTATCATCAGAAATTAATGCAACAAAAAACACAGGTAATTTATTTAAATATATTCTCAAAGATTTAAGAGTAAAGCCTCAAGAAATATTGCATATAGGCGACAATAAAAAAAGTGATTTTTTGAGTCCTAAAAAATTAGGAATTCGTGCCATATTATGGAAAAACAGTAACAGTGTAGTCACAAAAAACAACAAGATCGATAATCTAACGAAAAATATTATTGAAAGCTTTCTAGATAATTCAGAACCAATTTCCGATGATATATTTTTAAAAATAGGCTTTAATTATTTTGGTCCATTACTATTGTGTTTTTCAAAATGGCTATTAGATGAATTAAATAAAGCTAAAATTAAAAATGCATTTTTCTTTTCAAGAGATGGATATATCATGAAAAAAGCTTTTGATACCATTAATACAGGGTCAATAAGGAGCGATTATTTTCTTGCCTCAAGAAGAGCCATCATTACGCCATCATTTAAAGAGTGTGCAGACATTGATAGTATTCTTTCTAGCATGCATATCAGTGAAAGTATAAAAATTAAGTCGTTATTCAAAAAAATGGGCTTAGATGACCTATTGAATAATGAGGATCTTCTTGATGAACTTAATATAGACATAGAAAAAGAAGAGAAACTTTCAACAATTGTAAATAATAAGACCTACAAACAGGTTTTCAAAAAACTCTATCCTTATATCATAGAAAATTCAAAAAAAGAATATAAAGCTTTTTTGGAATATAAGAAAGAACATAATTTTACTGGTAAAATAGCAATTATCGACATAGGTTGGTTTGGGAATATGCAGCATGCGCTCGAAAAACTAAAATTAGATACAGATATATATGGCTACTACATGGGGATTGAACCAAGAAATAATTATCAAAAAAACCAAAAAATGAGCGGCTTCATATTTGAAACAGGAAGGAATTATGACTATTTTCTAAAAGAACACAATTTTAATGCTATTTTTGAAATGCTATTTTTGGGTCAACATGGCTCAGTAAAAAGATACACTAATAATAAAGAGGGTGTTGAGTTTTATGAATACGAGTACAAAGATTCAAAAGAGCTAGATAATATAATAAAACTTCAAAATTCTGCCATAAAATTTATTGAGGAATTCAATACTAGTGGATTAATAGAGTATCTTACCGACGATATGACAATATGTTTTGAAAGATTAGCCGAATGTTTTATTAATCCAACGCTAAAGACTGCTAGCTGCTTTGGGGATATGTCATTCTTCGATGATGAAAAAATGTATATAGCAAAACCAAAAAGAATACACGCTTATCTAAATATAAAAAAATTTATTCAAGACTACAAGCATAGTATGTGGAAAATTGGCTTCCTAAAACGGGTATTTAAAATAAAATTACCATATTATCGAATAAATATGTTTATCAGAAATTGCTACATAAAGAGAAAAGGGTAGTATGTTAGAACAAAACCTTAAGAAAAATACAATACATAATTTATTCTATTCTTTCTTTGCACAGGGCATTTCAATGTGTCTAAGCGTAGCTATGTCTTTACTAGTACCGAAATTATTGGGCGTTGAAGATTTTGGATATTGGCAACTATTTCTTTTCTACATAACCTATGTTGGCTTTTTTCATTTTGGCATTACGGATGGAATGTATTTAAAAACTGGAGGAATAAGATATAAAGATCTCGATAAAAAATATATTTCCACTCAATTTTACACACTTTTTGCCATCCAAATAATCATTCTATCATTTATGGTAATTGGGCTATCATTTTATCAAACGAATTATGTACGAAAAATAATTCTCATTCTTACTGGTGTGTACATGATAATTGCAAACCTAAATTGGTTTTTAGGCTATGTCTTTCAAGCAACAAATCTAGTCAAAATATATTCACTTTCGGTATTAATAGACAAATTACTGTTTTTAATTTTTATAATTCTGGCATCATTTTTTAAGATAAGCAACCTCTTCATATATATACCAGTATTTATTTTTACGACAATATGTGCATTGATATTTAGTATAATCAAATCTAGAGAAATTATAACAACAAAACCATATCCACCCATAAAGAGTCTCAACATAACTTTTGAAAGTATGAAAATTGGTATAAAACTAACCATTTCCAATATTTCAAGTCTATTAGTATTAGGCGTAGGACGGTTTTTAGTAGATAAAGTGTGGGGTATAGAATCTTTTAGTAAATTCTCTCTCGCCTTGTCACTAACAAACTTTTTCTTGTTGTTCATCGCACAAGTAAGTATAGTTTTATTTCCAGCAATCAGACAAGTTAGTAAAGAACATGCAAAAAATATATATAATAAATTAAATGCCTATCTAGATACATTGCTCCCTGCAATATATATATCATATGTACCAATTAAATTAATTCTATTGAAGTGGCTTCCACAATATTCTCAAAGTCTTCTATATCTAGCCATTCTATTACCAATATGTATTTTTGATGGAAAAACTCAAATGCTGAACAATACATATTTTAAAGTGTTAAGAGAAGAGAATACTTTATTGAAAATAAATCTTATTACAGCAGCCATGAGTATAGTATTTTCATTAGTAGCCGTATTTATATTAGGCAATATAAACTACATAATTATCGGAATATTATTATCAATTTGCGTAAGAAGTATTTTAGGAGAAATAATATTATCCAAACAAATGGATCTACCCATACATATTAATAAGTTGTTGTTCTGCGTAATTTCATCAATATTGTTTATCATATATAATTTCAACTTCAACGATTACATAACGCTAACATTAACCACTATTACATATATAATATATTTAATATCAACCGATTCACATAAATATATAATAGATTTTTTTATAAAATTAAAAAAACAGCATAAAAAAAGCAGTGCGCAATAATAGTTAATTTATGTACGGCTAAATATGCAACATAATTACCCTATGAAAGAAAAGTTAGATAAAAAAACACCTACAACACGCCTATTAGTCCAATTAGTATCGATTTTTTTCAACATTACATCCTTATATTTCTTGCACAAAACAAAACTTCTACCAATTCATCTTTTCTGTTTTATTTTAATAGTAGCCATCCTTATTACCGCCATCTTTATATCTTTCAGCAAACATCACAAGTTTTCCACTCTTTTTTTAATATTATATATCATAATTAACATCACACTTAGCTTCCTCCTCTATAAATACAATGATTATTTTTCCAAAATCAGCTCTAACGAAACTTATTTCGAAAAATATAGTCTCGTCACACTAAAAAATTCTGACCTCACAAAAAACGCCACAAGTACTATTGCACCCCTAGGTCTTCTAACCAGTGACCCATATTTTGAGACTGTTAAACAGTATCTCATATCCACAGAAGGTAGTCGCCCAGACCTCCTCAAAACCTCTCTCGAAGAGACCAATCTCAAGACCTACGATAACCTTCTCGCCCTCACTACTGCACTCACTAGCCCTAAAACCACCAATGACCAACTCCAAACTATTTTCCTTGGTCACACTTATCTCGACGCTCTGAAAGACAATAACGAATCCATCTACAATCGACTCCAAATTCTCGCCAATGTCGAAATTAAAGTCACCCCAAAACACGTGGAGACCACCTCGCACTCCTCACTTGATTCACCTTTCACGATTTATCTCAGTGGCATCGATAATCGCGACCACACCATGCCTTTCGCCGCGCGTTCCGATGTTAATCTCATTTTTGTAGTAAATCCTGCCAAACATAAAATCCTTCTTCTTAATACGCCACGTGATTTTTATGTCCCGCTCGCCATGAATGGTAAACTCGACAAGCTCACTCATGTTGGTCTTTATGGCGTCAACGAGTCCATTCATACTCTAGAAAATTTTTACGACATCAAATTTAATTATTATGCTCGCATTAATTTCGACGCTACCTCCGCGATTATTGACCAGCTCGGCGGTGTCGACATTCATATTCCATATGTTGTAAATACCTATCATGGTCATCGCCATTATGAACCGGGGAATTACCATCTGAATGGCGACGAAGCCCTTGATTTCGCCAGAGAGCGTGTCTCAATTAGTTGGGCAGGAGGAGATCGTGAACGTGGCCGTAATCAAGAAAAAATTATCACTGCTTTATTCCAAAAACTTCAGCAAGATAAAACAAACCTCACTAAGTTAGATCAAATTTTTAATTCCATTACCAAAAACATTCAAACCAATTTCACCCCAGACGACCTCAAATATCTCGTGCAAAAACAGCTCAGCAATTTTTCGAATTGGCAAATCGAATCTATTGATGTCGACGGCAAAGCCGATATTACTTCTACTTATACCTACCCAGAACCAAAACACTTTGTTTGGCACCCATATCAAGATTCAGTCGATAAAGCCAAGGTTAAACTCCAAGAATATCTCACTGAATAACAAAATACGCCATCCAGGCCCTCACGGCTTCAAACTTCTCTAAGCGGTCTTAAAATGGTAGAATAGTCTAATGACTATTAAAATTCGTCGCCTCATCCTACCGACACTACTCATCTTACAGATGTGCTTTATTTTCACCATGTCATCTTTCGGGCATAACTCCTCTGACGCCCAAAGTAACCTCTTCGTTAATTTTATTGCCCAAAATTTTCCGCATGTCCGTCACGGTCTTGAACATAATCTCATTAGCCTAAGCACCTTGATTTTTCTTGTCAGAAAAACTGCTCACTTTGCCGAATATGCCATCCTCGGTGCTTTATTTTATCTTAACCTTCGACAGTCTCCCAAGCTAAATGCACCCAAGAAGAAAATTTTACTGTCCATCATTCTAAGTTTTCTTTATGCCATTACCGACGAAATTCATCAACTCTTCACTCCAGGCCGTTCCGCCCAATTTCAAGATGTCCTGATTGATACTCTTGGCGCCAGTTTTGGCATTCTCATAGTCCACCTAGTGATTAAACTTTATCTCAAACTCAAACATTAGTAATTATTATAATAACTATAATAATTATTCTTCCCACCACGGCGCTTATCCACCACCTGATTCAAAATCACCCCAGGCATATTAATTTCAATTGCTTCGAGAGCTCGCTTCGAGTTTTGTAAATCTTCGATCGTAGTTTCATTAGCCGCACAAACCATAATCACTCTATCAGCTCGCTTCGCCAAAATCAGAGAATCCGAAATTCCTTCAATCGGTGTATCATCGATTAGTACATAATCATAGTGCTTTTTCACTTCAGAAAGCAACATTTCCATCTTCTTTGATTCCAGAAGCTCACTTGGATTTGGTGGTACCACGCCACGCGTGATCACCTCAAGATTTTTTACATTCGTCTTCAAAGCGTATTGACGCAATTTCTTCAAATCCCCCTCCGCCAAAATATTCGACAGACCGAACTGATTACTTAACTCAAAAATTTCATGTTGGCGCCCCAGGCGCATATCGCAGTCTATGAGAAGCACCTTCTTATTCGTCTTCGCGAAAGCCACCGCCAGGTTCGAAATAATAAAACTCTTACCTTCGTGAGCCCTCGAACTACAAAACAGCACCGTATTCGAATTCTGGTTATTTAGCGAGAAATACAAGCTAGTACGAATCGTACGAAAATCTTCCGCTACCGCCATCTTCGGATTATCACGCAAAACCAACTCTGAATCCTCATTAATTTCCACGGCTTCCACCTCTTCCACATTGGCAATTTCCGCTTCTTTTTCTGCGGCAATTTTTTCTTGCTCCAAGGCAATCTTCTCTTGAATCGCTTTTTCTTCTGCGATAATCTTGCGCCCCACCGCCTTAATTTCCACAAACGGTCTCTCAGGCGTACCCTTGGCTTTTTCCGCCTCTTCCGCCTCTTTCGCCGCAGCTTCTTCTGCCGCTTTTTCCGCGGCAATTTTTTCCGCCTCAGCCTTAATTTCGGCTTCTTTTTCCGCTTCTTTCTGCTTCTGCTTTTCGAGCTTGCGATGTTCTTTTTCTTCCTTTTTCAGACGCTTCGCCTCTATTTTAGCTAGCTTCGCTTCCAGCTTTTTGCGTTTTTTCTTCTGCTTATTTGTTTCTAATTTATGTACCTGACCAAAAATCGGCAATTTGAAAATTTCATCAATTTGTTCCGTCGTCTTAATTGTGCGATCAAAGTAAAACAGTACCAAAATAATCCCAAAACCCAGCACCATACCGGCCACCGTATAAATAATTTCTTGTTTCACCACATCAATATTGTATGGGCCCCTCGGCTCCACCGCATGATCGAGAATATTCACACTCGTATCATTATAAATCTGCGAAATCTCTTCCTTAAAAATATCCGCCACCTCATTCGCGAGTTCGAAGCTTCGATAAGCATTCGCATCCACCACCGAAATACTAATAATTTCCGTATCTTTCAACGAAGACACATTAATCTTCGCACTCAGAGCCTCATAAGATTCCTTCAAGTTATTTTCTTCAATCACCCGGTCCAGCACGCGGTGTGATTTCACCACCTCTGTATAAGTCTCGATCAAATTCTTATTCGCGGTGATTTCACTCTGTACCGTGGTCTTCGATTTATCCGAACTCAAAATAATCGTCGCACGCGATTTATACTCTGGCTTCTGCACTAAAATCGTATACGCCGTGCCCACCGACACACAAAGCACCACCATCGCAAAAAACAACACCAGGTGTTTTCTAAAGTAAATTAACAAGTCTCTCAAGTTAATCTCTTCCATATCTATTTTTATAATATGATAATAGACTTCCGTAAATAGTCTAAATATATTTTCCCGCAAAACGCAAATGCTTATTTTGTAATTTATTCTTTTTAAAAATCTATTTTTACTACTTCGAGTTATAATTAAAGCATCATCACGCCGGACTAGCCTAAGGTTTCGACCGACCGCAAATGCCGGCATTTTTGATAGATGAAGTAATAACCCATCTTCTACCATTTGTGATAAAAACCTCGAACATTTTACTTAACATTTAACAATTGTATACAATAGGATTTAACAAATTACTATAATTTATATCTGTTAATCAATCTAAAAACATAAATCAAGATTTAACAAAGTGTTAAATAAGATTTAACAAAATGTTATTTAAGCTATATTATTTTAGTGCATTTTAAGCGTCTTTTAATAAACAAAAAAAACAACCTCACGGTTGCCTATATACGAAATATTTGGTGGAGCGTATGAGACTCGAACTCATGACCTCTTCAATGCCATTGAAGCGCTCTAGCCAACTGAGCTAATGCCCCAAACATCTTGCGACAAATTAATTATATCAAACCTCTAACTTTTTTGTCAATTTTAAGGTATAATAAATAGCATAATTAAAGGAAATTGATATCTATGTACTAATTTTTTCAGTTTATTAACGTGATTTATTTAATGCACAACTAATTTAACATGGAGAAATTATGTCAGATATCGTCTTTTCACTTATCGATCAAGAAAAAATCCGCCAACAAAAAGGCCTCGAACTCATTCCGAGCGAAAATTATGTTTCCGCCGACGTCTTGAAAGCTATGGGTACCGTCCTTACTAACAAATATTCCGAAGGTTACCCATCCTTCCAAGATCTAGAAAACTACGACCCCGCCGACGAATCAAACATCGTTGCCGACCTACCAAATTATCGTTATTATGGCGGCCAAACCAATATTGATAAAATCGAACGCCTCGCTATCGCCCGCGCTATGAAGCTTTTTCATGCCGACCACGCCAACGTCCAACCCCACTCTGGCGCCAATGCCAATGAAGCAGTTTATTTTGCCTGGTGTCAGCCTGGTGACAAAATTCTGGCTATGAATCTTGGCCACGGTGGACACCTCACTCACGGTTGCCCAGTCACCCGTTCTGCTAAAATCTATCAATTTATTAATTACGGTGTCACTCCAGAAGGCGACCTCGATTACGACGAAATTGAACGCCTAGCCGAAACTGAACGTCCAAAGATTATCCTCATCGGCTACTCTGCTTTCATGAAAATTCCTGATTTTGCCCGCATTGCCAGAATTGGCCAAAAAATCGGCGCCCTTCTGATGGCTGATATGGCGCATGTCGCCGGCCTCATCGCAGGCGGTGTACACCCGAATCCTCTAGATTTTGGCTTTCATGTTATGACTACCACCACCCATAAAACTCTTCGCGGTCCACGTGGCGGCCTGATTCTATCGAAAGGAAACGTCACCTCTCCTCTGAAAAAACCTGAACAAACTCTCGAAAATATTCCAATTCTCATCGACCGTGCGGTCTTTCCGGGCACCCAAGGTGGTCCGCTCGAACATATTATTGCCGCTAAGGCTGTCGCTTTTAAGGAAGCTCTCTCCGATGATTTCAAGCAATATTCCGTCAAAGTGATCGAAAACGCCAAGGCTCTCGCCGCCGCACTTCAAAATCACGGTTTTATCCTCCAAGGTAACGGCACAGATAACCACCTCATCCTCGTTAACGTCAAGAAAAATTTCGGCATTGACGGCAAATTCTACGAACGCGCCCTCGATCTCGTCGGCCTCACCCTAAATGCCAACGCTGTCCCGGAAGACACTTCCGCCGCCTTCCGTCCATCCGGCGTCCGTCTCGGTACCCCCGCCATCACCACCCGCGGTATGGATGTCACTGAAATGCAGCAAATTGCTGACTGGATGAAGCAAGTCATGGATATCTGTCTATCCGTAAAATCCGAAGAAAATCTCTCTACCGCCGAACCCCAGCTGACCGAAATCCGCCACCAAGTCGAAACCCTAGCACTGAATTTCCCAGTACCAGGAATTAATTAAACGCGCGCCACTGAATTAATAATGAGCCACTACGGCAAAAATCCAAGTTAAATGCCAAGCAAAATCGCACAGGTGTATAATATATCTAATCATGGAGGTAAAATGAAATTAGAAATCAAAAATCTCACCAAAAAATTTGGTGACAAAAAAGTCCTAAAAGACCTCAACTTCACCGTCGAAAGCGGCAAAGCTTTTGGTCTGCTCGGCCGCAATGGTGCCGGTAAAACCACCACTATCCGCATTCTCATGCAAGTTTTTCAGCCAACTTCCGGTAAGGTTCTCCTCGATGGCAAGCCAATCGATTATTCCAAGGTTAGCCTCGGCTACCTTCCAGAGGAACGCGGCCTCTACCCGAACGACAAAATCATCGACCAATTAATCTATTTAGCCGCGCTTAAAGGCGTCGATAAGAAAACCGCCGCCACATCGATCGATTACTGGCTAGATTTTCTCCAAATGACCGATTATAAAAATGCCAAACTTAAAACTCTTTCCAAAGGTAATCAGCAAAAAATCCAGCTCATTTCCTGTATCATTCACAACCCAGATATTGTGATTTTCGATGAACCATTTTCCGGCCTCGACCCTGTCAACTCTCAGCTTCTCGAAGAGGTAGTGCGCGAACAAATCAAACGCGGCAAAATTGTCCTCTTCTCTAGTCACCAGATGGATTACGTTTCTGAATTCTGTGACGATATTCTCATTTTGAAGGAAGGTGAAATTAAACTCCAAGGCAATCTCCGCCAAATTCTCAAGAATCATCGCAAAAATAAACTCCTCGTCAAATCCGATGAGGTCGAAAAAATCCACGCCGCCCTCCCAGAACAAACTGAAATTCTGCGCGAAGGCGAATTGATTTATCGCTTGAAAAAAGACGAAGACCGTGCCAAAACCATGAGCGATCTCATCAAAAAATATCCGATCGACCAAATCGGCGACCTCGAATCAACCTTAAAAGATATCTTTATCGAATACGCGGAATAGAAAGGGAAGTATGCAACAATTTTTCACCGTTTTCAAATATGAATTTAAGAAAATCGTACTCAGCAAGGGTTATCTCATTTCCACTGGCATTATGGCCATCATTCTTGCCGGCGTCTTCTTCTTGCCTCAACTGATTTCAGATCTAAAACTTTTTAAATCCGACGATAATGCTCCGGTTGCTCTGATTAAAACCGACTATACTAAATCCGAAACTCTCGTCCAGACCATCCACGCCGCACTACCAGATTACGAAGTCAAGCTTACCGACAAATCTACCGATGAAGCCAAACAGGAAGTCATCGACGATAAGGCCAAATTCTTTATCGAAGCCAACCACGACCTTACCGAGATTACCGAATATTCCAAGATTGGTTTTAGCGATGCTAGTGTTCGCGAAGTCCAATCCATCGACACGATCATCAAAAACCGCCGTCAAGCCGATCTACTCACCGAGCAAAATCTTGCACCATCTGCCATTGCCACAGTCTTAAATCCTGATGTCAAAATCAATCTCGAAACCGTCAATAAAAACGGCGCCGCCTCTGTGATTTATACTTTTGTCCTCATCTACGCCCTCTACATGGCCATCACTTTCTACGGCTCACACGTGATGAATAGCGTAGTTACCGAAAAAACTTCACGCGCCATGGAAGTTCTCGCCACTTCAGTTAAGCCAAACGCTCTGCTTTTCGGTAAAATCATTTCTACCAGCCTCGCCGGACTCATCCAAATCGCCGCCATCATTATTGAAGCTTTCATCTGCGTGAAAATTTCCTCTGCCAACAACCCAGACTTTCCAGTCAACCAAATCATTTCCAATATTCCGACTCAAATTCTTGTCTATATGCTAATTTTCTTCTTGCTCGGCTTTTTAATCTACTCCTTCCTCTACGGTGCCTTCGCTTCCACCGTCTCTAAAATTGACGAACTCAGTTCCGCAATTATGCCGGTCCAGATTATCATCGTCTTCACTTTCATCGCCACAATGTCTGCCATCAATTCCGGCAATGCCGATACCACATTCAATGTCTTCCTCTCGTATTTCCCATTCACCGCACCGATGATGATGTTTACCCGCGCCATCATTTCCAATGTTTCAACCCTGGAAATCATCCTTTCGATCTTAGTTTTGATCGTCAGTACCTACTTTATCGGCTGGCTTTCCGCCCGCATTTACCGCGTCGGTATCCTGATGTATGGTGAAAAACCAAACTTCATCAAACTCATGGCCGCCATCTTTAAAAGGCAATAGGCCCTTAATAAGAAAAGTAAGCTTAATCAAAAAACGAGACCAAAACATTAGAGTCTCGTTTTTTAAATGTCTAAATCTTAAAAGTAAAATAAATCTTCAAAACTCTTATCTAAAGCTACACACAAAATCAATGCCAATTTCGCCGTTGGATTAAATTGACCGGTCTCTATCGAGCTAATCGTATTTCTCGATACCCCAACCATTTCAGCCAGCTGCACTTGCGAAAGATTTTTCTCGGACCGCACCTCCTTCAAATTATTTCTTAAAATTAATGTATTATTCATTGAGTAATTCCCGAGCTACATGAAAAAGACGATCCAAACATCCAGAATAGACAAAATTAAACCGATAATTAAATCTTTCTTTTTTCTCGAATAAAAATATTTTGTAAGCATCGCAGCAGCATCCATTGCCAAGAAAACGATCCATGTACCATTATTGATCTTGCGCATCAAAGCTGATTCAAGAAGTGGTAGACAAATACAAAGAAATCCGCCAATAATACTGGCGACATACCCTGAACGATATAATGCACTAAGCTCCATCTCGTCCATACCCTTATTCTCTTTACAACTTTTCTCTAAAATTTCTTTCTTATTCATAGATTCTCTCCATTATTTAGCCAAGTTTACTTGATATAAGCTGATTATATGCTTGCAAAGAAAACTTGTCAATTTATATTGTATTAAAATGGTTTAGTTAAACAATTCGGAACAAGCTGTTTTTAAGTAGTTATCTTCAT
>JABZKC010000024.1 GCA_015257485.1 Nanosynbacter sp. | reverse complement strand
ACGATTGATGTCTCTTTTTATTGGTTAGTGTTGCACTTGAGATGTTAACTCAGGTTTCAAAGTGTAATTTTATCGTGTTTATGCTAAAATTAGTTTATGAACTTTCAAAAGATTTACGATTATTTCTTTAGCAATAATTATATGACCAAGATGCCTAGCCTAGGCGAGGTTTTGGCTTCGAATATTATTACCTTACTGCTATTATTGATTATCCTCGGCCTCTATATCGCCGGCAAGGTCCTTCTGATGAAGAAGATTTATGGCGAGAAAAAAATGTGGCAGGGCGCCATTCCGGTATTTGGCCTGATGAAGCTTTATGATGCGGTGGAACTAAATAAGTTGTTCGCTATATCGATTCTGATTCCAGTGCTCGGTTTGATTCCGTACTTTATTTTCTGTTACAAGTTACCGGCTGCTCTTGGTGAAAAACAGCCAGCCTTTCCGTATTTAACGATTTTCTTCTCGCCAATCATCATGCTGATGCTAGCTACCGATCAAAAATATGAATACCAATACGTCCGCGGCAAAAATGTGCCATTTCAAGGCGCTTTTGCCTTGAATCGTGCGCAAACGGCGGCTCCTGAAGCCCCAGTTCAGCCAGTCTCAGAAGTTCCAACTCAGTCCATTCCTGAAGCTCCTGTCCAGTCAGTTGTCGAAATTCCGATTCAGCCAGCCTCGGAAGCCCCAACCCAACAAGTGCCAATTCAACCAGCCGCCGAGAATTTACCTCCATCAGCTCCAGAGGCCCCAGTTCAATCTACTCAGGGAATCCCAATCGAATCCCAAAATCCTTCTATTTCAGAAAATCAGGTTCAATCCAGCGACTTGAACAATCTCCAATAATTTTATATAATATCAGCATGCCCGAGTGGTGAAATTGGTATACACGTATGCCTTAGGAGCATATGCCTCACGGCGTGCTGGTTCAAGTCCAGTCTCGGGCACCAAAGGGGAGTTAGATGGCTCATTTGAGTCATTTTTTTGTGGAATAACAGAGTAGAGTGGGCTCAAGTTGTGCGTTCCAACTTTCTCAAGCTCTTCAGTACCAGGATTAGCCTTGATGTCAAAAGGAAAAATAATCTCCTGTAATATTCTACGCACCTCCAGTGGGGCTTTCTTTCAGATTTCGGCAGGATTTTCCATCAAAGAAACAAGACTCTCAATCTTAGCCTCGCTATCCAATAAAAAGTCGGCTAGTTGCCAACTTATAAGAGGGCGGTATCCCGCATATTACACTGCAGGTCCTGCCCTCATTGCCTATAGTTATACTCCAATTATTTCTCAAAATCAAGGGTTTTGCCGCTTTTTGTGATGACCTTCAAGCGTTTTATGCCTTTCTTGTTTAGGAACTGCTTTTCAAGTTCTCTTAGACACTTCGTCTGGTGTCTTTTTGTATGCCTGAGGTCAATAATGATGTTTTGTGATTGTCTCAGGGCTCTCTGGATGGTGTTTTCCATCAGTTGATTACCCTCGCCGAGAGGGGCTTTCATCTCCCACTTTAGTCCGTCCATCTTAATATCAGGCGTGTGCACACCCTCCATATTACTGGCAGGGATAAGTTCCACGTCAAAGCCTTGCTCGGTCAGAAAAACTGCAGTAGCGTTCTCGTGAGTCTTCAAGACTACACCGTTAGGAGTGATTTTACCCTTTTTCTTCATTACCCATATTATATCACTTATCACCTCTTATAATCAGTTAGATTTTGAGCCGTTAGCGAAAGAAGGTCGTTTCAAAAGCACCTTCCTCTTAGCGACTCCGCCCCCGATTAATTTTACAGGGATGAACAAAAAAGTCAGAAAAAGTCCTAGAAATAAAAAACAACTCCAAAATGTGTGTCACTATAGTAGTAGGGGCACCAATCAAGCTGTTTACAGAAAAGCTGCCATCAGGGCGGTTTTTGTTGGTATAGAGGAATCGCTTGTAATTTTATAGAATCTATACTATATATAACGTATAAAGCATATAGCCTATAATCCTATGGAGCATCGAGATGTGGGGAATGACTGAAAGCGAATTAAGTGAAATTATATCAAAATATCAATTACCGATGGATGATTACTTAGTGGAAGTAGGCGGCGCATTTGGAAGAGGCGAGTTTTTCTGGATTATCAAAAATCAGTCTACGAATAAAAAGTACCTATTAGTGAATACTTATTCGCACCATGGTGTCGAATCTGAGCTTGAATGTTATCGTGAGGGTGGTTTTGACAATCTGGAGGCTATCCCAAGAAAAATTGAAACCTTAGAAAACGCAAGCGATGCGGATGATGAAATCTTTAAATATCTATTTGGAATGTATTCTATTTTTGAAATGAAATCATAAAATTGAGATATTAACTCAGGGCGAATTTTGCGTAATCAGCTCAAAAATTGTATAATATATAAGTATGCCAGAGTTTCGCCTACATAGTAAATTCCAGCCCACCGGCGATCAGCCGGCGGCTATTGCTCAGCTCACGCGTGGTCTCAAGATGGGGATTCGTGAGCAGACTTTGCTTGGCGTTACGGGCTCCGGCAAGACTTTTACTATGGCGAATCTCATTGCTAATATCCAGAAGCCGACTCTGATTCTCGCCCACAATAAAACCCTGGCCGCTCAGCTCTATTCCGAATTTCGTGAATTTTTCCCCGAGAACGAGGTGCATTATTTTGTTTCTTATTTCGATTACTATCAGCCGGAAGCCTATATTGCTAGCACTGATACTTATATCGAGAAAGATTCCGCTATCAATGACGAAATTGATCGTTTGCGCCATGCCGCCACGGTTTCATTACTCACGCGTAAAGATACGATTATTGTCGCTTCGGTGTCCTGTATCTATGGTATTGGCTCGCCGGATCATTACACCGAAATGTCCCTGCATCTCGAGAAAACCGGTCATACTTGGCAGGTAGTTTCGAAAAACACTTTTCCCGCCGCCAAGCTCAATCAGACTAATCTGATGATTTATCTTATAGCCATGCAGTATCACCGAAATGACCTGGCTTTTGAACGTGGAAATTTCCGGGTCAAGGGTGACACCATTGATCTCTTCCCAGCTTCGGGTGAAATTGCCTATCGCTTCGAATTTGCTTTTGATGATCTTGAAGAAGTTAAAATCATCGATCCACTCACCGCCGAAGTCCGCGAAAAACCCGATCAAGTTTTCATCTTCCCGAATACCCACTACGCCACCCCGAAAGATCAACTCGATCGCGCCATCGACTTAATTCAAGCCGAATTTGACGAACGTCTAAAATATTTCGAGGCTAATCATAAATATCTGGAAGCGCAACGTATTTCTCAGCGCACCAAATATGATCTCGAAATGTTAAATGAAACTGGCTTTGTGAAAGGAATTGAAAACTATTCTCGCCATCTAGATGGCCGTAAGGCCGGAGAACCACCAGCGACTTTGCTCGATTTCTTCCCAGATGATTTTCTCTTACTGGTCGACGAATCACATATGACTTTGCCACAGGTACGCGGTATGTATAATGGTGACCACGCCAGAAAATCCACCCTAGTAGAATATGGTTTTCGTTTGCCGAGCGCACTGGATAATCGCCCACTTACTTTTGATGAATTTGAAACTCATATTCGCCGCGCGGTCTATGTTTCCGCTACTCCTGGCAAGTATGAACTAGAAGTCTCCCCTAAGCCAGCCGAGCAAGTAATTCGCCCGACCGGTCTGCTTGATCCAGAAATCGAAGTTCGACCAAGTGAAGGCCAAATTGATGATTTGATGCATGAAATCGAAGACCGTATCTCCAAAAATCAACGCGTCATCGTCACGACCTTGACTAAGCGCATGGCGGAGGATTTGACCGATCACTTGAAAGACCATAAGATTAAAACCGCCTATATTCATTCCGACATCGATACCCTGGAGCGCGGCGATATTTTGCGTGATTTGCGTTCTGGTGTTTATGATGTCTTGGTCGGTATTAATTTACTGCGCGAAGGTTTGGATCTACCAGAAGTTTCGCTCGTGGCAATTCTCGATGCTGATAAAGAAGGTTTCTTGCGTTCTGAGTCAGCGCTTATTCAGACCATTGGTCGTGCTGCGCGTCATGTCGAAGGCCACGTCATTATGTATGCCGATAATATTACCGAAAGTATGGAGCGGGCAATTTCCGAAACCAATCGTCGCCGTGAAATCCAGCAAGCCTATAATCGTGAACATGGTATCACTCCGACCTCTATTAAAAAAGAAATCTCGTTGGGCCTCCGTGCGATTATTCCAGAAAAGGCCAAGGAAGATAAATTAGACCTTAAGAAAGTACCAAAAACCGAGCTCCCGTCTCTGATGAAAGAACTTTCTGAGCAAATGCAACTCGCAGCCGCCAATCTCGAATTCGAGCAAGCTGCCAAGCTTCGTGATATGATCCAAAAAATCAAAGACGCCGAAAATAGCTAAAATTATTTTAAAATTTTCTTCACACGCTCTCGTAATACCGGTACTACCTCTTTCTCGAACCAAGGATTCTTCGCCTGCCAGCGGAAATTTAGTGGGCTGGGGTGAACGATTGGGAAATATTCTGGTAGGTAATCTTGGAATGCGCGCACCGTCTCGGTTAAATTTTCCTGAGCTTCGGAACCGAGATAATATTTCATCGCATATTGCCCAATCAAAATTGTCAGCTTGATGTTTGGCATCAATTTTAAAATTTCTGGATGATATTCTTCCGCGATAAATTTTCGTGGTGGTAGGTCGCCGGTCTTACCTTTACCTGGATAATAAAAATCCATCGGTAGAATTGCAACTTTCTCAGAATAAAATTCTTCCTCACTTATTCCCATCCATTCGCGCAATTTTTCGCCTGATTTATCCGCGAACGGCACCCCACTTTCTTCGACTTTTCGACCTGGTGCCTGACCGATGATTAATATTTCCGCCTTATCGCTCAGCTGATAAATTGGCCCCACGCCGCGCGAAGTAAATGAAGCGTTTCTCGGATCCTGTCTTAATTTTTCCGTAATTTCATCAAATTCATTCATCGTAATTCGATAATATCACTTTTATGCTAAAATAAAATAAGTCACATTTAATTTGTTTGTTAGGAGGTAAATGGCTAATACAAATAAAATTCTCTCTGTTGAAAAAGTTACTAAGACTTTCGGCAAGGGAAATAGCCTCACGAAGGCCGTCGATAATCTTTCTTTCTCCGTGAAGAAAGGCGAATTTCTCGCAATCATGGGCGCCTCCGGCTCTGGTAAGAGTACTACATTAAACCTGATTTCCACGATCGACCGTCCGACCTCTGGCCAAATTCTTGTCGACGGTACCGATATCACGAAACTCAAAGGCGAAAAACTCAATCGTTTCCGTCGCGAATCACTCGGTTTTATCTTCCAAGATTTTAATCTCCTGGATAATCTCACCGCTTACGAAAATATCGCGTTGGCGCTTTCGATTCAGAATGTCAAGGCCTCCGAAATCGACGAAAGAGTTAAAGCTGTCGCCAAGAATCTCGATATTGAATCAATTTTACAAAAATTTCCTTATCAGCTTTCTGGCGGTCAAAAACAACGTGTCGCCTCTGCTCGCGCCATTATTACTAATCCGAAATTAATTCTCGCCGATGAGCCTACTGGTGCACTTGACTCCAAGTCTTCTAAGCTTCTCCTCGAACGCTTCGATTACCTGAATCAGGAGCTTCAGGCTACTATTCTCATGGTTACTCACGATGCCTTTTCGGCCAGCTTTGCTACCCGCATTATTTTCATTAAGGATGGCCAAATCTACGATGAAATTCACCGTGAAAATAAAACTCGCAAGGAATTCTTCGATGAAATTATCCGCGTGATGTCTACTCTAGGTGGAGGTGACGCTGATGTTATTTAAGCTTTCATTTCGAAATATTACGCGCAGCATCAAGGATTATGCGATTTATTTCTTTACGTTAGTACTCGGTGTTACGCTTTTCTATGTTTTTAATTCCGTCGGCTCTCAAGCAGCCGTGCTTGAATTAAATAATTCTCGCAAACTCATCGTCGATTTACTCGCGAAAATTCTTTCTGGTATGAGTGTTCTCGTGGTCTTTATTCTCGGTGCTTTGATCATCTATGCTTCGCGTTTTCTGATTAAACGTCGTAATAAAGAATTCGCCATCTATCTCACGCTCGGTATGAGTAAGCGTAAAATCTCACGCCTCCTCTTCTTCGAAACTCTAATGATCGGCGTAATTTCTCTCGGTGTGGGCCTCTTGCTTGGTATCGGCGTTTCTCAGTTAATTAGTGTTTTGATTGCCAAGCTTTTCGAAACCAATATGGACAAATTTACCTTTGTCTTCTCCGAAAAAGCCTTCTTTGATACCATTCTTTACTTCGGTCTCATCTACCTCATTGTGATTTTCTTCAATACCATCATTGTCGGTCGTCTGAAGATTATTGAACTACTTCAGGGTAGTAAGAAATCCGAAAAAGCCTTCCTGAAAAACCCACTGCTTCGCGCCATTGTCTTCATCGTTTCTGCTTCCGTACTTGGTTATGCTTATTGGTGGGTAAATAATGACAAAGTCTCCCTCATGGATCGTGTCTATAATCTCCTCTGGCCAGTTATTGCTGGCGTAGTTTCTACTTTCTTGATTTTCTGGTCACTTTCCGGTTTGATTATGGAAATTGTCACCCGCAGTAAAAAGTTTTACTTTAAGGGGCTCAATTCCTTCGTCTTTCGCCAGATTTCCAGTAAGGTAAATACCGCCGTGGTTTCTATGTCCCTAATTAGTCTTCTATTGTTCCTCACGATTAGTATTCTTTCACTCTGTTTCTCGATTAACGAATCGATGAAAAAGGAGCTAGCATATAATACGCCAGTTGATGCCATGACCGAACTGACTGATTATCTCGCTGTTTACGGCTCGAATAGTAGTGTTGGCTATTTATCTCACATGTCTAACGACCAGGAAAAAGCTGCTCTTGCCACTTCCCAGGCCTACATGAAAAAATCGCTCTATCAAATTTTGATTGATCAAAACCCAGACCTTGCGAAGGATATTAAGGATCATCTCGAGCTGAATGTTTATGCTGATAGTAAATTCACTTATGGTCAAATTTTACCGTCAGGAGTTATGACGGGAACTGTGGAAGCCTTCATGTCGAAAACTACTGTGCCGATGATTCGTGTCTCTGATTATAATAAACTCGCTAAGCTCTATCATCGTGATGAAATTCACTTGAAAGATAATCAATATCAGTTCCTGGCCGACTTTAAGACTATGGCGGAGATTCTCGACAAAACTCTTGTAGATAATACCCAAATTAGATATCGTAATTTCATCCTCAATCCAGCTGCCAAAAAACACCAAGAAGGCTTCATTACTTCATCCGGTTTTAAGTCTAATACTGGTATTCTTGTCGTTCCTGACAATGTAATTACTGATCAGCCAATCGGTACTCAGGCTATGTTGATGAACTACAATCTCAGCGGTACCCGCACTGCCGAACAGATTGATGATGATTTACGCAAGGCTTTCGACCTCGGAGGCTTATCCGTCAATGGGGTAAATTCATCTGAAGAGGACACACAGAAAGCCGGAAGCTCCGCTAAGCAAGCTGAACGTCCAAGCGGTGTTGCTATTAATTTTTACACCAAATTATTAGTAAAATCTGGTATGGTTGGTATGCAAGCTATCGCTACCTTTGTCGGTTTTTATCTCGGTACCATCTTCCTTATTTCCTCTGCCGCAATTCTAGCCCTTAAGCAACTTTCTGAGTCTTCCGATAATATCGAAAAGTATGCCGCCTTACGTCGTCTCGGTGCCAGTAACAAGATGTTAAATCGTGCACTTTTCGTTCAAATCGCGATTTTCTTCCTTGCGCCATTGCTTATTGGTATCATCCATTCCATTTTTGGTATCATGTTTGCCTCAAGCATTATCGAATCGTTCGGCTCTGACGGATTGCTTGCCTCGATTCCGATGACCGTTTCGATGATTGTGCTAATTTATGGTGGTTATTTCCTTCTAACTTATATTAGTAGCAAGCGCATCATCTCCGAAAAGCAACTCCGCCGCGACTAGGGAAGTTATCTCCGAAAAACAACTCCGCCGCGACTAGGGAAAACATTACCGAAAAACAACCCTGCTGCGATTAAGAAAAACTATAAGTTAAGGTTAAAATTCCTTAGTTTGATTAAATTAAGAAAGCTGCCGAAAGGTAGTTTTCTTAATTTTAGTTTGTGGTATTATCGGGCCAGCAATAAATTGCTTTATAATATGGATATGATAATTCTAAATAAAGCAGAAGTAGAAAAAATTGCAAACTCTTTTAATTTTGATGAAAAGCTGACTTTTGTTAACGTTATTGATTTTGAGCCAGATTGTAAGATTTATAAATTAAAAAATAATACAGGAGACAATTACATTTTGATTTGCAGGGATTATCAATTTGATGATATGGACGCAGAAGAGAGGATTTTTGCTAATGAATTAGGAATTACGATTCTCGATAGATTCAAGTGTAATCATGATTATTTCTTTAGCTCTAAAAAATTTGACAATTTTGAGTATGTTTTTTCATTAGCACGAATCGCTTAGTGGGGAATTTTTGAATTTTTCCGTGTTAATATGAATATTAGTATGGATAATCAAATATACCAGGAAATTCTAAAACTCTACGAAAAATATCTTTTAAAACCAGCCTCTGAATTTTCGGTGCAAGATTATAATAATTTCGAGCAGGAAATGTGGAGCTTGAAAGAGAAATTCAGCTACGAATCTAGTCCATTTTTACTTTTACCAGATCCAGCTAAGGATGCCGATTTTTTCATAATGAATGCATCTAGTGACGGATTTATCGAGCCAGAATTGTATGATAAACAGAAATACTTAGACATGATGCAGGAATCTTATCAAAAATTAAAGAATAAGTTAGCTTAATCCCTTACTCTATTAATTAATTCCATTCCATAGACCTAAGAGATTTTAGAAAAAACTACACCCAACTTTCACCATCAAGTTCTTTAATGAAGCCATCCATGAAGTCTTTTGCTAGCACTTGTGTAGGTTCGAAATCTAAGTTCTCTGGGTAAAGTGATTTTCTCTTCCAATCCAGCGCCACATAAAGAGAGGTCATCAAGCTGCACCACTTTCCATCACTAAAATCGGATGGTTCACCAAAATTTTCATTCACAAAATCAGTGTATCTATCAATATCTGGTACTAATTCTTCTAGTTCAGAAAGACTGGAAATCGGACGCATCCTATCGATGATTTCGTGGCCATCTTCAATGACTTTATTGATAAGTTTAGCTCTTTCTAAATAATTCATATCACAAATATAACATTATTTTCCTACTCTAATCCCTCAAGTGCAACACTTCGAGAAGTTAACTCAGGGGAATACTTGATTTTTCATACAAAGTATTGTAGAATATTTTTGTTTCTACGTTAAGCTAAAAACATAGCTTTGTTCTTTAAGAAAGGTTGGTGACAAGTATGCCAAGAAGTGCCGAATTGGACAATTTATTTGCTCGTAAGCAGGAAGCTTTTGAGCGCAAGCAGGCCGCATTCCAGAAATATGCCGATGCCAGAAATCGTGCAAATGAAGCATATGACAGAATGCAATCAGCATGGGATCAAAGAGTAGCTGCTCGAGAAGAAATGAATCGAGAATTCGAAAGCATGCAGCAGTCAAAAGATAGCAGGGACGCTATCTGGGCCGATTTTAATCGGCTTTGTCAGGAAAATAGTTCCAGGATTGACCAAATTCGCCGAGAAGCCGATATGGAGCATGAAATGATGAAAAATTGTTTCGATAGTGCTAGTGCGGCTTACGAATATGGCAATAAAGCGGATGCTCCAATGTATGCTAGTGAAGGCCATGCACATAAGGATCGGCGAGATAGCTTAAATGCTGAAGTCGGAAGGCTTATCCAGGAAATCAATAATGCCAAGGCTAATGCTAAATGGCAAACATCCAGCTCACATAGCAGCTCATTTCAGTTCGCTAAAAGTAACTTCAATAATGCAAAAATGTTGCATGAATCCGCTGAGACTGAATTTAAAAATGCTAAGGCCGAAAGAGATGCCTATAAGGCAGAGTTTGATTCGGCTCAGGCGGAATTTGAACGGCTGAAGAATGAGTGTCAAAGAAAGCTGAATGAGATTAAAGCGAATAATCAAAAAGAGCGAGATCGCATTCTGGATAAGGCAGGAGTTA
>JABZKC010000023.1 GCA_015257485.1 Nanosynbacter sp. | reverse complement strand
ACGATTGATGTCTCTTTTTATTGGTTAGTGTTGCACTTGAGATGTTAACTCAGGGAAATTATTGACATTTAGCCATGAATGTTGTATAATCCAACCAGATTCTGTTATTCAGAATGAAGCATACGCTTACTACTCTGGATAGGCCAGAGTAGTTCATTCAGAAAGAGGTGAATTATGAGAAGAAAAACTTTTTTCGTAACTATGTTGGCCATAGCAGTTCTTGCTATGAATGTTTTTGCAACCAAAGCTGAGGCTGGTGCATTAGGTTTAAAGCCTAGCGCCAATCAAGGCGTGGCTCAACCAAGCGGTAATATTGCGAACACAGCGAACGCGGCGCAAAATGTAGGGTATGATACAGTCAAGTATCAGTACCCAGCCCAACAACTTAAGGCTGAAGGTAAAAACTTCGACCGATACAATTGGCGGCTCTTTCTGCGTTTCGATACTGGTGAGCTAATGGTTCAAGATTGGGTCGCTAGTATGAACTGGCAAATCCGCGAGTGTGCAGACAATACTTTCGCGGAAACACCAGGAGTAGATACTTATGCATTCGACTTCAGGAAAGACAACCTCTCTTATTTCGACAGAGTGTGGACCCGGAAAGGAGGATGTCGTGTATCAACTTCGGATAATAAACTTTTATTCATAAAGCCTGAGTTTGTAACTGGGGATAGAGCGGTTGATATGGATGTCAATGTCCATGTCAAGCCGGAAAATTGCTATCCACGCGGTACGCAAATTTGGGTCACAGGAGCAAAGCATCATAATGGTTCCGAAGTGCCATGCACTGTGTATCAGGAGCTCTATTGGTATAATATTTATAGTCTTTGGCGTACCACAAATGAGACCGTTGATGAATACAATGCTAAGTATGGACACGCCGTAATGCCAGTAAAACTGTATTACCCTAGTGTTAAGCGCGCATTGTATGTTTCCGGTTGGTGCCTTGATGATATTGCTAAGTATATGCCTATCATCGATGGTGCGTATCTGGATGCAAATCCTGAAAATGGCTCACATTATACTTACTTGCTTCATTATAAGCTGCGCAGCTTACCAGGAATGAAGGTAGTCTTCTAACCTCTTTTAAAAAACCACCCAAGAATACCGGGTGGTTTTTCTCATTTAATGTTTTTTTATAATTATTATGCTAATATATAAATATAAAGGTGTATATGATTGTTAGCAGTAAGTGTAATTATAAAAAAATATTCTTAGTATTATCTTTTTTCTTTTTGTTTTTATTCTCTTTGGGCTCTTTAGGGCACGATGTTTTTGCTGCAGATTCATCAGCTAACCAAGGTCCAGGTAGTGGTGTACACGACGGCGGCACTGGACATCCTATTGAAGGCTGCGAGGCCAATATATGTTATACTATTCATCAATCATACTCTGGTGTCACTTGGGTATATTATGACTTTGATGAAATGGGTATACCAGAAAATCAGAGAGACCATATTCCATACAGTAGATTTATTAATCCACCAAACAACGGCAAATATCCTACTGGCAATAAACAACTACCGACTAGGGGTGATAATGCTGTGACTGGTTGTGCCTCTAGGGGTAGCACAGGCGTCTATATTTTTGGCTACAATCGTTATTATCGTAAAACTAAAACCCCAACTGGCGGTATGGCTATGCCCTTATTCTTTTCAACATATTACTCCGAGTCTAATCCTAAGAAGTATAATTATAGTCTCGCCCGTAATGGGGTGCCATTGCCTAGAGCAAAAGATGAGTATACTGGTAAGGCTTACGGTCAAGAAGACCCTCAGCGTCTTGCTGAATGGAACCGTGGCGATTTTTCCTGGTTCTGCGCCTGGCCACTAAAGCCCCTCAATGATGCAAAACAGGTTGCACCAGCTAATATAACCTGTTCTCAAATCCCAGGCAACTTTGGCGCCTACTACAAGGGAAATACCTCCGCCGATACTGGCGTAATAAATCATTCCTACTCCGGCACCCTCGGCCATAATTCTTGGCAAAAGAACTTCCAGGGCAAGAACTACGTCTTTGCCAAGCCAGGCGATCGAGTTCAATTTTATGAGGCTTTCTGTTTCCCGATACAGCAGGTTGGTATTCAAACTGGAAGCTCACATGTGAGCAGCGCGGAACCGCCAGGTGAAAGTAATTTTCAAATCTTTGCTCAAAAAAATGGCTCTGACAATAATAAATATTTATTCGGTGACTCTCCAGTTCACGACGGAAATTATCACACTATTGGTCGCGGCAATAAACGCCCATTTAGCGGCAGTGGACTCGAAGCTAGCGATTATGGATTCACCGCCTATTCCCCAACCAAAAATGCCTCCCCTACATATGCTTGTGAAACCAACTATTACCGCATGTACGCACCGAAACTAACCGTTGGCTATCAGATTCCAGGCTTTACCGATTACCAATATGGTTGTAAATCTGCCAATAAAACCGGCTCTACCACCGAAGTAGGTACAGTGATCTCCCAGGGTATTCGCTATGATAACCTCCGCGCTTGGTATAACGAATATACTACCTGGTCTGGTATAGATGATGCAGAGCATGTCCACCATCACTCGTATGATAGTTTTGAGTCTGCAGGCGATGTTAGCGGTGGCAATGCATCTTGGGGCTCGCAGGGAAATAGCTCATATGATGTAGATGTTAATGTGGGTAGTTATTGTGCAGCGCACTTTCCGAACGGTTTTTGTTATGATTGGGAGCCCGAATATGGTAATGAAACTCACTGGAAAAAAGAGTATCCTGATAGTCGCGTTGGCACCACTACTCAAAACCTCGGCAGGACCGAGAAGAAATCTTCTGTTTATACCCCATATAACTTTAATACTTCCATTCATAGCTATATCGAATCCTCTGAAAATGGGGTCGGCTTCCTCGGTGCCAGAATCAATATTGGCGCTAATTATGGTGTCACTCCACGTGAGAACGAATTGATCTCCAAAACCCCATATGCTACCCACACTCGCGGAGATCAAACCGTTAAAGTCTACGAAATGATTGTCGACGAAAATTATCCAGAATCTAGTCTCCAAGAGGAGACTGTTGCGAGCGGCAATGCCTGCCACGGCTCTGGTGTTGACCGCTGTAACTTGGTCGACACCATCACTGGTCGCATTAACTCCGCTGGTAAATATGCTGGTGAATTCCTCAATACCGACACTTATGAACGTACCATTCCGGACGATCTTCCAGGTGGTGGCCTCGGTAAAAAATATTGTACTCGCTCGGTGATTTGGCCAGCTTCCTCTCACGATTCAGATAGCAATACCGTCGCAAATAATATGTCCGGCTCTGCCATGAACGGCGGCAATAATCTCTACCATATTTCTGCCGCCTCCTGTGTTACTATCGCCAAGAAGCCAAACTTCCAGGTTCTCGGCGGTGGAATCTATACTAATGGCTCCATCATTACTTCCGTTTCCAATAAAGCTGTCGGTGGTGGTCTCGGAGCTTACCCTTCTGCCGCTACTAAACTTTTCGGCTCCTGGACCGAATTCGGTGCACTGGCCGCTGGTAGTGTCAACGGCTTTGGCACTGGAGCTGCCCAAGGCTACGAAGAAAACTACAACTTCAATCTTCCAAATGGTGGCGCAGATTCTGCAAGTAATCAAATAGCCTTAAGCCCACTCACTATTTCAAACGATAATAAATCTGGCGAATCCGGCATTTCCCGTATCGGTTCTGCCGTCCTCGCCCGTCTCAAGTCCCGCTTCCGCGACACTATCGCCAGAAATTCTAGTAACACTATCTATAGCCTCACTTCTGACAAAACCTCTACCAAGAATTATCTCGGTCTCTCCCAGCTCTATCACCAGGGAGACACCAGTCTCAGTGCCATAAATAGCACCGCGAATTTCTACCAGTTCGATTATGGCGGTAACCTCATCGCGAGAAGCAACACTACTGGCCAAAAACTCATGAATACTCTGGTCATGTATGTGGATGGCACTCTCACAATAGACCGCAATATTAATATCGCCCACGAAACTTATAGCGCTGTAGACGATTTCCCACAAGTTCTCATCTTCGCTAAGAAAATCAACATCACTAGTAACGTCACTAATATCGATGCCTGGCTAATTCTCGATGAAGATTATGGTGATAATCAAATCGACACTTGTTCAAATGACCGCACTCCGAACGCTCTCTCTTGCAACGAAACTCTCACCATTACTGGTCCAGTTTTCGCTAGAAGACTTATCTTAAGTCGTACCGCCGGTGCCCACACTGGTGGCGGCCGTGCCGGTGCCCATCCACTTCAAACCGGCCCTACCGGCACCTACTACGCCGAAGGTTCCATCCACCCTGCCGAAGTCTTCACCCTCCGTGCCGATGCCTATTTCTGGGCTTATCGCCAGTCCCTCAGTGGCGGCCAAGCCTACATGGTTTACTCCCGCGAGATCGCACCAAGGTATTAGTGTTGCACTTGAGGGGTTAGAGTAGGGGGGCTACTTTACAAAACCAATAAAAATGTTATAATAAAAAAGTATTTGGTTGATGAAACTTTAAACGTACATTACTAATTTGAAAGGGTGGTGATCATGTATGTTAAGAAATCCAGAATTGGATAGACTTAAATCAAGACAGCAGTCTCTTTTTGAACAAAAACAAGCTGCTTTTCAGAGATTTAAGGATTTACAAGAGCAAACCAATGTTGCCTATCGTACTATGCAGGCGTGTTGGGACGAGCGTGTTCGCGCAAGAGAGTGTATGAATCGTGAATTTGAGGCAATGCAGTCTACGTATTCATGTCGTGATTCAGTTTGGAGTGAATATACTCGAATCCGAGATCGTAATAATCCCAAAATCGAGTCTTTGAAGTATGAGGCAGATATTGAACATCGTGCTATGCAGGAATGTTTCGACGAAGCCAGCAGCGCATATCAATATGGCGATAAGTCTGAAGCTCCATATTTTTCTCAACAAGGATATGAACATAGAGACCGTCGTAATGCATTAAATGCTGAAATATCAGAGCTTGCTCGTGAAGTCAAGCAAGCAAAAGCAAATGCTGAGGCACTATCTCCTAAAACAGATCCGTCGGCATTTAATCATGCGAAATCTTCTTTTGAACATGCAAAATCTCGTCACGAATCTGCGCAGGCAGAGTTTAATGCGCTAAAAAATCAGCGCGATTCTGTTAAGGCCGATTTTGATCATCTCCAAGAAAAGTTTAAGCAAGCTCAGGCTGAATTTAATCGTAAACTTGAAGAGGTAAAATCAGCGCAAAATTCAAAGAAACATCAGGCTATTGATAAAGTCAATATGGCACTTGTTCATGAGAAGGGTGGTGCGTTTTATCTTGGTTCAATCTTTGGGCAGAATGCAAAGATTAGATCTCGGAATGACGGAAGTGGCAAAACTGATGTGTTCTTCGGCGGATTAAGTGGGTCTGGTGATGGGTCCGGCCATGGTCATGCCATTATTGACCGTGATGGGAATGTTACTTATTTGCGTGATGCTTGGCAGAATCATGACGATTATTTAATTGATGATGCTAGAAAGCGCGGATTAAACACTCACAATATTTAAATAAAATTCAACCAAATACTAAGACTGGCACCAGTTGCCGGTCGTTTTTAATTGTTGTAATATAGATATATGTTTCTATCAAAAGAAGAACTGAAAGATGTAATGCTCGCATATGGTTACGAGGGTTCCATTGAAAAAGACCATTATGAGGTCGGACCTGACACCTGGATTTATCTTTTTGAGTATAAGGATAAAAAGTATATTTTAGTCACTACTGATTATCTTGGCGATTATGATTTTGATAATTTCCCCCATGCTTTAAGCTTTGACAGCATCTTCTGTAAGAATAAATTTACTCTTCAACGTGAAGTCCCATCAGTAGATGATTCTGTATTTAAGCGAATCCACGTCAATGCTGTGCTTTTCGAGTATACAGATTAAGAACAATTAATTTGCCAATTATCTAGTGTTGCACTTGAGGCGTTAACTCAGGGGAATGCTTTTAAAATCATCCAATTTATGGTAAAATAAACTAAATGAGTAAAACAAACCGTCTAGTTAATAGATATGGTCGCAAGATTCTTGAATCGGAAAATATGCAAATCGAACGCACTTTTTTCCAGCATGGATGCTTTACGACCTATGATCACTCTGTTCACGTCGCTATTATGAGTGTGAAAATCGCTCGTTTTTTCCCGATGAAATTTTCTTACAAATCTCTCGTTAAGGGCGCACTTTTGCACGATTATTTCCTTTATGACTGGCACAATATTGGTGATATGCCAAAAGGCCACGCTTACATTCATCCGATTATCGCCGCATCGAACGCTAAGCGCGATTTCGATATTAACGCTAAGGAAGAAAATATTATCGAGTCTCACATGTTCCCACTCGGGAAGGTTTTGCCAAAATCTCGTGAGGCGTGGGTGGTGACTATTGCGGACAAAATCTGTGCCGTTACGGAATTTTTCAGCCTACGTCTTTCCAAGCGTTATCGCCACATCAATAAGATGGCTGAACGCGAAACCGCTAAATCTTACCGCCATACCGCCTAGATAAGACACAAATAATTAGTTGATAAAATGCAGTGCCTCACGCACTGTATTTTTTATCTTCGCTCCTCATTTTTAGCATAAATACGATATAATTATTTATAGATGAAAAAAATTCAATTTCGCTCCGTCGTCGCTATGGCGAATAGTAAACTCAGTATCAAATATGCTGCTATTTTATTGAGTGCCTCCACTCTGATCTCCGCGCTGCTCGGCATCTTTCGCGACCGTTTGCTCAATTCGTACTATCTCGATACTTATCCGACTGGTGTGGATGCCTATACTGCTGCCTTCACGATCCCAGATTTTATGTTTTTTATTCTCACTTCTGGCGCGCTAGCCGTCAGTTTTATCCCGGTTTTTAATCAACGTCTTTCTTCTGGTAATAAAAAATCTGCCTGGGAACTTTCTACTTCTACTCTCAATCTCATGGCTCTCGTCACCCTTATCGCCAGTATTTTTATCATGATTTTTGCGGACCCTTTGATTCGCTACATTGTCGGTCCGGGTCTCGATGAATCCGGCACTATTCTCGCCATCAATATGACGCGCGTAATCGCAATCAATCCGTTCCTTTTTAGTATTGCCACGGTTTTGAACTCCGTTCAGCAAGCGGTCGGACGTTTCGTCTTTTATTCGCTCGCTCCGGCGCTCTATAATATCGGTATTCTCATCGGCATCACGGTTTTTACTAATGGTATTAATCTCTTCGGCGTACAAATTTTTGAGGGTGGTATTATGGGGGTGGCGCTCGGTGTGGTCTTCGGTGCCTTGCTGCAAATTTTTGTCAGCCTCGTCGGTCTTTTCGGTCTCGGTTTTGATTATCAATTCAAGATTTATTGGAAAAATCATGGTTTTCGCTCTGTCCTGAAATTACTCCCAGCCCGCTCACTCGACCAGGGAATTGATTACGTTTATTCTATTCTGGCCACCAATCTTTCTTCTCGTATGGGTACCGGTACTTTACGCGCCTTCCAGCAGGCTAACAGCCTTCATCAAATGCCGGTTAATCTTATCGGCGTCGCCATTTCTACCGCTTTCTTCCCGAAACTCACCGAGCAAGTCAATGAAGATTCCTCCGAATTTAACGGCACCTTCCGTCACGCCTTGCGTATGATTATCTGGATTTCTTTACCAGTTTCCGTTATCTCTTTTTTTGCTCGTGGCTACATCGTTAGTTTTATTAAAAATGGTGGTAACGCAGTAATCGCTAGTGTGCTTGGTTCGCTGGTTATCGCGATTTTTGCTCAGTCAATTTTTCACATTGCCTCGCGTGGTTTTTATGCCAGACAGGATACTAAAACTCCGTTCGTCGTTAGTATTTTTGCCGTTGGTTTTACTATGGCGCTTTCGGTTATTTTTGCCATTACCGGTTTTGGTCCGGATGGCTTGGGCTGGGCACAATCTATCGGCGCTTTAGCTGAGATCGTTATTCTGCTTACTATTCTTAATGCTCGTGCCAAATTTCAACTACTCGATAAGACTTTTTGGTTAGCAATTTTCCGTATGTTGATTGCCAGTTTCTTCACTGCCATTGCCGCCTATTTTATGACCAAACTTTTCCCATTGCGCAGCACCGATAATTCGGTTATTAGTACCATTCCGAAGTTCATTTTAATTTCTGTTTTTGCTGGCCTGGTCTATTTGACATCGAGTTTCCTATTTAATCTCTCGGAAGTACTGCCAATTTTCGAAAAAGTAAGTAGTCTGATTTTTAAGAATGTTAAAATGTTGCCAAAGCCTGAGAAGCCGAGTGAGCTGGAAAATGAATCAGAAAATTCAGCTCAAAATCAGAAACAAGATAAATAATAAATGGTAAAATAGGAACTATGAATAAGACACCAAACAAGACTGCAAAGACTGCAAAATCCACTAAGGATACGAATTCTACGAAAAATTCTGCCACCACTAAGAATAAATCTGATCACAAGGTCATCTCTGATTATAATGGCTATAATTATAAGAAAGTTTTCTGGGAAGATTCTGGGCGTGAGTATGAGGATCTTGCCGACCGCACTGCGATTCGTCGCTTATTGCCGAAAAATATGGATAATTTTGTCGATATTTGTGGTGGTTATGGCCGTCTCGCTAACGAATATTTGCCACGTGCCAAGCGTGCTACTTTGTTTGATTATTCCAAACTTAATCTCGAGCAGGCCAGGGAAGAATTTGGTGATAAGCTCCATACTGTTCAAGGTGACATCTATAAAACTCCGTTTTCTGATGGTGAATTTTCCGCCCTACTCATGGTCCGTGCCACTCATCACTTCGAAAATCTCGAACAGGTGCTCCGAGAGCTTAATCGCATTCTCGAACCGGGTGGTGTAGCGGTGATTGAAGTCGCTAATAAGCGTACGCTCCCAAAGATGTTCCGCTACTGGTTCAAGCGCTCCTCGGTTAATCCATTCGATAAACAGCCATCGAATCTGAAGGAAATTGATAAGGACGGTTTTTATAATTATCACCCAGCCTATGTCGAGGATCTCTTTAAGAAAACTGGTTTTGAAATCATGGATGTGCTTTCTGTTTCGAATTTCCGCAGTCGTACCATGAAGAAAATCTTCGGTACCAAGGCTCTCATTAAACTCGAAAAAGCTGTTCAGGGTCCGCTAGCTTCTGTGCGTTTTGCTCCAAGTATTTACTATCGTTTGATTAAAACTAAATAATTCTTTTGAGTGAAAATTTTTCAAGAAACTACCTACAAACTTTATCGTAAAACGCCGCTTTTTTCCGGTCAATCCAAGTCTCTGAAAATCGCGGTGATTTCCGATATTCATTTTTCGCGCCTCGTGAAAAATCTTAAACTCCGCGCTATTAAGCAGCAGTTTGAGCTTGCCCGTCCAGATTATATTTTTATTACTGGTGATCTTGTTGACACTTTGGAATGCGTAGATTCTCTTAGTGAGCGCGAGCGTTTTCTTAGTTTTCTAAAAAATCTCACGGCTATATCTTCTGTTCGCAAAATGATTGTCAGTCTCGGTAATCACGATTTTTATCGCATTCCGGAAAATAAAAAAGGCTGGCATATCGTGCGCGATAAGGAATTCCTTAAATCTCTTCGCGAGGTGCCAAATCTAGTTTTGCTCGATGATGAAGTTTATCAAGATGATGATATTTTCTGTTTTGGTTATACTCAGAAAAAATCTTACTACACTGAAGATGGGGTGAATTTCGCTGAAAATGCTGAAGCGCAACTCGAAGATCTTACGAAAACCCTAGCGAACCTTCCCGAGCCACCTGCCGATAAATTGAAATTTGCCCTCATTCATGCCCCGACCCACCTTCAAACTCCCGACATTGAGTTTCTCCTGCAGCCCTTTGATTATATTCTGTCTGGGCACATGCATAACGGTATTGTTCCACCCGTACTCGACGAATTTTGGCTTAGTCAAAAGGGGATTATTTCTCCCACCAAGAAACTTTTTTCTGGCGCATGTCGTCACACTCTGAAAACTTATGACGATAAATTAATCGTAGTTGGACCGGTCACTACTTTTCATGCGCATCTCGGTCTTCTCGAAAAGCTCAATGTTTTTTATCCTACTTATCTCACCTATCTCGAAATTTCCGATAAAAAAACGTACGCTCGCAAGCCGTACGTCAAACATACTTACAAAAATTGGTAGCGCCAGTGGGGTTCGAACCTACGACCTTGAGCTTAGAAGTCTCCTGCTCTATCCAGCTGAGCTATGGCGCCAAGTTATTTTTATTCTATCACTAAGTAGGGAAAAAGCAAAATTAGCTCGCCCTAATTTTTCATCCTTTTAAAAAGAAAAACTATCATAAGTCGCAAAATCAATACTTTCAATCTGATTTTAATCTGTTTTCAAAACGTTTATGTTATACCTAATACTAACTGTTGTAAATAAAACAATTGTATAAATTATTAAACTTGTGTTATGATTACATGTGTGAAAAAATTAAGTATCACCGTGGTCCGAGTACTTTCGTTCCTCGTTAACAGTTTTGAAAAACTTTTTCTCTCCCAAGATACTTTCTTCAAAATC
>JABZKC010000032.1 GCA_015257485.1 Nanosynbacter sp. | reverse complement strand
GGTATTGAACTTTGGGCGGCGAATAAAATTATTGCTAAGATGCTGCTCGAAAAGGGTATCGTATATCGTATTAAGTATATTAAACACGAATATCCATTCAATCCACGCTCGAAGCAACGTATTATTTACCGGGCATTTCCAAGTTGGTTCTTCAATGTGACGGATTCGAAAGCCATGCTGATTTCTGAAAATGAAAAAATTAATTGGTTCCCAGAATATTTGAAACACGGTCGTTTCGAAAAGAATATTGAAGCGGCGCCGGACTGGAATTTGTCACGCGATCGTTTCTTTGCTACGGCAATGCCAGTTTGGAAGGGCGATAAGGGAAGCGTGAAAGTAGTGGGTTCTTATGATGAACTTTATGAACTTTCAGGTACGAGACTAGAAGATTATCACCGTCCATGGGTGGATGAAATTGAATTTGAGATTGACGGCGAGCATTTTAAGCGTATCGATAAGGTGTTAGACTGTTGGTTTGAATCGGGTTCGATGCCATTTGCACAGTTGCACTATCCTTTTGAAAATCGGGAAAAATTTGAAAAGAATTACCCGGCAGATTTTATCGTGGAATATGTGGGTCAAGTACGTGCGTGGTTTTATTATGTGCATGTGGTAAATACGGCACTGTTTTCAGATATCGCCTACAAGAACGTAATCACTACCGGTACCTTGGCGGGTAATGACGGTCGCAAGATGTCGAAATCATTAGGAAATTATACTGATCCGAATCTTTTAATGGATCAATATTCGGCAGACTCCTTGCGTTTCTTGATGCTTTCTTCGCCAGTGCTGGCGGGAGAAGATTTCTCATTGATTGATAAAGATGTGTCGGATGTGGCGCGTAAGTTATCGATGATTTGGAATGTTTATGATTTCTTTACGATGTACGCAGAAGTGGATGGATTTGATTCTGAGCAAGCGATGGCGGTGAGTGAATTTGTCAATCCGCTAGATATTTGGTTGGTTTCAAGGGTACACCAGGTACGCAATCAGATTACGGAAGGCATGGAGGCTTATAATATTCCAGCGGCACTAAGCTCGGTATTAGAATTTATCGACGATATGTCGAACTGGTTTGTACGTAGGTCACGTAGGCGCTTCTGGAAGTCGGAAGATGATCAGGATAAGTTGGAGGCCTATTCGACGCTGTACTATGTTCTGATTTACCTTGCGAAGATTTTGGCGCCATTTACGCCATTCCTCGCTGAGGAGCTTTATCAGAAGATGACCGGTGCAGGCGTGGTGAATTCGGAGATTCCAGAATCAGTGCATCTTTTGGATTGGCCAGAAGCTGGCGTGATCGATGAGGCGGTACTTACCCAAATGGCAAAGACGCGTGAGATTATCACGGCTGGTCTAGCAGAAAGAATGAAGAAGACTGAGTTTGAGGCGCAAATTAAGGTGCGTCAGCCATTAGCGAAGTTAATTTATGCTGGTGAAAAACTGGATGACTTCTATGAGCAGATTATTATGGAAGAAGTGAATGTGAAGTCGGTCGAACATAGTGAGGCTTTGGTGCTTGATAAAACTTTGACGCCGGAATTACTAGAAGAAGGCAAGATTCGTGAATTGATTCGT
This sequence comes from Nanosynbacter sp., assembly GCA_015257485.1. Taxonomy (GTDB): domain Bacteria; phylum Patescibacteriota; class Saccharimonadia; order Saccharimonadales; family Saccharimonadaceae; genus Nanosyncoccus. The sequence goes on along the minus strand of JABZKC010000032.1, from coordinate 392 downwards.
TTCGTACAATCCGCACGTAAGAAGGCGGGACTTAATGTCGATGATCGAATTAGGCTGATGGTTTCAATGGAAGTGCCGGAAACTTACCGTGAAATGCTGATGAATGAGGTCTTGGCGGAAGAACTAGTGAATGAGGGGAACTTCGCTTACGACGAAATCGTCAAAGTCCAGGGTGAGAATGTAGCGATTTCTTTAGAAAAGATCTAAGCGAGGAGGAGTCAGTCCTACATAGAAAACATGTAGATATAGGTCTCTATAATAAGTGGCTCATTAGGAAGCTCCGTAGGAAAATACGGAGCTTTTTGATGAAATTACCTCTGTTAAAGCATAAACAGTACTTAGAGGGTTCAGCACCTTTGCAACATTTGAATAGGAGTCATTCTTAAGGTTGT
>JABZKC010000022.1 GCA_015257485.1 Nanosynbacter sp. | reverse complement strand
ACTTTCTACTCCAGCGCAAATCTTGCAGACTACAGTGAAGACCAACGGCAATGAAACGAATAGTATCAAAATTGGTATGAAGCTAGGTGATAATCTTGAAAGTGGCAGATACACAAATAAGTTGGTATTTTCTATCTTAACAAATAACTATAATCGTATCGCCATCATGACAGAGGGCCCTGATTTTAATACAAAACTAAGAGCCTTAGGAGCCGCTACGGATAAAATTGAGCACTTCAAGAAAAGTTCCGTAGCGCCAGCTGCATCCATGAATACAGTAAATATCGATGATGAAGCATCTGATTATGAAATTAAACTCTGGCTAGACCCGACCGATAAAACAGCTTATTACTATGCCGAATCGGAGAAGGTCTATTTAAATGTGGATAGCGGGTTGATGTTCTATCGAGAATATAATGAACAAAAAATCAAAAACATCGTAGAGCTTGATCTCTCCAACTTCGACACCTCCCAGGTGACGGATATGCAATTTATGTTTTCTGGCATGTCTAGTCTCACTACTCTTGATCTCTCTAACTTCGATACTTCACAGGTAACAGATATGAAATATATGTTCCGTGACATGTCCAGTCTCACTACCCTTAATCTCTCCAACTTCGACACCTCGAGGGTGACGAATATGGAAGTTATGTTTTATGGCATGTCTAGTCTCACTTCTCTTGATCTCTCCAACTTCGACACCTCCCAGGTGAAATATATGGATTATATGTTCTCTTATATGTCTAGTCTCACCACGCTAGATCTCTCTAACTTTGATACCTCCCAGGTGGCATATATGAATAGTATGTTTTCTGGCACGTCTCTCACTAGTCTTAATCTTTCTAACTTTGACACTTCCAAAGTGATGAAAATGAGTAATATGTTTTTTAATATGCGCAATCTCACTTCGCTTAACCTTACTAACTTTAACACCTCCAAGGTGACGGATATGGAGGATATGTTCTCGCTCTCAAACGACTATGCATCTGATGATAAGTTAGAAAAAATATACGCGAACAATGATTTTGATATATCTAAGCTTACAGCTTTTTCCAATATGTTCAGAAATCGCAAAAAACTTCGAGGTGGTAACGGCTCATACCTAGCCAATCCATCTACGGCAGACAAAACTTGGCTTCGTGTGGATCGCCCTGGAGTGCAGGGTTATTTTACGCGCAAGCCCTAGGGAGTAAATAAATTATTTACATTAAGGTTCCAGGACCCTTACAACAAATATTGGCGAAATCTTGCCAATAAAAAAGGTAGACTCCATACTAAAAATAATCAATCCTAGATTTCATTCATGATGATACTTCCCGCCATGTAAAATTTCTTGTGTGCGATAAATCTGCTCCACTAGCATCACGCGCATCAATTGGTGAGGGAAGACCAAGTTCGAAAAGCTCCAGACCACGTCAGACTTCTTCCTCACTTCTTCCGTCACGCCATACGCACCGCCAATAATTAAGACAATTTCTTTCCCAAAATTAAACTCGCGTGACATAATTTCCGCAATTTGGCCATTCTTGAAATTCACTCCGCGCTCGTCCAAAAGTATTACGAATTCTCGCCCCGTAAACGGCCAGCTAGCTAAATATTCCTCGAGCTTTTTTTCTTCCAGAAACTGCCATTTGATATCAAACGGCTTCTTCAAACGCTTCTCGTATTCCGATATTAGACCCACAATCTCTGGAATATGCTTCTTTCCACCAGCAATAATTTTAATCATACTTCTATCATAAACGATTTTTTGAAAAATAGCATTTTTTAACATATTTTATTCATAAAGTCCACTAATTTTAACCTTATCTTTCTTGACATTTTTCTAAAAAGGCCGTACGATTAGAATGATATTTATTAAACAGACAGGATGCGAGGTGATGTCTGAATTACCAGAAAAACAAATAAAACGACTCCGTTCTCTTATTCAAGAAGCAGAAACCAATTTGGCCGCCGCCAAAGAACTTTTGATTTCAATGCTCGGAGACGGAGAAACCATTACTACTCCGAGAGAAGTAGTCATTAGTAATAACGAAGGCAAGATTATCGAAGGCGTCTTTGATGGCCAAATCATGATTGACCAAGACGGCAAGAACTATCCGGTTCCAGCCAACTACGCCAGCAAGTCCAAGCTTGTCGAAGGTGACATTATGAAGCTCACCATCACGAAGGAAGGTAAATTCCTCTACAAGCAAATCGGGCCAGTCGAACGCAAGACCGTAATCGGTACTTTGATTCGCCATGATGACAAATATTTTGTCGAAGTTAATGGTCGCGAATACGAAATTCTTTATGCATCGGTAACCTATTTCCGCCTCAAAGAAGGTTCTCAGGTTTCAGTAGTCATTCCAGCGAACAACGATGACGCCAATTGGGCTGCCGTCGAGGCGTCGCTCTAAATATGACGAAAGCCCTCTATCGTAAATACCGTCCACTTAAGCTCGCAGATGTTGTCGGTCAAGACGATACTATTCGTCAGCTACAAACTCAACTCACCAATCAAAAAATTTCTCACGGCTACCTTTTTGTCGGCGCCAGGGGCTGCGGCAAAACTTCGGTAGCCCGTATTTTTGCTCACGAAATTAATCATTTCGATTATCAACTGGAAGATAATTATGTCGACATTATCGAGATTGATGCCGCCGTATTTACTATGGTCGAAAATATCCGTGAATTACGCGACAAAGCCATGCTCGCCCCGACCACCGGCAAATACAAGGTTTACATCATTGATGAAATTCACATGCTCTCGAAAAACGCCTTCAATGCGCTCCTCAAGATTCTTGAAGAACCACCAGAGCATATTGTTTTTATTTTTGCCACCACTAACCCAGAAAAAATCCCCGCCACTATCCTTTCACGTGTACAGATTTTCCATTTTAAGCTGGCCGATAAATCTATCATGCAACCATTCCTCGAAGGTATCTGCCAAAAAGAGGGGATCAATATCGAAAAAGACGCTCTTTCATTACTCATCGAACAGGGCGGCGGCTCATTTCGTGATTCTTTATCGATTCTCGATCAACTAAGTAATCTTCACGCCGATAAATCCACCCTAATTACCACCGAAGAAGTTTCTTCTGCCTTGGGTGTACCTAAGCAGGTCCTAATTGAAGAATTGCTAGCAAGCTACGAACAAGAAAATATCGACCAAATTCGCAGTCTCGTCGAAGAACTCATTAATCAAGGCAACAAGGCTGAGGGAATCGCGACAAGCCTTATCAAAGCCATCGTGCAAAATCCTACCACCAAAAATCTTCACCTCATCGAAAAGCTCTACGCCGTTAATGGCGAATTTGCCAGCGCCAAACTCATTGTCGCCCTAATTTTAGATCACTTTAAAGCTGCACCGATGTCTATCGCCGAACCGACAACCCCAGCAACTCCAGTGACCACTGTAGCGCCAGCGGCTCCAGTGGCCTCAGAAGAATCTGCCAAGCCTTCGATTAATCCTGAAATTCGCGAACGCTTAGTCAAAATTTCTAAGTCCAAACTTACCGAAAAAATCCAGGAACGCGCAGAGATTCAGAATCAACAAGTTCAGGCCGAAGCCATGACCATCCCAGAAGCCGTTGTCTCTGGTGCTGGTGATTTTAGCGCCAAGGGCTTCTTAGAAAACATCAGAAACATCGCAGAAACTCTTTTCGTTCCACTCAACAAATCCTATTTTGCCTACAAATCTAATCAATTAGAAATTTACCCGAGTGCTAAGGTTTGGTTCAATATTTTAAATAGCAAGAACAACCTCGAAGTCCTAAAAACTGCCATTAATGGCCTCAATATTATCATCATGAATCCCGACGAGCATAAAACCCCGAGTACCGCCGTCGATTTTAATCAATTTAGTGCAGGCAAATTGGAAGCCACACCAAAATCTGACGACGCTTCACTCAGTGCAATTTCTGATATAATGGGTAACATACAAGAACTTGAAGATAGTCCATTCTAGGAGGCAATATGGCGGAACCAGCTCAACCAAGGTCGCAAAAATCGACCATTTCTCAAAACGACCCTAGTCTTTTTGGTGGCAAAATTCCACCACAGGATATCGAGGCCGAAAAATCCCTCCTCGGTTCCATTCTTCTAGATAGCACCGCCTTCCCAGATGTTCTTGAAAAGCTTAAACCTATTGATTTTTATCATCAAATTCATGGCCACATTTACCGCGCCATGATGAATCTTTATGAACGCAGTCAGCCAATCGATCTCATCACTTTACGCTCCGAGCTAAAAGCTTTGAAACTACTCAAAGAAGTTGGTGGTGAAACTTATATTTCCAGTCTCACCATGGCCGTACCGACCGCCGCCAACGTCTTGTCTTACGCTAATCTCGTCGAACAAGCCTCGATCCGCCGTCGCCTTATTAAAGCTGGTACCGAAATTGCCACCAAAGCTTACGATTCCGCCAATGAAGTCGACGCCATGCTGGGACAAGCCGAAAAAGAACTCTTCGCGGTTTCTGACCATAACACTAAAACCGATTACACTGCACTTTCTGACCTCCTGGTCGACGCCTATGACCGTATGGAAATGTTAAGCAAAAATAAAGGTGCTCTCCGTGGTCTTAAGACTGGTTTCCGTGACCTTGACAACAAAACCGCCGGCCTCCAAAAAGGCGACCTGATTATTATCGGTGCGCGTCCGGCCATGGGTAAAACCACTTTCGCTCAAAACCTCGCCTACAACATCGCTGGCATTAACAAATGCGGTGTACTTTTCTTCTCTATGGAGATGGCAAAGAACGAAATTGTCGACCGTATCATTTCCACCACCTCGAATGTCGACTCTTGGCGTATTCGTACTGGTAATATCTCCAACGATGACTTTGCTAAAATTGGCGATGCCCTGGGCGAAATGGGTGAAATTCCGCTCTATTTAGATGACACCAGCTCCATGACGATCTTAGAGCTTCGCAACAAAGCTCGCCGTGCTCACCATGATCATAATATTGGACTGATTATTGTTGACTACCTCCAGTTGATTACTGGTTCTGACCGCTATGCTGGTAACCGCGTGCAAGAGGTGACGGAAATTTCTCGTGGTCTCAAGATTCTCGCCCGTGAACTTGAAATTCCCGTAATTGCTCTGGCTCAGCTCTCCCGTAGTGTCACCGGCCGTGATGATCCAAGACCAGTACTTTCCGACCTGCGTGAATCTGGTTCCATTGAGCAGGATGCCGACCTTGTAATGTTCCTGCACCGTGTCGACTATTACCACCAAGAAGAAGGCTACGAACCGACCAACATCACCGAGCTGCTCATAGCCAAGCACCGCCACGGTGCCATCGGTAAGATTGAACTTTATTTCCACCCAGAATTGCTTCGCTTTATGAATCTCGACAAAACCCGCGAATAAATCTAAGTTTTCGTCTATTAAAAATCTTAACTCTCCCTATTTCGAAGAACCAAACTGCGATCGTTTTTAAGTTTTTGCTTAAATTTGCTATAATAGAAATGTGGGTAAACTCAATCCAAACAAATTTTTCTTATTTCGCCATCGTTTCAAACTTGGCTATTTATTACTTGGATTAATTTTCACCGGTTTACTTTTCTTTTTACCACTCATCACTCCGAATGGCCTCTCGAATGACGAATTTAATTTCACCACCAAAACCTTTGAATTGAATCGCCACACGATTTTTCGCGAAGTGATTGTCGATTTGCCTTATCATTTACTCCAAAAGGGAATCTTCAAAATTTTCGGCGTCTCACCCTACACAATTATGTTACCGAGTGTAATTATTGGCGCGATTACCTGTATTTTAATTATTCTTCTCCTTAACCGCTGGTTCAAAAACAACACTGCCATCATGGCCAGCATTATTACTGTGCTTTCTTCCAGCTTCCTTTTTATCTCTGGTAGCGGCACTGCCTTAATCATGATTTTATTCTGGACCACACTTTTGCTCTGGCTCGGCGCTAAAGTCCAAGGAGAAAACAAACCAAAGGCCAGCTGGTGCTTCCTGTTCGGCATTTTTATGTGTCTAAGTATTTTTACCCCCTACATGCTTTATTTAGACTTCTTCATTTTAATCTACGTTTTTGTTCATCCGCATCTACGTTTTACCCTTAAAAATCTGCCAAAAATTCCACTAGCGTTTTTCAGCCTAATGGTAATTTCTACCGTTACCACACTAATTTTGCGTGGTCTTAAACACCCAGAGATTTTTACCGAACTCCTGCTCATGCCTAATTTCTCTCTAACAAATTATCTTCACAATCTTAGTAACGCCATCCGGGTAGCGATTACCTGGAACGGATTAGTCGAAAGCACCTTCCTCGCTCCACTTTATGGCTTACCGGCCATTACCCTAGCGATTATCGGTTTCATTTCCACCTTCAAAGGTTTTTTCGCCTCCCGAAACTCTATAGCCTTCCTGCTTACAATTTTTACCTTATTAATTTCTGGCCTCAATCCGCAAATGATCATTCTATTCATCCTGCCGCTCGCCATTTTAGTTGCACATGGTATGAAATATATTCTGCATAAATGGTCCAGTATCTTCCCATATAACCCCTATGCCAAAATCATCGGCGTACTGCCAATCGGCCTATTTATGCTCATTGTTATCGTTTCGGATCTCAACCATTTTATCTATGGCTATCGTTATAGCGCACCAGTTGCCAACCAGTTTACTAACGACATTAAACTCCTCGATCGTTATTACGAAAATAATTTACTCTATCTACCAGAAAATCAAGAAAATCTTAACTTTTATATTCATTTAGCTAACTCACATACTATCTTCAATAAAACTCCGAAGTATCAATACATCTCGAATCTCAGTGAGAATACGAAGAAGCATAATATTATTAGTTTCGAGAAAATTACCGATACGGAACATTACGAACTCGAACATATCGTCGCCAACGAAAAATCTCAAAACGCCGACCGTCTCTATCTTTATAAATCGAAGTAAGAGATGTTATAATAAATATTAATTAAGAATAGAGAATAATAGGAGAAATTATGGGTGCTACCTTTGACCAGATGAAAATGCTTAATGAACTTCGTAAAGCACAAAAAGATCTCAAAAATGAAATCGTAGAAGTAGAAGCCGGCGACGGTGCCGTCGTAGTACAGATTACTGGTGAGCTGAAAGTAAAAAAAGTTACCATCGATCCAGAACGTGTGGACCTCGAAGATATTACCGAGCTCGAACGCTGGATTGAAAACTGCTTCCGCGATGGTTACGCTAAAGCCCAAGAAATTGCTGCCGACAAAATGAAGCCTTTGATGGGCCAACTTGGCAATCTAGGACTTGGCGCTTAATGCTCCCTAGAGCTCTCACTGATACTATTGACGCCCTTGGCAAATTACCTGGCGTCGGAAACAAAACCGCAGAGCGTTACGCGACCTATCTTTTTCGTAGCGATCGCAAAATTTCTGAACAACTCATTAACGCTTTGAGCAATTTGCACGAACAGGTCAAAACCTGCCCAATTACTTTTGCTTTAATCAATGCCGACGAGGAAGTTTCGCCACTTTATGATTCACCCGAACGTGATAAGACTACTGTTCTTGTCGTCGAAGAACCACTAGATATTTATGCCTTTGAACAAACCAAAGAATATCGTGGTACCTATCACGTACTAGGCGGCGCCATTTCACCGATTGACGGTATTACTCCAGAAGTTCTGCATATCAAAGAATTGATTTCTCGCGTCAAAAATGACGCAGTTAAAGAAATTATTATCGCCACTAATCCGAGCGTCGAAGGGGAGAGTACGGCTCTGCTTTTACAAAAAATGCTTTCGGAAAAATATCCCGAACTTACCATCACGCGTCTAGCCCGCGGCCTTCCACTCGGCGTCGATCTGTCTTTTGCTGATCAAATTACCCTAAGTGCTGCTCTAAATAATCGCACTAATCTCTAATTTATTTAAACCCCACATTAAATATCTGCGCTAATCTTTAATTTTCATTATAGTCATTTTTCCTCTCTGTTTTTGTGTTATAATTTATTTATTAGCATAAGAGGATTTCATGGATATTACCACACTTATTTTACTCATCGTTTCGGTCATTAATTTAATTATTTTATTTATCGTTTTTTCGAAAACCAATCAGAAAAATACTGATTTACCAGAACTCAAAAATCGTATCGCCACTTTGCAGGATCAAACCACGCAAACTTTTGCCAATATGAACGAACGCATGATTCGTATCGAAACCAATGTCGATCGCGTCACTAAGGACATCGGCACCAATTTCCGCGAAAATCGCAAAGAAATCTCCGATAATTTTGGCCTCGTCCAGAAGACCCTCGATACTCGTGTCCGCGAACTTCAAGATCATAACACCAAGAAACTCGAGGAAATGCGCCAAACTGTCGACGAAAAACTTCAGGCTTCCGTCGAGAAACGCTTTAATGAGAGCTTCAAAACTATTTCCACCCAACTTACCCAGGTCTATCAAGGTCTTGGCGAAATGAAGACTCTCGCTAATGGCGTCGGTGATCTAAAAAAGGTCATGGAAGGCGTCAAGACCCGCGGAATTTATGGTGAAGTTCAACTTGGAAACATCATCAGTGACACCCTAAGTTCAGACCAATATTGTGAAAATATTGCTACTAAAAAAGGCTCCAGTGATCGTGTCGAGTTCGCCGTCAAAATGCCTGGCAAAGATGAATCCGCTCAAGTTTTCTTACCAATCGATAGTAAATTCCCAGTCGAGAATTATCAACGCCTAATTGCCGCCTATGAACAGGGCGATAAAACGGAAATTCAAAAATTCCAAAAAGCCCTTGCTATCGATGTCAAAGAGCAGGCCAAGAAAATTTCCGCCAAATATATCGACCCACCACACACCACTGAGTTCGCTATGATGTTCTTACCAACCGAATCGCTCTACGCCGAAATCCTCCGCATTCCTGGCCTCGACGATGAAATCCGCCAAAAATTCCATATCACCATCGCTTCACCAAGTACTTTGCCAGTTATTCTTTCTGGCCTTCTCATGGGCTTCCGTACTCTCGCCATTGAAAAACGCAGTAGTGAAGTCTGGCAAATTCTGGGTGCCGTTAAAAGTCAATTTGGTAAATTTGGCGACCTCCTCGAAGCTACCAAAAAGAAACTTCAGGAATCCGCCAATAAAATCGATGCCGCTGCCACCACTTCTCGTGTCATTGAGCGTAAACTCAAAAATGTCGAATCCTTACCAAGTAGTGAGAGCCTCAAATTGCTCGACGGACTCGACGATCAAAACTAAAAAATATAGTGCTCATCGCACTATATTTTTCATTTCACGTCCTTATTCCGCCAAAATCAAGTTTGCGCGTTCAATCATTTCGCTCGTTTCGTCAGTGCGCACCACATAAATTGGCTTCGACTCTTCACTAGAAATAAGCGTATGTCGTTCTGGCATTTCACCAGTATTCTTTTCCGCATCGAGTTCAAGGCCAAGATATTTCATCTTCTGAATCACCTGTCTACGCACGTCGTCTGAACGTTCGCCAATGGTCGCCGTAAAGACCAGGGCATCGACGCCGCCCATCGAAGCAATCATCTGACTAATACAGGCCTGCAGGCGATAAATATAAAGAGAGTACGCAAATGACCCCATCTTATCACCCTCGTCACGTAATTGAATTACTGTACGAAGATCGTCTGATATCCCAGAAACACCAAGTAGACCACATTGCTTATTCAAATAACGTTCAAGCTCGACGTCATCTCCAATCTTCAAAGCACGTTTTATTGCCATCGCCGCCGCCACATCCATTGATCCAGCACGCGTTGCCATCATTACGCCTTCTAGTGGAGTGTACCCCATTGTCGTATCGTGGGATTTACCCTTATAGACCGCCGTAATCGAAGCCCCTGAACCAATATGACAAACCACTAATCTCTCCGGTAAGATTTCGTTTTGCTTCATATAACGTACCACTGAGCCAACCGACAAACCATGAAATCCCCACTTTTTAATATCAAACTTTTCCGCCAGCTTCTGGTCGATACAATAAGCCTTAGCCAGTTCTGGTCTTGAATTGTGGAAGTTCGAATCTGAAATTTCAATCACCGGTACTGAATCAAAGCACTTCTTTAACTCAATGATTTCGTCCATCACCACTGGAACATGCAGTGGGGCGCGAGTTCTCGCAATTTCTAGTTCCTTAAAACATTCCTTATCTACGATATGATCATTAGCAAAATAGGCACCTGGAGCCGCCACGCGAGCCAAAATCGCACTTAATTTCGAAACGCCTCCTAAAAATTCTTCTTCAATTAAGATTTTTTCCAGATTTCCCGCCACTTCTGAAAGCGCCTTAAAATCCGTCACTACCTTCTTCTTCTGATTACCAGTTTTTAAAGTATAGACAATTTTCTTACCTTCAAATTCAAAGTGTAAAGAACAAAGTTCTTTCATGCCTTTATAGAGCGCGTATTTACGTGAACTACTGCCCGGATTGGTAATTAAAATCAGTCTTTCCGATTCCATATTCTTTTATCTTCTCCTTTCTCTTAGTCTATCATAAAACCAAAGAGAAAACTGTAAGTCTCGCCCCTTTTATCTATCATAAAACCAAAGATAAAACCGCAAGTCTTGCCTCGCTCTTTAATCACACATAATAAAAATCAATGCAGAAAAAATACAAACCCCCTGCCCATTTAATCCCATTCATAAAAAATCATAAAAAATAGCTGGTTTAGTTAAACAATTCGGAACAAGCTGTTTTTAAGTAGTTATCTTC
>JABZKC010000021.1 GCA_015257485.1 Nanosynbacter sp. | reverse complement strand
ATCAATTTCGACGTTCTCATTTCTACCCCAGCTTACATGCCAAAACTTGGTAAGTTCGCTCGCTTGCTCGGCCCTAAAGGTTTGATGCCAAATCCAAAGGCTGGTACCGTCACCCTCGATATCGAGAAAGCCGTCAAGGAATCTAAGGCTGGTAAGGTCGAATACCGTGTCGACAAGCAAGCCATCGTCCACATCGGTGTCGGTAAAACCAATTTCACCCTCGACCAACTTAATGAGAATGCTGCCGTCTTCATGGATTCTTTGAAATCTATGAAGCCAGCTTCTATCAAGGGTCAATACATCAAGAGCATCTTTATTTCTACCACCATGGGTCCTTCCATCGCTGTAGAAAATATCTACAACTAAGCTCTTGAATCTCTAAAATAAGCACCACTAACCCGGGTGCTTATTTTTTTAGGCGTTTAACAATTTAATCGATATTTATTAAATTTTACATCAATTTCTCTTCGCCATCTTATTCCATTTATGCTAAAATTAAATTAAATGCATAAACATAAATTTATCTATTAGGGCTAGATAAATAACATAAATTGGAGAATAAACCGTGTCAAAGCGAGGAAATGGACAGGTCGTAAGTGGTAGGTCGGTTTTTACTATATTATCAATCTTTTTAACCAGTACTTTATTTTGTTTGCTGCGCTTCAAAAGCACGTATGCCTCGACTGCCTCACTAGGCATGCCCGGTGAAGTTAAAGTCGAAACCGATTTTTCGACTGGAAGTAGAATGGAGTTTTCCAAATCCATCAATATCACTGTCAATACTAATAGCCCATTGGGTTACAAATTACTTTTTAGTAGCGACAGTGAGAACAGTTCATTAGTGAGCAGCGACCCTAAGAACGACTATTCCATCCCTTCTGTCTATGGTTCTAATTATGTACTTTCTAGGGATATGCATAATCAATATGGCTACAATGTCAAAGATGCTGACGACAAAATCTATCACCACATCCCAAGCCTCAGTAGTCCGCTCAAAATCAAACAAGTCAAAGATCCACTTACTACTGCCGATACTGTCAAATTCAATCTCGGCTTCGAGCTCGAATCTTCTGCACGGCCTGGCGAATATCATCGCAATCTAGTTTTCACTCTCCTAGCCGAAGATCAAGCTTCCACCCAACTAGTCAATGGTATCGAAATTAATAAGGCCATCAAAAAAGCCGTCGGCATTACCGACGCCAGCTATCTCGATAACCCGCTTACTACCACTCCGAACAATCTATGGCCAGAGCTTAATATTACCGTAAGTAGAAAAAAATGCAGTGATAGTATTACCAAAGAACGCACCTCGGTTATCTCCTTGCCAGATTCCGATGCAGAAGTATATCTCGGTGGCTATCGTAACGGCTGGGATGAATTATGTATCTGGAGTAATGCTACAGAATTAGTCTTCCCAGAAGATCTTTCCTATATGTATGCTGGTCTTGGCGGGACCGATTATCATGCCAACTTTAATTTCACCGACGATCGCAGTAAGTCCACCCTAAATTTTAAGAAAGTCAAAAATCTCGACCATCTATTTCACAACACTGCCGCATGGAACAACAGTTCCTTCGAAGCTTCAGGATTTTTTGAATATCTCAAAGATTCCCCTATCGAAAGCGCCGAATCTATCTTCGAAAATTCCAAAGTTCAAACCGTTGAAAAATTCGCCAATATTGTGAATCGCGCTAAAAATCTCGCCTATGCCTTCCGCAATACTAAATCCCTAAATCAAGTTAATTTTTCCGATTGGATTATCGGTGAAGCCGAAAACACTCAGTCTATGTTCGAAGGTAGTGGTATCGGTCAAGCTATCCTAGATAACGCTACCTTCGCCAAAACCAAAAATACCGAAAAAATGTTTAAAGACACTCAAAGCTCTTCGAGTATTCAGCTACCAAAGGCCGTTTTTGATGAAACCACGAATACTAATAGCATGTTTATGAACAGCACATCGGCCAAAATTCTTCTACCCCTAGCCACTTTTGCCAAATCCACCGATGCAGGCTCCATGTTCGAAAAAGTACCATTAACCGAATTTGATCTCTCTAGCGCCACCTTTGCTAGTACTACCAATTTTAATAACTTCCTCAAAGAAAGTGGTTACTATACTCTGGCTGTCAATTTACCGAAATTATCCCTCGCCTCCGCGGAAAATCTTTCTAGTATGTTCCAAAAATCTAAAATCGGTAAACTCAATCTCAATTCTTCACCCATGGGTGGCAACCACATTACTGATATGTCGAGCATGTTCCAAGATTGCGCCAGTCTCGAGGAAATTGACCTTCACAATATCACCACAGGACCTCTAGAAAATATTGCTAGCATGTTTAAGCACCTTCCGTATATTACAAAAATCGTTCTTCCAAGCATCTTTAACACCGCGAATGTTACAGATTTTAGTTCATTTCTCTCTGATAGTATTAAGCTCACCACTTTAGAAAACGGCGATAAAATTAAACTAACCAGCGCCACCAATACTAGCCACATGTTTTATAATCTACCATCACTCGATCTCAAAGATTTTATCGAGCATATTGAATCCGAAAATATCACTGACGCGTCATACATGTTCTATCGAACCAAATCTAGTCAGAACATCACCATCCCTACCACCTTTAAGACTCATAATATTTCCAATATGCAGAGTATGTTTAATGGATTCAGAACCCCTTCGCTCGATATCTCTAATATGCAATTCGATAGTGTCACCACCATGGAGGAGATGTTTAGCGGGATAACCATCAAAAGTAGCGAAATGACTTTAGATGATTATAATTACTCCGCCAAACAAATCATCTGGCCGACCGGCACCATTAACGCGCCAAATCTTACCTCACTGCGCGGTCTCTACAAAGGACATCACTATTTGACTCAAGCTATTTTTCCAAAATTAAACACCACGGTTCTTACTGACCTTAGCTTCATCTTTAGCAACTTCACTAATTCGCTCACCAAGCTAGATCTCACCGGACTTGACACTTCACATGTTGAAACCGTCGAAAGCATGTTCGCCGGCACTCATTTTACCCTAGACGTTCCAACCAAAATTTCCTTCGACACCTCTAATGTTCACAACATGCATAATATGTTCTATTATGCTAAATCTAGCGATGGATTATTGGATCTCAGCGATCTTAATGTTTCCAATGTTACCGACATGTCCAATCTTGTTTATTGCACCTGGATAGTTACCGTCGATCTTACCGGCTGGGATACTAGAAATGTCACCAATATGGCCGAAATGTTCCGTGACAGTAATTACCTTAAGACCATCTATGTCTCAGAGAGTTTTGTCACCACTAATGTCACAAAATCAGATGGAATTTTCTATTCGAGTTATGGTAGATCGTTTGTTGGCGGTAATGGCACAATCTCTACCGGAAGCGAAGATATTACTTACGCTCGTATCGATAAACCAGGTCAGCCAGGGCTCTTCACTAAAAAATAAACCTCCAAACCTCCAATTTTCCACTTCATCCGCTATCCTTTTATGCTAAAATAGTAGTGTTAAGAACAAGCTTATGCTAGCTATAAGCTAGATAGGCCGATTAATTGGAGGTTCAAGTGACCAAACTGCGAAAATACATTTTGTATAATGGTGTTTTATGCCAAATATTAGCCTATCTCTTTCTGTGCTTCATTATTAATATTTTTAGCGGAAGCAATACTCATGCAACCACTGCCTCAATAACCATAAATGGAAATATAAATATTAACCATCAATGGGGCACTGAGGGAGTAAATTTTAAAGATTACTACAAACATTTAGAGGTTACTGCTAAGACAGACAGCCCTACTGGCTATCAATTATATTTTTCTAGCGCTTCTGAAGAAAATGCATTAATCGGTACAAATGCAAATAATTCACAGAAAATAGAATCTGTTACAGGAAGCAATAATAACCTAAGTCAACATCCAAATAATTCACTGTACGGATACAATCTCAAGTCAACAGATGACAACATTTATCATGAAATTCCAAAATTAAGCCACCCTTACAAGATCAAAGTTCGAGAGAATCCAGGTGAAGACCACATCAATTTCAACTTAGGAGTTCAAATCAGCAAAGATGTTCTCTCTGATAATTATCGAGGAAGCCTAACTTTTTCAATGCTTGCCGAAGATGACGGAGGAATAGCTAAACTTGTTTCTGGACTAAAAATTAATCAGGCTATTAGGAAAGTTCTTAATATTCAAGATGAAGCATACTATACGGATCCAACCAAACAAATCCCTGAAGACTACAACTACGTGCCAAGTCTAGAAATCGCCATCGCCAGACAAAAGTGTAGCCCATTAATTACGCCAGAGTTAACTCAGGTAATTTCCACGCCAGATTCAGAAGCAACTGTCTATCTCAGTATCTATCCTGGAAGTTATGAAGATTGGAAACCTACCTGTATTTGGACAAGTGCCACGGAGATAGTTTTCCCAGAAGACTTATCTTATCTTTTTGCTGGAATTAATGGTACCACTTATGAACCAAAATTTACTTTCAAAGACAATAAAACTTTGAACATGTTAGATTTTTCTCAAGTAAAAAATATTTCACACCTTTTTCACAATACTCGTCCATGGATGGGGCACGATAGAAGGCTTGATGTAAGCACTTTTTTTCATACCTAAAAGACTCTCCAATCGAAAATATGGAGTCCGCATTCGAAAGTGAATTTATCACCAAAATTGAAAACCCACTTTTTGTCAAAAATGTCACCAACTTAAAACGTGCATTTAAGGATGTAGATGCCAATCATGATATTGATCTATCTACACTTAATGGAGATGTCGTAACAAATGCAGAATCAGCTTTTGAAAATAGTAAATTTAGTACAATTAATCTAAGTACAGCATCCTTCAAAAATATCCCATCCGCCAAAAATATGTTCAAGGATACTTCAGCATCAAAAATATCCCTAGATAATGCTACATTTAACAGCGTTATGGACGCTTCATCGATGTTTAAGAATTCCTCGGCATCCAAGATTTCTTTAGATCAAGCTACGTTCAGTAATACAGTAGACGCTTCGTCAATGTTTGAGGGGTCAAAGATATATCAACTCTCACTACCAAGTGCGACATTTAATAAAACTGAAAATTTTTCCAAAATGTTCATGGATACAAAAAATTACAGTAATTCTTCAACATTAGATTTATCCAAAATAAATCTCAAGCAGGCTAAAGATACGTCTTTTATGTTTAAAAATCTTAAAGCCAAAAATCTTACACTAGATCACAGTGAGCCTATGGGTGAAAATATTACCAACGCCGAATCTATGTTTGAATTCTGCGATTATCTCGTGTCGCTCGATCTCACCAATCTAAGTTTTGCTCAAAACACTTCTTTCAAAAATTTTTTAAAAAATGATGAAAGCCTAGAATCTCTTACTTTACCGAATAATCTCAATTCCACCACTGCGACCGATTTTAACTCCATGTTTGAAAACTGCACATCACTCACTACAATTAATCACATCGATAAACTTCGCCTTGACAATGCAGTTAATTTAAGCCGTATGTATTTCAATGTAAGAAATATCTATATGGACGATATAATTTCTAAACTTATAGCTAATAAAGTTACTGATATTTCCTATATGTTTGCATCAACTTACACCAAGAATCCAGTAGTGTTTCCAGCCACATTTAATACTAGTATAGCTCAGAATATGAAGGGAATGTTTGAAAGTCATAGCGGGCCATTAATTGATCTCTCAAATTTTCGATTCGACAACGTCGAAGATATGTCTGATATCTTTGCCGAACCTGGTGTCTCCGATATAAAATGGCCATCTCACCAAAATGCACCGAAACTCATTACTTTAAGTGGTGCTTTTAAAGGTAATACTAATTTTCAAAAAGTTAAGGCCCCCAAAATCACTGCGCCATCACTTAAAGACACTAGCTACATGTTCTCCAGTATGAACCGAGTCACCGAATTTGACATTGACGATTTCGATACTTCAAACGTCGAAAATATGCAACATATGTTTTCAAATAATCGTGAATATTTTATGCCAAGAGAAGCAACCGTCAATTTCAACTTAAACACCTCACACGTAAAAGATCTTTCTTATTTCCTTTACCATGCACGGACTTGGCATCCAGTAGTAAATACCTTCGACACAAGAAATGTCACCAATATGGCTTCAACCTTTGAAGAAGTTTGGGCAAAACCAGAACTAGACCTTACTGGTTGGGATACGAGCAAAGTAACGAATATGACTAGAATGTTTTATGATTCTTCCTATATTGAAAGAATCTACGTATCTGACACTTTCGTTACTACAAATGTCACCGCATCAAACGGAATTTTCGGTGGATCTTTTGATAATCTTAGAGGACAACAGGGAACTTCCGTGCCTGGTCATGACATATCCTATGCTCACGTCGATGGTGGACCATCCAACCCTGGTGCATTCTGGAAGAAACCATAATCACATATAAAACAAAAAATAAAAAGCCTCGAGGAGATACTCACTCGAGGCTTTAACTATGCAGATATTACATATTCATAAATAATTTATTAAATTCTAATTACTTCCTCCAAAATGCCCCTGGGTTTGCCGCACCACCATCAATACGCGCATACGAAATATCTTTATTCATAGCATTTGACCCCTGTTGACCGGTTAATACGGCGTTAAAAAATATCCGCTCTGAATTTACAACATTAGATGTTACAAAACTATCTGACACATATACCTTTCCCGGTTCAGCCTGAGAGAATAGATAACTCATGTCTTCTGCCTTACTTGTATCCCACCCAGTAAGATTTAGCTCGTCTGCCCAAAAATAATCAAAAAGATGCGAGAAATCAGCCACTTTAGAAACATTAAAATTGCTCAAATCCAATGTTTTATCCAAGCAGTAATGTACATACATATTATCAAATGCATGCTTTAATGTTTTTATATTCTGAAGTGGATGCGTAAATAACTTAAATTCCGTTAAATCTCTATAATTTCCAACATAAGTAAACATATATTCCATATTCTCTAGGTTTGGAACGTACATTGAGCTTAAATCTACTTTATTTGCATCATATAAATATGCAAAAGCATAATTAGCATTTAAAAGCTTTGGAGCAGAAAAAACAGGCAGAGTAAAATCTTTCATTGTCTGGTTATATGCAAAAAATTTTTCTATCGTAGTCAACTTTGGCGCAATAACACCAGATCCCGGAAATTTAATTTTCTCCACCGCACTATGATCCTCATATCTCACACACGAATCCTCACATCCATCCATAAACATCTTTGACATATTTTCGACATTTCCAAAATTAAAACTAGAAATATCAATTTTTACATTCCACCCCTTAAACATCCCCTCCATATTTTTCACACTTGAAGTAATAAGCTTAAGCGGAAAAGGAGCTTCATTGAGATAATACCTACCAGCATTAGCGAACATATACGACATATCTTCCACTTTACTTGTATTAAAATTATCAAATACCCCCTCTGTAACAAAAATAAATCTTCGCACACAATTATCAAACATATGACTCATATTCACGACGCTGCTAGTATCTATTACCTTAAACCCTATTAGCTCCCCTAAGCTACTTTTGTCCGCAAACAAATAACTCATATCTGTAATTTTACTAGTATTAAATACCTTAGGTAATATCAGTTTAGAAAGAGCATTACTACCCTTAAAGATATCTTTAATACTCGTAAGCGTCCCCGTCGACATCTCGCTCATATCTAGATGATAAAGTCTTGGACAATTTTCAAACATCGACGTCATGTCCTCTATTCCAGATATTTTTAAATCCGTAAAATACATCGTCTTGAATTGTGAATTTTTAAACATATTTCGTGCGGTTTTTACATGATCTAAATTTTTTGACGGCATATAAAAAGCATCTTTAATTTGAGCATTTTCATACATAGAATCTAAATTAGTAATTACATTCTCATTGTCAATAAGATTATCAAACAATTTATCATGAGTATCATCAATCATATAAAGATCTGCTCCGTGAAAAAAGTGAGATAAATTCTTTATATTTTTTGTGTCTATATTCCTACGACCCATCTCTTCTCCATACGTAAAATATCCAATAGAAGCCTTTACTCCACTAAAGAAATAGGACATATCCTCCGGGAAGGAAATTATTGAAGCATCAGACCACATTAAAAGATTGTGCCTACTATTAGTATCAAAAGTATTTATGCCAAGATAAATTGGCACAGGGGAATCATCCGTAGAAACTTTAAAAATTTTGTCCTCATCTATTTCACCTTCTTTTTCATTTGAAATCTTAAAGCTATCAAGAGCAAAACGCCCACTAGTTACCATAGTTTTCTCTGGGTGACTCAAATATTCTTCGTCCGTTACACCAAGCGCCTT
Organism: Nanosynbacter sp.; assembly: GCA_015257485.1. GTDB lineage: Bacteria > Patescibacteriota > Saccharimonadia > Saccharimonadales > Saccharimonadaceae > Nanosyncoccus. The sequence goes on along the minus strand of JABZKC010000021.1, from coordinate 4,314 downwards.
CTTAATTGCTTTATTCACATTTCTTCCGATATCTAATTTTGCCACCACATCATCTTTAGCCAACAAAGAAAATACAACAGTATTTTTATAGCTATCCGGAACCACCTTATTATCCAATCTCATCCCGAGACTAAATTTAAGGTCAAATTCGCCCTTATCACCTGACTTCTTTAGTATCGCAGGCGCACTTAGTTTTGGTATAGCACTATATTCATAGCCATTAGTGCGATCGACAACATATCCATAGCAATTAGTACACACTGGAGTTACATACCATAAAGGCTGCTCTTTGCCCTCTAGAGATTTTATTTTGAATGAATTCCAGTTACTTCCAGAAAGCGAGGTGTCATCACTGCCAGCAGACATATACAATTTATAACCCATCATACTATCAGTTTCACCATGAACTCCTATGGTTTTTACGTATTCAGATCCAGAAGCAGCGGGCTCCACGCTACCAAAATTCAAATCACCACTCACCGACAAGGACGCAGTAGATGCATAAATATTCTTTATATTCATAAAATTTATGAAAACCGTAGCCAAAAATGTCATAACCACTAATAGTGGCACTCTTCTAGATCTTAAATATTTCGACAAGAAACAATAAAAATCCCCCCCCCAACCGAAATCAAAAAAATTACTCATTAATTACATTCATTCTCCCAAAATATTATTTAATTTAACATTAGCATAATAAAATAAAAAAGTCCATAGCATTTTCAAGACTAATTAATGTCAAAAATCACCACTTATTATAGCGTCGTTAAATGATAACTGATACCAGAAAAAATATCCCACTAATGTGGGATATTTTAGGTAAATTCGTAAACTTCAGAGTTTTAATTAAGCTAATTCGATGACAGCACCAGCTTCTTCGAGAGTTTTCTTCAAAGCTTCAGCTTCGTCTTTCTTGACGTTTTCTTTTACGGTTGAAGGAGCACCATCAACGAGGGCTTTAGCTTCACCAAGACCAAGACCGGTAGCTTCTTTAACAGCCTTGATAACAGCGATCTTTTGAGCACCAGCGTCCTTAAGGACGACGTTAAATTCAGATTTGCCTTCTTCTTCGGCAGCAGCGGCAGGAGCAGCAGCAACAGCAACAGCAGCAGCAGCTGGTTCGATACCGTATTCATCTTTGAGAGTATTTTTGAGTTCGTTTACTTCAAGAACAGTAAGATTTACTAATTCTTCAGCAAGTTTTTTAATATCAGCCATATTAGACCTTTCGAAAAATTAAATTTGTTATTAATAGTACACTTGTTACTTGTTTTCTAAGCCAGAAACAATTCCGGAAAGACCACCAGCGAGAGCTGAGATGGAATCGTTGACTGGGGAAAGCAATTGAGCCACCACCTGGGCGACCAATTCGTTCTTGGATGGAAGAGCTGCAAGAGCATTGATCTCTGCGGTATCCAAGGCGTTACCAGTTTCAGAAAAACCACCCAAAAGTTCGAAAGCTTTGTGGGTCTTACCAAACTCTGCCAAAATCTTAGCAGGAGCGATTTCGTCGGTATCAGAAATAGCATAAACTAATTGGCCAGTGAGGTGAGTAGTGTCGGTGTCTTTGTAGACAGCGATTTCATTCATCGCAACACGAACCAAGCGGTTCTTCACGATTTTGATTTTCACACCCTGCTCACGAGCACTGTGACGCAACTCTTCGAGTTCAGCCACAGACAAACCTTGATAGTTTGCGTAAGCGGTAAGTTTAGCTTCTGATAAAAGCTTAGTTAAATCTGCAACCAATGTATTCTTTTTATCTTTAGAAATTGCCATAAAAAGTTCCCTTGATTGTTAAAATTTTTTATTAAAAAGTTTACGAATTTTTAATTTTCGTTACCAGAAAAATAATTTAGAAGATTTTCCTCGGTGACCTTATTAAGATTACTCCGTCACTGTCTTTGGTAACTTGCTACATTATATCAGAGAGGAGGAGAAAATGCAAACCTATCTAAATACACCTAGTCAGTATATTCAAAAAACGCAATAAATTAAAATGACCGGCAACTAGTGCCGGTCTTAGTATTTGGTTATATAGCATCTCGCTTTTTATGAACAAGTGCAATATCTACTTTGTCAATCAAGTGGCATTTTTTGAATTTTGGTCCGACTTCACCTCTTCAAGCTTATGAATGATGGCAGATTGGACCTGCTTAAGTTGTTCATGAAGACGATCGAAATCAGACTTAGCAGAGTCACATCGAGACTTTAACTCGTTAAATCCCACCTGCGCTAATTCGTGCCTAGATTTTGCAAGTTCAAAAGCAGCTTTTGCACGACTAAACATTGACGAATCCGTTTTTGGAGCCAAAGTCTCCGCCTTAGATTTAGCCTGTTTAATTTCACGAGCAAGTTCCGATATTTCGGCATTCAATGCATTGCAGCGATCTCTATGCTCATATCCTCGTCGGGAAAAATATGGAACATCAGCTTTATCACCATGCAGATATACATTACTAACCTCATCGAAGCATTTCTGCATAGCGCGATGGTGGACATCGGCTTCATGCTTTAAAGACTCGATTCGCGAATTATTACGATCACGAATTTGCATATACGCACCCCAAACAAAATCACGGGATGAACGCGTAGATTGCATTACCTCAAACTCATGGCTCATACGCTCCCTAGCGCGGACACGTTCATCCCAACACGCCTGCATAGTATCGTAAACCACATTAGTTTGCTTTTGTAAATCCATAAATTTCTGAAAAGCAACTTGCCTTTGTTCAAAAAATGACTGCTGCATAGACTTAAGTCTATCTAATTCTGGATTTCTTGACATACATGATCACCACCCTTTCTTAAAGAACAAAGCTATGTTTTTAGCTTAACGTAGAAACAAGTATATTCTACAATACTTTGTATAAAAAATCAAGTGCACCGTTAAGGTCCAGAACAACTTTTAGCCCTCCAGTAGCCAATCAGCAATATCAACAATGCAGATACCCTCATATCGCATCTCGTGTTGCCTCGTGCCAGCGATGAGGAGTTTGCTATAGCCACCAGGTATATTGATGAGAGGAGCGACTTCACGCTCCATCGTTTCACGCTCTGTAATCATATAGGAAACCTGGATATAAGTTTTTTCACCATCCTTGATTGCGACAAAATCAATCTCGCCGTTCCGCATTGCTCCAACATACACCTCGTAACCCCTCCGCATCAACTCTATCGCTACGATATTTTCATAAACATCGCCGAAGTTTGGCGTTTTTGTGCCGAGTTTGGCGTAACGGAAAGCGTGGTCTGATAAATAGTATTTATCCGTAGATACGAGGTAACGCTTGCCCTTGATGTCATAGCGTCGCACCTTATAGAACGCATACGCCTCGCAGAGGTATTTCACATACGCACCGATAGTTTTATCGGTCGCTTCGAGATGGTTAGATTTCAAAACATTGGCAATGTTGCGAGCAGAGGTTGGTTTCGAGATGTTATCCATCAGAAAGTCAGATACACCGTCCATCACGGCTGGGTTTTTCACTCCGTGCTTGTCTTCGATGTCTCGCACAATCATCGTATCGTAGACTTCCTTGATGTAGTTGTATTTTTTCTTGATAGTGTCATACTCATACGAACCAGCAATGCCACCCTCCTCTACATACTTCTCTAGGGCTTCGTATTTATCCTTGTAGCCAAAATACTCGACAAATTCAGCAAAAGAGAACGGATAGACTTCAATAGTGTAGGTTCGCCCCACAAAAAGCGTGGCAAGGTCGCTACCAGCGAGAAAAGCATTGGAGCCTGTGATGTAGATGTCGTATTTATGGGAAGCGTGGAGGCTATTTAACGCTAATTCAAAGCCCTCGCACATCTGCACCTCATCAATGAGCAGGAAGTTATTTTTGTCCTCAGCATATCGCTCCTCGACATAATCGTTTAGAGCGTGATATTCTCGCAATTTCTCGTATTTCAGGGAAGAAAGGTCGAAACTAATGATATTGGTACCATCAATGTTCTTCTTGATATATTTCTTGAGGTCATCAAGTAGAATGGACTTACCACTTCGCCTTACGCCAGTGATAACCTTAATATCTTCTGTGCCCATTACGCCAATAATCTCGTCTAGGTATTTTCGTTTAATTCTTGCCATAGTTTATCCTTTTCTCAAGTATAGCACCTATTACGCAAAATTGCATTTTTTGCAAAAATGCGTAATGGGATTTGACTGGACGAAAATAGGATTATTTGTAGATGAGCTTGCTGGTTTTTGATTATGTTTATGGTAGAATAGAGACATGCCAAAAATCACCTTCTCTCATAATTTTTTGTGGATACATTTTCGAAGGAACTTTACTTTTCTATTAG